>CAXTCN010000055.1:0-28155 GCA_964242575.1 uncultured Acetobacteraceae bacterium | reverse complement strand
CCCTGCTGCTGGCGATCTCTCGCCCGATGCAGGCAGGGTCAGGTTGCAGGATGCGAACGGCACCGGGGTTTGTCAGGAAAAGTTTGGGCAGCGAACGGCTGGGCCGTTCGCGTCCAGACCGCCCATGCTCGGGGCATGGAGGACGTCATGCAGCTCGACCTGGTGGAGTGGATCGCGTATCAGGAGGACACGCCAGGCGCAGGAAGTCACGCCGGCACTGCCTCACCCCCGGCAGGGTCAAGGGCGTGTGTTCAAGATGAACACAGCCCATCGGTGTCCCCACCATCCGGGTCTGCTTCGTGTGTTCAGAATGAACACAATACCGATGTGCGGCCAAGGCGTCCCATGTCAGCTTACCGGTTGCTGATCTGCCTTGCCGTGCTCGGTTGGTCAGAGCGGGACCTGGCCCGCCGGACCGGACGCCACCAAACCACGATCAATCGCTGGACAAGCGGCAGCAGTGCTGTTGACGACGACACCGCTGTCTGGCTGGAGCTGCTGGTGGATTTCCACATCGCACATCCCGCCCCGCGACGCAGGACGAGACGTGTAGTTGCATCCGAGAGCGAGACGCCGGCCACCCTGTAAATAGGGTGAGGAGCAGTCCTGTTGCTAAAGCTTAGCCAGCACCGTTTGATTGCTGGTTGAACCCAGCTTGTTGCCGAATGTCGAGTAGAACTGTCCCACCGTCCAACCGGTCATGTTGTTGTTCGACAACGCCTTTGCGGACACGAAGCTGCTCAATGGATCAGAAGCGTCTGCCCGCGCCATGTTGCCTCCAGGAGAGGGGCCGAATACCCATGCTCCGTAGGTTTGCAACACAGTCGCTGGCTGGCCAGTTTTGTTGGAAACTGCGGCTGCATAATCCTTGGCGATGTAGCTTGCCACTTGAGCCTGAGCTGCGGGATTGGTGATGTCGCTTGCGGTGTAGGGTAAGTTGTACTTACCCACTGTATCCGTCCAGGTTCCCGACGTGATCTGCCATGGGCCTGTGGCCGAGGACGAGCCGTTCGCAGTGGGCACATTCCGGAAGCCAGACTCCAACTGGCCAAGGCCGGCCATCGCCTCCGGGTTTACACCCAATTGGGTTGCAGCTGCGGAGGCAAGCCCTCCATAAGGCGTGGCCATCATCTTATCCATCGTCGGCGTGCCACTGCCAGAGTAGCCGGTCCAGTCGGAAGACGGGACCGACCCGCCTGCTGCGCCGTCCGTACCAGTGGACACGTTTGTGCCGGCCGGACCACCCTCGTCACCCATGAAGGAGCCGGCACCAGCCGGCGTGACGAAGGTCGGTGCGCCCAGCTCTGGGATGCTCGGGATCACCTGGGCCGGAACGCCATTCATCGTGACTACGGACGGGTCCGCCTGTGCCACGCTCACAGGGGCAAGCAGTGCTGCAAGCAGCAGCGCTCGTCCTGACCGAATGTTGCGCTGCATCAGCGCACGCTGAAAACAGGGCCGCCATCAGCGCGAACCCCTTTGACTTGGCAAGTGGCGCTCGGGTTGAACTCGTTCACGTAATCACGCACTTGATTGGCTGATATCCAGCCAATCCTGCCATTGGGAAACAGGATGCGCGCGAACCCGTTCTGCGACCGTCCGCCCACGGCCACCTGGCTCATCGTTTCTCCCATGACCGGAGCAGCGGCATTCGGCTGGCTGTAAACTGGAAGTCCGTCCTGAGTGCTTTTGCAAATCCAGGGTTCAGCAGACTGGAACAGCTGCTCCCTGGGTACAGAGGACTGGGGCACGGGCGGGCCATGGTCAACACGGCCCAGCTCCTGCATTCGTCGCTGCGACATGCGATCCAGCTCTTGCGAGGTAAACCCTTGTTGCTGGCGACCAGTCTGAGGTTGTTGTGCTTGTGCTTGCGATAGCCCGCTCGCCAGAAGGCACGCGAACACGGTGGTAAGTCTAATCCTACGCATCATGGCTCCTTTCTGATCCACCAGCACGTTCTCCCGTCCACATGCGAACGGGAACCGTCTCTTTACCATTCGGCCCGGACTGCCTTCACCTGGCAGAACAGCGTCCCATCCGCGCTCCGCACGGCCGATTGGAGGCAGCGCTGCACGCTGCCCATCTCGAACCGCCACTGGTAGGCGTGCAGCCCGTAGCCCCCCAGGAACAAGGCCATCATGGCGCCGGCCAGGAGTGTGGCCGATCCCCAGCGATGGGTGCGGTCGTAGCGCCGCTGGCGCAGCACCAAAGCACCGCTCAGCTTGGCCGAGACCTGCTCCGTCAGGTCGTCCACCGTGCGGCTGACCAGCCGCTCCTTGTCGATTTCCGATTGCCGGGCGATGACCTCAGATCGCTTGTTGTGCTCCTGTGCCAGCGCCAGCGTCGTTTTCAACGCCGCCACTTGGTTATCCACCACGACCTTGGTGTCCTGGATCAGTGCGGTGCTGTGCTTCTCCTGTTCCTCCACCAGGGTCGCCAGGGCGTTCAGGGCTGCCTCCTGGGACACAGACCAAAGCCACATCGGATCGTGAGGCATGATGCCCTCCTTCCGCGCGGCATCGCGCAGAGAGAGGGAAGCGCTGCGAAGCGCCTCCGCTGCCACGCTCACGGCAGCCACTCCGCCACTCCATCCTCCACGAATGCTTCTTCCATCCGACGCAACCAGGTCTTCACCATGAACTGCCGCATCGGAGGCATCGGCTGGCCATTCTTGTCCGGCTTGTTGGATGCCGCGTCGTAGAAGCTCAGCCCCGTGGCTCGCATTGAGGTCAGGCACGACAAACGCGGGATGTAAACGATCTTCACACCTTCTTGGGTCATCTTCTCCAATTCGGGGCGTTGGAAGATTGGCTCAAACGCTTCTGCAGCAGTCTGGCCGGCACGCATTAGGCTCTCGTTCAGGAACAAGATGGACTGTGGCCCGCGGAAGTGACCGGCCTTGTGCAACGCCGCGATGTGGTCGAAGTCGTCCTTCTCCGGACCACAAAAGTAGAGCGGCAGGCAGGTGACGCCCGCCTCCTTGCAGAAGTCCACCAGCGGCAAATCGTGCTCAAGATCAGCAAGGGCACTGTTGCCGCCTCCCAGGTCGAGCACGGTTGAAGTCCTGGTCTGCATCATTTGATGCACCAGGTCCTCGATCCACTCACCGACATGTGCCGGCTGGGACGACTTCGGCTGGGTTGCCCCGCCCGGTGAACCAGGTGGATACAGCCCCGCCAGCGTCGGGTTGAGAAGGTCGCCGTCAGCGACCGTGATCGGTCGGCCCGCCATCCGGGCACGTTGTGCCAGAAGATCGCAGATCGTGCTGCCGCCTAGGCGGCCACGCCCAAGGCGGGTCGCAAGAACGGGCGCGCGCGTTTGCGTGACCTTCGGTTCGGGCTTGGACTTTTCATTTTCGGGCTTCGGTGGGATCGCGTTCATGTTTACCTCTTGTGGAGTGGATCGCCGTTGGCCTTGAGGCCGCTGCGCAGATTCGCCTTCTGCCTCGCGGCTTCGATTGAGCCAGGAGCAGGTCGGTTACTGTCTTGGCTGGTCTCCGCAGACGGAGGCGGCGCCGGCTGCTTGTGCAGCGGCAGCGCGTCAGGCAGGACGGCCGGTTGGCCGCCCTGATGCACGCCTCCTGACGGAGGCGGCGCATTCGATTGTGCAAGCGCGGGCGGAAGCCAGTCGGCCGAGGGCCTTCTGGTTTTCGTGGCACTTCGCGGGAGCATGCCCGTCGATCTTAGGGTCCGGTGCTTCAGGACCTCCTTGCGAACCTTCCACCAGGTCTTCCGGGTTGTTTCGGGAGTTGGCGGCTGGCCGGCTCCGTCAAGGAGGCTCAAACCCTGAAGGTTCGCTGCGAGAGCTTCCCACCTGATGCGGCGGCCCATGGCGGCCCGCACGATGTCGTCGTGGTTGTCATACAGGTAATAGAATAGCGGGGACCTTTCCGGCCCTCTTGCTATGGTCTTCAGGACCACCCCCAAACCGGCTCGCTTCTTGCTCATGGTCGGCAGGGTCGACGACACGGATGCGAACGGGAACTGACTATCTCACATCCGTCGTGGACGCTGACGCGCCTCAGTTCCGTCGCACAAGCGTGCCAGGACCGTCGCACGAGCGTGCCACTTTCGTCGCACGAGCGTCCCAGGTCCGTGCCAGAAGCGTCGCGGGTAGGAAGCCATTAAGTCGGCATACACCATTGCATTCCTCCGGAATGCTTGGCGGCCATCTCCGCCGCTGCCCAATATCAATGCCCCTGAGCTGACCTTGGCAGGGGTTAGCGAGGCAAGGTCAGGACAGAGATAGGCTTTCTATCATTGGCTACTGATGCCCCGATCCCTTATGAGCTTCCATGAACGAGCGCAGAACGGCGTTCATGCGTGTCAGGTGGCCCTTGCCCTGAGCGCGGAACCAGTCGAGCACGTCGCTATCAAGGCGCATGTGTACGGATGCTTTGCCCGGCGGCATGACCACACGGGCCGAAGCCCAGAAGTCGGCGTCTACCGGCATGGTCGACGCGTCGGCGCGGGTTTTCGTCTTGCCCTGAGCGCGTAGCTCTTCAAGGCTTTCAAGAGAGAATTGCCGTGTATCGTCGCTGTCCATCATCATCAACCTTCCATGCACTAATGATTCGGCGGGCAGGACCGCGCCATGTGTAGGCGACCATGAAGCAGTCGCCGTCGATCCGGCCCAAGGCCCGGAACCGCTGCTCGCCGTATGCCGCGCGGGTGTCTTCCGCCTCGATCACCGGCCCCAAGAAGATCAGCGCGGCGTCCCTGAAATCGACGCCGTGTTCGTCCAGGTTGCTCAGCCGCTTGTTCTCGTCCCACTCAACGTCCATGCTATCATATACACAAATGTGGACACAAATTCAACGGCGGTGAAGCTGCATCCATACAGGCGAGCGGCGATGCCGGTAGGTCGGCCGCCGCCATACCTGCGCGAAGGATCGTTGCCCGAAGATACCGTGTTCCGAAGCAAGTGGGGTGAGCACCCGCCTCCATATTCCTACGTAGAACGCGTGTTGGCGACACTAATCGGACGGCTCGCGCAGCATGTCTATGAACGCGCGCTATGACGCGAGAACATGACGCCGACCGGAGTAGTGGAGTAATAGCCTTGGCTGACTCAGGCGCCAATCTTCGAGCATGTGCATCGATTGACCACTGGCGGAGTGATCGGCCACGAAGCTCTTGAACAAACAGGCTAGTTCGATGCCGTTAAGTGCTGCTTGCATCACGAGTGTGGTGTCGTCCATGATCATTGGTTCCAAACACTTCGATCTCCAATATTTTCCATCCTGAGCCAACTTCCAGGCTGTAAATCGGTGCCAACCTGGAGTTCCCTGCCAATCCTTCGTAAGATTTTAATCTTATCAACCTATTTGCGTCAATAGAAGGATCCTAATCGAGATCGATCAGGCCTCCTCATGAACGTGTAAATCAAATCTCTCCAACCAGTTCTGGCTTTTCGGGCTAAGGTCCTCCCGAGATGCTGATATGCATAAAGCGCTTAGTGGGCACAAACTTCAACCGATCCTGAAGGCGAGGATACGTCCGATTTACCATGCTAAGGCGATCTGGCCCAGCAGTGCAGGTGTTGAGGCTGCCGCAAAAAGTCTAGCCATTAACCATTAAAAAATGTTACGCTCGCTTCGTAATGATGCACAAACGTTCAGGGGCATTTCAAAATGCACACGCGCTCGAGGTCACGGGGGGACCAGAGAATGTGGGGTTACTTCATTCTTATTGGTTTAACTCTAAGTAGTACTAACGCTAAGGCGAGTTGGCTATCAGAGATCACTGGGGTGGATATTGATCTTAACCGTGGCACAGTCACAGTCAAACCTCCAAACATTCTTGCTATACCCGAGATGATTCAGAACTTACCGAAAGATGTTGGACAGGCTCTCCTTAATCCTGCTGCCCCGGTTCTAGCAACAGCCATCCGTTTCTCACGTGGTCAAGCGTTGAACAGAGGAGCTCAACCAATCCCTTCATATGTGCGAAATGCTTTAGCTCCTCATTTTCCGCCAAACATTCTGGACAAAGTGCGGTGGACTACTGCCGGAGGAGGTTTGACACTAGATGCTGCACTTGCAAATTGGTTTAATCAAGAAGGCGCGATAACCCTTGATGACGTCATTGTATTCTCAAATAATCAAATGGCGACTAATGACAATGCTGATAGTCTGAAATTATGGGCACATGAGTTAACCCATGTTATGCAATATCAGACTATGGGTGTTGAGCAGTTTGCTTTCACTTACACGGTAGGTTGGGAAGGCCTTGAGGGGCAAGCGAGAGATAATGCACAGCGTGTTGCTTCACTCTTAAATTCCTCCCCACTATCTCCAGCAGTGCGGACTTACTCAGCACAACCTGGTGCGTTCAGCTCACAAATTTCATGGCCGCAAGTTAATCAAACAGCTAGGCAAGCTATCAATCCGTCGTCGTGCATCTGGATTGATAACGGGATGACGGGAAATAATTGCCCAATTCCAATTATGGTTTCTGGGATTGTGATGGTAAATAGCTCTGGTCAGCAGATTCAGTATCCATGCAACGAACCTACCTGTTTCTTTCCACCAGGAGCATCTGGCCCACTCTTATCTCCTCCAGGGTATCAAGTGATTGGAGTGAGTGCTGCATATCAAGTAAATTAGACCTTTAGTCTTAATGCATTGTCTGACCAATAACTATTTTTTGCTATCTGCCTGATTGATCTTATGATTGTAATAGGGTGTTTGCTTTCATGATGTGATCTTCGTAGCAACGGGAGGCTTAGAATGAAGCTTGGCAAGGTTTTTTACGCAACTCTCTTCACTGTAGCACTTGGACTCTACCCCTTAACTAACTCTAAGGCACAAGGTATGAGCACAATCTGTCAGTTCAATCAGGGTCCACGAGCTGGACAGACGCAAGACTATGCCCCGCGCCCAGCAATTCCAGTTGGAAGCTCATGTCACGATGGCAATGGCAGCATGGGGATGGTCATTGAACCTAGTTCAGCTTCGGGTTCTAGTGGCAGAACAACTGCTGGCGGTGTTCGGCCTCAAAGCCGATGATGGCAAGGTTTTGCGAAATGTTGGCGACGGAGATGGATAAGCGGCATTGAATTCGCCGGGTGGTGGCACGCCACCACCCGGCTCAGCTTAGCAGTTGCTAGCGTGGCACGCACCAGCGCGCCGGCATGAGGGTTGTCGTTCCCCACCTCGATGAACTCCTTTAGCAGTGCGCCCACGACGTGCCTGGCCTGGTAGCGCGGCATTACCTCGCGCTGCGACCCCAGCCCCAAATTGTGAACCGACGTTACCCGCAGATGCCGTGTTGCGGCGCAAGTGGGCGAGCATCTGCTGCGCCGTGTCAAATGGCTGCGTGCTTTCGCCCTTCCCGGATTGCTACCGTTCCGCCAACATCGGGTATAGCCAACACTGGCCGGAGGCGGGAGCCATGCCCCACGGACCAAGCGGCACCGAAGGCTACGCTGAGGAAGCGGACGCCCTTGTGCGCCAGTATGAGAGCGTCTCCTTCGCTGACGGTCACGCGCCCCTGCTGCCATTGCTCCCGCCGCTGCCGGCGCGGGTGCTTGACATCGGCGCAGGCACGGGGCGGGACGCGGCGGGCTTTGCCACCCTGGGCTACGCTGTTACCGCCGCCGAGCCGACGGCAGCCCTGCGGGAACGCGCCATGGCGCTGCACCCCGGGCCGGACATCGAGTGGTTGGATGACAGCCTGCCAGACCTCCGTATCCTTTCGCAGCGCGGCGCGGCGTTCGACGTGGTGATGCTCACCGCCGTGTGGATGCACCTGGACGAACAGCAGCGGCATCGCGCCATGCCGCGCGTGGCCGCTCTGGTCCGACCAGAGGGCCTCTTGATGATCTCGCTCCGCCACGGCCCGGTGCCGCCGGGCCGGCGCATGTTCGAGGTGGGTGCAGAAGAAACGGCCAAGCTGGCAGGCAGGGAGGGGTTGGCGTGCGTGCAGCGCCTCGAAACCGTTGACCGCCTGCTGAACCGCCCCGGCGTCGCGTGGGACCGGCTCACGTTCCGCAAAATGGGCGGTTCCGGGGAGGTCACGGTGACGGCTTGACCATCGCCGTTGGCAGCAAAGCCAAACCTTAGCTGTAGCTGCTCGCTTTCATCGGCGGCTGTGCTCGACTTCATCGCGAAATCGCGCTCAGATTAAGTGATCGCAGCGCGACCGCCCTGCTCACATTAGCTGCTTCCATGCTCGCGCTCGCGGATCGGCGCTCGACATTGAGCGCGCGTGCTCAAGATCGGTGATCGTGAGGCAGGCAGCGCCGCATGGCGTGCCGATTGGGTCTAGACCCTTGCCCGGTGCTGTCCCAGAACGCCGGAACCAACCCTGTTGGGGCGGTTGGACCGTTCCATGCTGACGTGCCGCTAGGGTATGCCTATATAAGATACTTCGACAATTCTCATATGGTCGTTGACAACCAGCGTCGGCTCGATGATGTTCGACCATCCTCGAACAGTCGGATGACCGCCTTGGACACCAAGCACACCGTCGAGGCCCTGGCCGCCCTGGCCCATGAGCATCGGCTGGCGATCTACCGGATGTTGGTCGAGCACGGGCCGGACGGCCTCCCCGCCGGCGTCATCGCCGAACGACTGGGAGTGCCGCCGTCCTCGCTGACCTTCCACCTGCAACATCTCCTGCGGGCACGGCTCGTCACCCAGCGGCGCCTCAGCCGCCGGCTCATCTACGCGGCCGACTTCACGGCCATGAACGGCTTGGTCGCCTACCTGACCGAGAACTGCTGCGGCCGGGGCGGCACGGGCGGCGTGTGCGACCCGGCCGCCGCGGTCGCCTGCCAGCCTGCCGTCGCTTAACACAGGGACGCCCCATGCACCGCCCGCCCTACGAGGTTCTGTTCCTTTGCACCGGCAACTCGGCCCGTTCCATCCTAGCCGAGCGCCTGCTGGAGCATCACGGCGCCGGCCGCTTTCACGGCCACAGCGCAGGCTCCTTCCCGCGCGGGGAGGTTCACCCGCTCGCGCTCCAACTTCTGGCCGAGCAGAGGCTGCCCACGGCGGGGCTGCGCAGCAAGCCATGGAGCGAGTTCGCCGCCCCGGGGGCGGCGTCCCTGGACTTCGTGTTCACCGTCTGCGACCAGGCCGCGGGCGAGGCGTGCCCCGCCTGGCCCGGCCAGCCGGTCACGGCGCACTGGGGCTTACCGGACCCCGCGGACGAGTTGGGCACCGACGTGCAGCGCATGTTGGCGTTCCGCGAGGCGTTCCAAGTTCTGGAGCGGCGCATCCAGCTGTTCGCGTCCCTGCCTGTCGCCGGGCTGGACCGCATGGCGCTGACCCGCCGCGTCGAGGAGATCGGGCGGGTGCGGCCCGACGCCGCCGAGGGGATCGCGTCGTGACCGTCACCATCTGGCACAACCCGGCCTGCGGCACGTCGCGCAACACGCTGGGCCTGATCCGCAATAGCGGCGAGCAGCCCGCGGTCGTGGAATACCTCCGCACCCCGCCCACCCGCGACGAGTTGGCCGCGGCGATCCACGCCGCGGGCCTCACGGTCCGCGCGGCGCTGCGCCGCAAGGGCACGCCCCACGACGCGCTGGGCCTGGACGATCCCGCCCTGTCCGACGACGCCCTGCTCGACGCCATGCTGGCGCACCCGGTCCTCATCAACCGCCCCTTCGTGTTCACGGAGCAGGGCGTGCGGCTGTGCCGGCCGTCCGAACTGGTGCTGGACATCCTGCCCCATCCGCAACGCGGCGCCTTCACCAAGGAGGACGGCGAGGCGGTGGTGGACGCCGCCGGTCGGCGCGTGACGGAGGCACCGGCATGAGCGCCGCAGGGCAGGCCGCCGTCACGGCCGCGGCGCCCCGGCCGGCGATGAGCACCTTCGAGCGGTTCCTGACCGTGTGGGTGCTGCTGTGCATCGTCGCCGGCATCGGCCTCGGCCAGCTCGCGCCGGGCGTCTTCCGCGCCATCGGCAATGCCACGCTGGCGGAGGTCAACCTGCCGATCGCCGGGCTGATCTGGCTCATGATCGTGCCCATGCTGCTCAAGATCGACCTGGGCAGCCTGCGCCAGGTGGGCGGTCACTGGCGCGGCATCCTCGCCACCGTCGGCGTGAACTGGCTGGTCAAGCCGTTCAGCATGGCGCTGCTCGGTTGGCTGTTCATCGGCTGGCTGTTCCGGCCCTGGCTGCCCGAAGGGCAGGTGGACAGCTACATCGCAGGCTTGATCCTGCTCGCCGCCGCGCCCTGCACCGCCATGGTGTTCGTCTGGTCCAACCTGCTCGACGGCGAGCCGACCTTCACCCTGAGCCAGGTGGCGCTGAACGATCTCATCATGGTGGTCGCCTTCGCGCCCATCGTCGGCCTGCTGCTCGGGCTGTCCAGCATCACCGTGCCCTGGGACACGCTGCTGCTCTCGGTCGTGCTCTACATCGTCGTGCCGGTGATCGCCGCCCAAGCCTGGCGCGCGGCGTTGCTGCGCTCTGGCGGGGAACCGGCCCTCGCTCGCACCCTATCCGTGCTGGGGCCGGTGTCGCTCTTGGCCCTGCTGCTAACGCTCGTGCTGCTATTCGGCCTGCAAGGCGAGCAGATCATCGCGCAGCCGCTCGTGATCCTAATGCTGGCCGTGCCCATCCTGATCCAGGTCTACTTCAACGCCGGCCTGGCTTACTGGCTCAACCGCCGCCTCGGCTCGGCCTGGTGCGTCGCGGGTCCCTCGGCGCTGATCGGCGCCAGCAACTTCTTCGAGCTGGCCGTCGCCGCCGCCATCGCCCTGTTCGGCTTCCAGTCCGGGGCGGCGCTCGCCACGGTGGTCGGCGTGCTGGTCGAGGTGCCGGTCATGCTCTCCGTCGTGCATATCGTACGGCGAAGCCGGGGCTGGTACGAGCGGGGCGCGGTCGATGCGTGATGGACCCTCCGGCGATGCATCGCCGCTCGACACCTTGCCCGCGCTGCGGCCCGAACTGCTCGCCCCGCCCGACCCGGCCCGCCTGGAACCGGCCCGCCGCGCGCAACACCCGCCGCGCATCCTGCTGCTCTACGGCTCCTTGCGGGAGCGGTCCTATTCGCGCCTGCTGATCGAGGAGGCAGCGCGGCTGTTGGAGGTGCTCGGCGCCGAGCCGCGCATCTACGACCCGCGCGAGCTGCCGATGGCTGGCAGCGTCAGTCCGGACCATCCGGAGGTGGCCAGGCTGCGCGCCCTGTCGCTGTGGAGCGAGGGGCAGGTGTGGTGCAGCCCCGAGATGCACGGCGCGGTCACGGGCGTGTTCAAGAACCAGATCGACTGGCTGCCGCTGGAGATGGGCGGCGTGCGTCCCACCCAGGGCCGCACGCTGGCGGTCATGCAGGTGTCGGGCGGCTCGCAGAGCTTCAACGCCGTGAACACGCTGCGCCTGCTCGGCCGCTGGATGCGGATGTTTACCATCCCGAACCAGTCCAGCGTGCCGAAGGCGTATGAGCAGTTCGACGAGGCCGGGCGGATGCGGCCGGGTCCGCTGTATGACCGCGTGGTGGACGTGATGGAGGAGCTGGTGCGCTTCACCTGGCTCACGCGCGACCGGGCCGACACCTTGGTGGACCGCTACAGCGAGCGCGTCGCCTCGTTCACCCTGCCGACCGCGCTATGACGCCGGCGCCCGAGCGCCGCACCGTCGTCGTCCTGGCGCTCGGCACGGCGCAGACGCTGGCGTGGGCGTCGAGCTACTACCTGCCCGCCATCCTGGCCGACCCCATCGCGCGCGAGCTGGGCATCCCGCCTACTGCCGTGTTCGCGGCCTTCTCGGCGGCGCTGCTGCTCTCGGCCGCCCTCAGCCCGGCGGTGGGCCGGGCCATCGACCGCCGCGGCGGTCGTGGCGTGCTGTGCCTGTCCAACCTGGTGTTCGCCGCCGGTCTCGCGCTGCTCGCCGCGGCGCACGGGCCGGTGCTGCTGACAGTAGCCTGGCTGGTGCTGGGCGCGGGCATGGCGCTCGGCCTCTACGACAGCGCGTTCGCGACGCTGGCCGGGCTGTATGGCCGTGACGCGCGCGGCGCCATCACCGGGATCACACTCATCGCCGGGTTCGCCAGCACGGTCGGCTGGCCGCTCTCGGCGCTGCTCAACGACGCCGTGGGCTGGCGCGGTGCGTGCCTGGCCTGGGCCGGGCTGCACCTGCTGGTCGGCCTGCCGCTCAACCGTTTCCTGGTCCCGTCCGCCCCGCCACCCCCACCCGAGGACGCCAGGGTGCTGGACGCAGGCGCGGAGCCGGCGTCCCGGCGCGCGATGGCGCTGCTGGCCTTCGTGTTCGCCGCCACCTGGGTGGTCAGCACCGGCATGGCCGCGCACCTGCCGCGGCTGCTGGAGGCAGGAGGTGCGAGCGCGTCGGCTGCCATCGCCGCAGCCGCGCTGGTCGGTCCGGCCCAGGTGGCGGCGCGGCTGGTCGAGTTCGGCCTGATGCGCCGGCTGCACCCGCTCGCCTCGGCCCGGATCGCGACCGTGCTGCACCCGGCGGGCGCCGCGGCGCTGGCCCTGTTCGGCGGGCTGGCCACGGCCGCGTTCACCGTGCTGCACGGGGCAGGCAACGGGATGCTGACCATCGCCCAGGGCACGCTGCCGCTCGCCCTGTTCGGGCCGGCCGGTTATGGCCTGCGCGCCGGCGTCCTCGCGGTGCCCGCTCGCGTGGCGCAAGCAGGAGCGCCGTTGTTATTCGGGTTGCTGCTCGACCGGATCGGCCTGGGCGTGCTGGCCGTGTCCTCGGGGCTGGGCCTCGCCTCGACAGTGGCATTGCTGGCGCTGCGCGCTCCACGCACCCCCATGCGCCCAACCGCCGCCAGCATCCAGCATCACCGATCTTGAGCACGCGCGCTCAATGTCGAGCGCCGATCTGCGAGCGCGAGCATGGAAGCAGCTAATGTGAGCAGGGCGGTCGCGCTGCGATCACTTAATCCGAGCAGGGCTTCGGCATGAAATCGAGCACGAGCGCCGATGATGTCGAGCACTTACACTTAGCCCGGCGATGGTTCGGGTTGTCCTGCAAGCCCTGCCGCCATCTTGAACGGCTTCTGTGCTCGGATAATCGCGTGAGCGAACACCAGCAACTTCCGGGCAACCGCCAGCAGGATGACCTTTGGCGCCTTGCCCGCCGCCGCCAGACGGACCACGAACCCGGCAAGCGCTGGGTTGCGTCGCTTGCTGCTGAGCGCGCACATGTAGAGCGCCCGGCGCAGGCGTTCGGAACCCATCCTGCTGATGCGCCCTGGCCTGCGAACCGTGCTGCCAGAGCTATGCTCCTGCGGGGACAAGCCGGCGAACGCCGCCAGCCCTTTTGGCGTGAAGTCAGCGATGTTCGGCAGCTCCGCCAACAGCACGGACGCCGTAGTGACGCCGATGCCTGGAATGGTCAGCAGCAGCTCATGGTTGCGCCTCAATACCTGGTCCGTTGCCACCAGCGCCTGCACGGCATCCATGACCGCTTCGATCTGCTGGTCCAACCAATCGAGGTGAGCCGAGATCGAAGTGGCGACTGCCGGCGATGCGGTACCGGACTTTTGGCGGTTGATCTCCTGCACCCGCATGGCCTTCAGGCCATCACAGCGACGCACCAGCTCTCGCAGTTCCCGCATGTGGGCGGCCGGAGGCGTCCAGACTGCGGGCTGGTGTGCCCGGCAGAACCGGGCGATTAACGCCGCATCGAGCTTGTCCGTTTTGTTGCGAGCCAGCTCGCTTTGCCCATGGGCCTTTACCCGTGCTGGGTTGACGATGCTGACCCGCACGCCGGCCCCATGCAGCACCTCGGCCAAGTCCAGCCCCCAGTTGCCCGTTGCTTCCATGCAGGCATGTAGCCGAGCATCAGGGAAGGGGCGGTGCTTCGCCAGCCATGCGAACAGTTCCTTGAAGCCTGCCTCGGTGTTCGGGAACGCAGTCTGCCTGACCCGTTCCAAGTGGATAAGCGCGACGTCGAAGCGCCGCTTGCTGATGTCGATCCCCAGTATGTCCATAAGCGCCATCCTCTCTGGTGTTGCTGACCGATGCCGCCTCGCGTGGACCATCCTTGTAACCAGGCTCTCCAGGCGTGCTGGTGCCCTGCATACCGTTCGGCCGGAGGCGACGAGTGCGGCGGGTCCCGATCTTCGGGACAGACACAAGGTCCGAGGGCGGAGCAGGAACACCGCCGCAGGTGCTCACGACGGCCGCCGCCAGCACCAGTTTTAACTTACAAGGGCGGAGACGCGGCTTCGCGGCTCCGGGAGCGGAGCGCAGCGCAGCGGGCAGTGGCTCGGCCCCAAAAAGGGGAGACGCCCAAATGCTATGTGGGAGGATAGCGGCCTGCATCGGTAGCTGCTGTGGCCTGCAACTGGTCGTGGCCCCAACCCGATCTCGACGAACGCTGAAAAGCCAATTGACCTTCTTTAGCTGGGCCGCAAGGTTGCACGGACTTGTAAGCTACAGGTCCAAGCGCCGCAGCAAGCCGGCATCGAACGAAGCCTCGCCGCCAGCAAGCTCCGGAGAGGGAAAGCCCGGGCCACCAGGACTCCAGAACTCCACGGAGTCGGCATGGGCCTCAAAAAATGCTGGGTCCGTCGTGACCCGGATGCCGGGCAGGCCAGGGCTGGACAACCGCCACTCGCTAGTCCCGTATCGCTCCGCCTCGGTTCCGGACGGTAGCAGGTCTGGACGGCCGAGGAGACGCTGCAGGTCAGCCAAGGTGAGCAACGGTTCCGCGCGGTCCGCGACGGGTTCGTCCGCGGACGCAGCGGCGTCGAGGTCAAAGCCGCTTACCGGGGCGTCCGCAGCCCGTTCCACTGCCGCCGCTGCGCCGTCCCGCCCACCTGACAGCACCTGCTGGCTGATCAAGCGCGGTGCCTGCGCCAGGATGGGCTGCAGGCCGCCCACCACCTTTTTAAACAACCCAATGCGCCGCCGCAGCGCGTCGTACACATCGGCCTCCACCGTGTTCTCGTAGTGGAGGTTTATCACGCGGATGCGCCCGAACTCCTGGCCCAAGCGGTCTATGCGCCCAATCCGCTGCTCGATCCGCATGGGGTTCCAAGGGCAGTCGTAGTTGACCAGCGCCCCACAGAACTGGAAGTTGAGGCCCTCCGCGGCCGCGTCCGTGCACAGCAGCACGTCGGCACGCCCGTCTCGGAAGCGGCCTTTCACGTCGTCGCGCGTCACGGCCCGCCATCCACCGCCCAACGCCGGCACCTCGCCGCCGCGCCCGGAAAAGCAGATCACCTGCGCCCCGTCCCGTGCTAGCCCGTCCCGCAGCATATCCATAGTATCGGTGAATTGGGTGAACACCATGACCTGCTTGTAGCCGTCCGCACGCAAGGCGCTGATCACCGTCCGCAGCGCGCCAGCCTTTGTGTCAGGCGGCAAGCGGCTCACCATGGACAGGATGCCCGCGATCCCCAACCGTTCCTCGGCGACCAGGGCTTGGCGAGCCATCTGATTGGCGTCGTCCTCATCGGGGGCATCGGGGTCGTCGTCGTCCACCTCCTCGTCGAGCGGCCCGAGGTGGGCGTTGACCTTCCCCAGCGCGTCCAAGCGACCGGCCAGCGTTTGCCGCAACGCATAGAACGACGACGCCAGGCGGCGGCGGTAGATCGTCATCACGAAGCCCACCGCGTTGCGCTGCTGCGCCGGCGCATTGAATGCCTGCTGGTAAGTGATCGAGATGTAGCTTTCCACGGCCTCGTAGATGGCCCGTTCGTCCGGCGACAGCGCGATGAAGCGGTCCTCCACGTCCCGCTCGGCGATCTGGGCCTGCAAGGCGCCGGCCCGCTGGTATTGCCGCAGCAGTTCGCGTGTGTTGCGGCTGATCAGCCGGGCCACCGGGGTGTTGCGCGCCATGAGCGCCACCGCCGCCCGGCGCTGCCCGGCTTCAAGCTGGCGGCGGGGCGTCGCAGCCGGGCCGCGCAGGGCGTCTAACATCCGGCGCTCGCGCAGCGGCTTGGGCGGCCCACCCGCGTCCGCCCGGCCCCAGTGCCGCTCCACAGCGCGGAACAGCGCCGCCATGCGTTCCATCGCGTCGTGGCCGGGGTTAGGGTGCGCGGCATCGTCAAAGAATGACAAGAACGCATCCTTTGTCCATTCCGGAGGCAGGCCGAGCAGGTTCAGCAAGTCCCACACCTCCACAGGGTGGACCTGCATGGGCGTGGCCGTCAGCAGCACCAGCCCGGATGTGCGCCCGCGTAACGCTCCCATCAGCCGCAGCAGGGTGTTAGGGCCGCCCTCGGACGCGCTGCCAGCCCCGTGCCGGCGGGCGTGGTGCGCCTCGTCCAGCACCACCAAGTCCCATGGCTCGGCTTCCAGCAGCGCCGCCGCGCGTTCCCGCCGGCGCATGAGGTGGGACGATACGATCACCACAGGCTGCTTGTGCCAATCCTCTGGCCCTACCGCGCGCTCGTGCTGCCCGCGAAGGGCCGGGCTTTCGACCCAGCACAGTTTCTGCCCGTCATAGATGGGCCAGTTGAGGTTGAATTTTTCCCGCAACTCAAGTTGCCACTGCCGCAGCACGGCCTTGGGCGCCAGGATCAGGATGCGCTTCGCCCGACCAGCCAGCCACGCTTGCCGCAGCAGCAGCCCGGCCTGGATCGTCTTGCCCAGGCCTACCTCGTCGCCGATCAGCAGCTGCGGCGGCCAATTGTCATACATGCGGTGAAACGCCCGGACCTGGTGCGGCCATGGCTTGACGGCGCTGGTGGCCTCCCCCACCCGCTCGCCGCCGTCCATAGCCGGCGCCCGCGTGATGAACGACCACAAGGCCTGCCGCAGGTCGAACGGCTCGGTTGACGGTTCGGGCTGTGCGGGCGCGGGGTCGGGCGCCTTGGCAGCCGTGGCTGGCTCCGGTGGCGTCCAGCCCGGCTCTGGTTGGAAGCGCAGCAGGTCGTCGCGCGCCGCCTGCGGCACGTCCACCACGCGCAACGAGGGCGACTGGTCCGCCCACACCCGGGCGAAGTGGGCGTCCAGCCGGTCCACGCGCGGGCCGTCCTGCCAAGACGTGAACACGTCCAGCGAGTCGTAGTTGTCCGTCCAGCCAAAGACGGTTTCGTTCAGGCTGCCCGCGAAAGCGACGCGGTTGCCGGCGGCATCCTCCGCCACGCCGGCTTTTTCGTGGTAGATTGCGCCGCTGGCCACGGGCCGGCGCTGCGCGTCACACCGCACCGCCACCTTGACCTGTAGCCGGCCCTTCTCCACCAGCCACGCCAGCAACTGCAAACCCGGGCGCGAGGCTTCCGACGGGTTGAGCGGCTCGGACGCGATCTGCCGGCCCACCGCAGCCCGTAGCGCCTCGCCCGCTTCGATGGCGGCCACCTCCTCCGGTCCCAGCGTGCAGCCCACTACCAGGCGCATGGTGCCGCCGTTGCGGAGCAGCCCCTCGATCCCGCGCGCCGCGAGCGCCAAGGCGTCGGCGGTGAAGTACCCAGTCAGCCGGTCGTAGCGCACGGCGCGGGCCAGCAGCGGCACGAACAGCCGGGCCACCATGTTCCCATCGTCGCGGGTGTAGCCGAGGTCCCAGGGGTGGTCAGTCAGGAGGGGGGTCAAGGCGCTGCCTCGGCTGCCTCCTCCGGCATGTCGTCGGGGACCGGCTCGGCATCCGTGGTTTCGGGCAGCAATACCTTGCCGGTGGCGTCCGCGATCAAGTGCAGCAACGCCACCTTGCGCGCAGCAAAGAACGCCTCGAAGTCGTCGGCATAAATGTGCTGCGGCTCGATGCAGTGGCTCTGGAGGTAGCCATCCAGCTTGCCCGACGGCGTGCCCTTCTTGACCAGCAGCGCCAGGTACTCCGATGGCGCCCGCCCGCCGATGCTTTGGTTGGTGGCCGCCGAAATAGCCGTCTTGTTCACGATGCAGTCGGCCCGGTCCCAATCCACTCCGTTATCGTTGCACCACCTCTTGGGGAAGATGTGGTGAATGTCCACCTTGTCTGCCGCGTGGGTGTGTACCGACAACGGCGCACCGGTGCGCCATTCATACGCGTGCTCGCCCATCAGCAGGGCGTACATGCCCTTATAGGCCGCGCTCAGGCGCATCCGCAGCGTCAGCAGCCGGCCCGGGTTGAAGTCGCTGTCGCGCACCGTCGCTGGCTCAGGCCCGCCCGCAATCCAGGCCAGCACCTCCGGCACGTCGCGCGCCATGCGAGACTCCACGGCGCCGCCATACATCTCGCCCAGCACGCCGCACCAGAACCAGCGCCGCAGCTTGTCCATGTTGGCATGGCTTTCCCACCCGGTGCCCAGCCGCCCCAGGATCACCGCCAGAGGGACAAGCTGAGTGCGGTAGGGCACGTCCCACGCCGTATATACGTTCAGGCGAAGCAGGAACTTTGCCGCCCGCTCGAACCCGGCCGCTACGTCCCCGCGCACGGCAAGGTAGTCGGGCAAGCGCAGGTCCAGCACCGTCTTACGCGTGGCCGACACGGGCGGGCCGCCGGGCTGAGCGCGGTGCCGGTCCAGCGTGTGCATCAGCGCCGCGGCTTGCAGAAGGTCAGTGTCCTGGATGCCGCGCAGCACGGGGTGCGCCTGCAGGCGTGGGCGGATGCCCAGATAAGTCCCGGTCCATTCGCCGGGCTTGCCCGTGCCCTTCTCCTCCCCCGCCGGCCCCAGCCAGTCCCGGCGCAACTGGAACCCGTCCACCGCCAGGCTTGCCGTCAGCAGCTCGAACGCCGTCAGCACTACGCCACCGGTGTTGACCTTCTCGAACACGTGGCACACCGCTTCCTTGGTGATGTCCCTGGTCAGGGTGATGACGGGGAGTTGGTAGCTCTGAAACTGCTGAATGACTTTCTTATTAAATTGCATCCACAGCGCGTTGCGCGCCGGGTCGTTCTGCCAAGCCCCCACGAAGCGGTATCCCCAGTCAAACTCGTCCAGCAGCGCCGAGCATGGGAAGTGCAGCGCCAGCGCCTCCTTCTCCGGCGTGGACAGGTCCAGCGCCGGCCCGCCGTCCTTGCCCGGCACCATGCGGTCGGCTCCGACGGCCACGAATGCTTCCTCTCGGTTTGCCGGGTCCGACAGCGCCCGCTCCATGTCCACGTAGAACCACACGGTGCGCTTCTGCTTGCGCTCGTTCACTGTTTCCACGGCCCGTCCCAGCAGCAGCGCCTGGAACAAGGACGTCAGGCGCTGCTGCCCGTCCAGGATCAGTTGCGCCGCCGGCTTGAGACCGGCATCCGCCACCCCCTCCACCGGGCGTGCCTTGAACCGCGCCTCGCCCCCGGTTTCCAGCACCATCACCGCCCCGATGGGAAAGGCGCGCGACACCGAGGCCAGCACGCCAATGATGCGCCCCTCGTCCCACACCCAGCCGCGCTGGAAGTCCGGCAACTGCGTCGTGCCCGCCCTCAGCCCGTGCAGCAGCGTGGCCAGGGATATCGGGTTGGTTTGGAACGCAGCCGTCACTCCGCAGCCCCCGCTTCGACCGTGCCCAAGGGCAACGCAAGCTGCTCCGGCACCGCCACCGTGTCTGCAAAGGCCAGGCGGCGAAGGCTTTCCAGGGCCTCGAAGTCGCTGCTGGCTGCGCCCAGGTCGCTCCCCAGCGGCGCGCCTGCAGCCCGGCCCACCGGCAGCACCTCCAACGCCAGCGCCAAGGCGTGCTGGAACGCCGTGTCCCCCAACAGCCCGGCCCGCTCCGCCGCGTCCCGCCCGGCGGCCAACGAGCGCGAGCGCACCGCGTGCGCCACGCCGTGCAGGGCGTCCATCATCGAGCGCACGCCAGACGCCTCGCCCAGTGCGCCCTTGGCCGCGCGCTTGCCGCTGTCCCATAGCAGGAGGTCGCTGCCCTTCTTCTCAGCAAGCGTGCCTACCACCTGCCGGTCCAGGTCCACGCCTACGGCGCGGGCCAGGCGCAAGCCTTCGTCATACGGGAACACGGGTGCCTTGAACGCATCCCACGCCAAGACGAAGAACGAGCACAGCGGGTCCAGCTCCGCCCGGCCACGGCGGCGGCTGAGCGCGTCCAGCCGCCAGCGTTTCACCTCGCGCCGGGCGGCGTCCAGAGCGTCTTCGGGAGTGGCAGCGTAGGGGTCCCACTCGCCGGGAAACAGCTCGGCCTGCTTCTGTCGGCGGCGGGCCTCCGGCGCGGGGCGGGGGGTGCCGCGGCGCAGCGGCCAGTGGCGGCTGAACTCCTCCAGCGCCGGGCCGAAGCAAGCAAGGTACAGGTCCACGCCGCCGATGCCTGCCGCCTGGAACTCTCCCACCCGGCGGCGCACGGCTTCGGCCACCAACGGCTCCACGTCCTCCCAGTACTGCACGGGCGCGTTGCCATCCACGTCTGGGCGGGGGCGGCACACCAAAAACACCGTGCTGTTGGCGGCGGACTTGTCCTTGATATGCAGGCTCCCTTCGGCCTCCGTGTTGACCGGCCAGGACGCGGTGATGGCGAAGTTGGCCTCCATTAGCCCGGTGGTCAGCGCGTCCCAGGCGCCGGTGGCCTTGTGGGTGAACATGAGGGTCATCACGCCATCCGGGCGCAGCACGCGGCGGCACTCGGCGAAGATGCGTGCCATGCGCTCCTGGTAGTCCCGCCCGGCCAGGGCCTTGGCGCCTTTTTGCCCGGCGAACTTGGCCGGGTTGGCGACGGCTTCGGCGTCCTTGTCGGTGAGGCGGCGGGTGAACAGCTCCGGCACGACCTGGCCGGCGGTGCGTTTGAGCCAAACGTAGAAGAAGTCGGACAGCTCGGCGTACATAACGTTATCGTAGTACGGCGGGTCCATGACCACGACGTCCACAGTGGCGTCGGCGATATGGGACAGAGTGTCGCCGGGGCCGCAGGTGATAGTAACGGGGGGTGCTACAACTGCTACGCGGGAGATGAGCAGGTCTGTGGCAAAGCTGCCTGGTTGTGCAAGCTCAACCAGTTCCTCGACGCATTTGCCAACCTGACCAATTACCCAATCATAACCTAAACCGGTGACAAGGGGTGCCATTTCTGTGAAGGACCAGCGATGGGCAAAGTTATGGCTGTCAAAGGTATTGACCACAACCTCTCGGATTGAGTGCCACCGTGTCATGCGACTATTATAGTCAATCAGCTTATCAAAGGCGAGTGCGAGGTAAGTAAACGCGGTTTTCGTAAGCTCATCAGCATCGGATACGCGGGTTTGTTCAGCCAGTAGTTCATTATAGATTTCGACGCTGGTAACATGCCCAAGAAACTGGCGGGGGCTGAAGAAGTCACGCCACTTCTCCAGACCATACATCCGGTGCCCACGGTCATAGTTGGACAGGTCACCAATGTCCTCGCTTGGCACGTAGTCCAGCGCCTCCCACTCCTCCATCTTCTCCGCAAGCCGTGCGGCGATGGCTTCGCTGTTGTCGTCCTCTGGCCGGGGCGCGCGGTAGCCGCGCTCCCACTTGTCGCGCCCGGGCTTGCCGGACTTGGTGCGGGTTTCCACCCGGCGTTTGAACACCACCGCGAACAGTTGCTCGCCCATGCCGCCAGCTTGGGCCTGAGCCTTGATGCTGTCCCCGTCCATCACGCGCCCGCAATCGCCAAACGGGCACAGGCCGTCCCCGTCCGTCACGGTGCCCGGCGCGTGCTGCGCCGGGTTGGCGACGATGACAAACGTGCAGCGCCGCGCCGCGTCCCCCGGCCCGGTCCCAAGGTGCGGCACAAGCTGCACCCCCGTTCCATCAGGCGCCAGCCGCCAGTTGGGCGACAATGGCACCAACCCGTCGCAATGTGGGCAACGGACGGTGCGCGCCCAAAGGTAGGTTGTGTCAACCTCGTCCGGCGCTCGGTGCTGCGGAAACGCCCACGCCAACCGCTCGCCAAGCCGCGTGCGGAACTGCCTGGCGAGCTTGTCAAAGGCGGGCCGCAACACCGTGCCGTGCCGCATGGGCCATTCGACAGTGGCGCGCATGATGAGAGTTGCGACAGGATTGAGGTCGTTCGCCAGTGTGGGGAGGCCCAGCCTTGCCGCCTCAAACGGGATCGAGCCGCCGCCGGCAGTTGGATCGAGGACGGTGGGGAACGTCTCATCCAGTATGCTCGCTAACCAAGCCCTGTCCGAGTTGGTCAAGCTGTGGCGGAAAGCTCGGGGCCAGGTGTACGGGTCGGGAATACGCTCCCCGGTGCGCCGTGCTGTAGCAATGAGGTCTCTAGCGGCAATCGGATCACCAAGGATGCCTAGCGCGCGGGTAAACCTACCTCGGTCAGTGTTGGCTGGCAGCACTGACGCCAGTATCGCGGCACGGCTGGCGATTAACGGACGCCGTGCCCACCAGACATGGAGCGAGTTGTTAGGAGGCAAGGCGTTCCCAGCCAACGAGAACCGCCGCTCCCGCATGCTTTCCTCGCCGAGCGCCGCGATGGGCAGCCAGTCCTCAATCAGCCGCCGGCCAGCCACCGCCGTGCCCGCCGTCTGGCGTGCCCGAACCATTCCGTCCATGCTTGCTCCCCCCCCGGACACCATAGGCTGGCCCCAGCGGGCTGGGAGGCTACCATGCCCGTGGCGCAGGAGCGGTCGTCTTTGCAATAAATTGTCGGATTTTCTTTGAGTGTTGCATGAGCCGTATCGTCTTGAGGGCAGCCTTGATGCCGTCCTGCAACGGGCCACGCACGCGCAACTGTTGACCATCGTGCAGCATCTCCATCGCTCCTGGCGAAGCCAGCTTTGGCCCGATCCCGCCGTGCAAGCCTCCATGCCCGATTTAACGCGTACTCCTGGCGCAGTAGCGGACGCCCTGTTGCGGGCTGGCAGCGAACTGCCAAGTATCCACGGCGGGCCGGACGCTCCAGGCACGCAAAGCAGCGCCGCCTATGCGCGGGTGCTAGGCAAGGTGTGCGCTGCATTGGGCGTGAACGCGCCGGAGGTCGCAAGCGTGCTGGCCACTGAAACGGACCTGCTGCGGACCGTCGTGGACCGGGCTGGAGGAGACTTGGACGCCGCCCGGCAGAACGTCGTGGCCGCCGGGCGTATTGCGCGGGCTAAGCAGCTCGCCGCGCCGGCGCTGGCCGTCGTGGGCGTGGCAGCAGCCGTGGCGTTGCGGTCGCCCACGCTCGGCAAGGCGGTGGGCCGGGCCGCCCTGCCAATCGCGGGCACCTTCAACACGCTGTCCCAGCCTCGCCTGTCCAGCGTGATCCCCGCCGTGTTCGAGGTGGCCGTGCTACGCCAAGCCATGCTTTGGGCCGACGCTTGAGGACGGGGGCATGACCGTCGCTTCCCCGCTACGCTTTGAGCGGTTCGTGCCGCAGCACCTCATGGACCGCTACCTGTCCGGCGAGTTGGGCCTATACGGCAGCACCCTGCGCCGGGCGGCGGGCACGGGCGGCGGCGGGCAGATTGCCGGATTCCTAGTGGAAGGCCAGCGCCTAGCACAGCAAGTGCAGGACGGTGCCGCCCCCACTGTGCAGCAGCTCACCGCCGCGGTGGGCAACGCCCAGATGGCGGCGCAGCTTGCGTCGGGCATCGGCGTGCTCAACTTGGGCGTGAACGTCGTGGGCTTTGCCGTCATCGCCCGGCGCCTGGACCGCCTAGCGGACAGCATCAAGCGCCTGGACGCCGAGATGCGCGCCCAAGGCGAGGTGCTGGACTGGCTGCAAGCCGACGCCCTGCTCGCGCTCGACGCTGACGCCCGGACCGCCCTGTCCCTGGCCGACCGAGCCGCGCGGCAAAACAACCCGCAGTTGTTCAACGACGCCCGCACCCGGGCCGAAGCGGCGCGGCGCCGCCTGGCCGGCCATCTGTCCGCCATGGAGGCCAAGAACACGACGCTGCGCCAGCACCGGCTTTACCACGAGTTCCTGGCCATGGCCGCGCTGCTGGCGCACGCGGAGGCGCGCTGTGACGAGGCGGTGGAGGGCGCGGGACAAGCCGCGGCCGGGCTGCGCGCGCCGGCGGCGGAGCTGCGCGCCGCGGCGGACGCCTTCGTCGCCCGGCTGGACTTCCACCGCTCCGCACGTGACCTGCTGCACCTGGGGCCGGACGCGCGGGGCGAGGTGAAGAACACGGCGCGGGCGATGGAGGCGGTAGCGGACCGCCTGGCGTCCTATGCTGCCGAGCTTGAGTTGCGCCAGGTGCTAGACCTCGATGCCGCGGCCTACCGGGCGTTGCTGCCGTTCGCCGGCCCGGACCGCATCGTGTGCGTCACGGTTGAGGGCGGGCAGGACGTGTTGGGGGCGGCGCGGGCGTGGGCTGCGGCGCGGTGGCTGTTTAGTTGCTCACCGGAATGACCGACCCGCCGTGGATGAAAGCGTCTCGCGTCTTGGGGTGAGTCTCTGTTTTGTGACACTTTCTATCTAGCCTGTCTGAGCGCGCGCCGGATCAGTGAGCAGCAGACGTAGTGCCGTCAGCACCCGGCGGGGGTTGCGGCGGTGGACGGCCATGCCGAGCCAGTAGCCTGCCTCCTCGCGCTCCATGGTTTCGATGCCGTCGGCCACGGCGCGCATGTTGTCTGGCGAGCGCATGGGGGCCAGCGCGCGGAATAGCAGCGCCAGGCGCAGCGCGGCCTCCTCAGGCAAGGGCTTGGCTTCGCGCCGCTCGGCGTGGCGGCCAAAGCCCACCCCCGCCGCGCCCAGCAGCTTGAACACCCGGGCCTCCACGAACAAGAGGTTGCGCCCGCGTAACCCGGCCACCCGCGCCGCCGCGACCTGCAGGCTGGCGGGCGAGGGCAGGCTCCAAACCTCCACCTCCGTGTCGCCCGCGCCGTGTCGCACCAGCCGGGCTTCATACAACGGGGTGGACGAGGCGGGAGGCTCGGGCTGGAGGGAGGGCAACGGCAGGCGGCTCATGGCTGCGGGTCCGCGCTGGCTTCCACGTAGGCTGCGCCGGTGGCGAAGCGGGTGAGCTGGTCCGACAGCTTAGCTGGGGCGTCGCCGGCAGTGGGCAGGCCCTCGTTGAAGGACATGGTGAGCGTCACCTTAAGGTCGCGCTCGGCAGCGGCGCGGAGCTGGGGATCCAGGAACTCCTTAAGCGGTGCGGCGTCGGCGGGGGTGCCCTCAAAGCTGATAGTCAGGCTGCTGCCTGCGGCGGTTTCATATTCGCCAACGATGCTGGCGCGGATGGCCGCGCCGCGGATGGCGCCAGCCGCGGCGAGCAGCTTGAACCCGTCGCCGGCCTCAAGCGCCTGGACGGTGAGGCGGGCGAAGGCGGCCACCTTGCGGCTTTGCGCTTTGTCGAACAGCTCCGTCAGCGCGGCGCGCAACGGGCCTTCGGCGTGCAGCGGTGCGGGCGGCGGGGGCCGGGTGGTGGTGTGCGGTGCGGCGGCGGAGAACGGCATGGCCCGGGCGCTGTCGTTGAGATCGCCGGGCTGCGGCGGGGGCGCATTCCAGCCCGTGCCCGGCGCTGCCGGTCCGTCCGCCGACGGGCCAGGCGGCGGCTTGCGTGGCCAGATGGCCTGTGCAGTGGCGTAGTTCATGGTGAACACCACCGCATCCTCGTCCAGCGCGATGCTGGCCATCGGGTCGCCCTGACCGTACAGCAGGTCGCCGCGCTGGTAGATGAACTCTCCGCGGTCCACACCCAGGCGGATGCCTTTGCGGAACACCTCGTCGCCGGACAGCATGGGCAGCCGGTGGTTTTCCCGGAACTCGCGGCGCAGGGCCGCCGTGGTGATCTGGCCGAGGCGCAGCGGCGTCTTGTCCCGCACGAAGCGCGGCTCGTCCGGCTCGTCGTCACCCGTGCGGAGCTTGCCGGCGGCGCGCAGCTCGCGGACAATGGCGGTTTGGCCGGAGCCGGGCCGCTCGGACGTGGACGGGATGGGTAGCACCAGGTGCGCCAGCGGCACCGGGCTGCCCGCCACTGGCGACGCAGACGGGTAGAACAGGTGCCGGAACGCCCGCTGGATGGCGACGGCCACCTCCTGCGCGGACCGGGCTTCGCGCGACTGCAGCTCGATGCGTTGGTGTTCCGCCAGCTCGCGCAGGCGGTGGCCGGCCTTGAGCTGGGCCAGCGCGATGCGGCGGGCCATGGCGGCGCGCATCGGCCCGGTTTCCGCGTCGTCGGCCAAGAGGAACACGAGGTTGTTGCGGAGCGTCCGAAGCGTGCGCCCATCCGCACCCTTGCCGTGCCAGATTTGCCCCACCAGGTCCGGCACGGCGTCCACGGTGGCACCCACGGCGCAGGCGTCGGGCGACATCAGCACCAGCAGCGGGCGCCCGTCACCGGCCTCGTCGGGCACGTCCCAGGGGCCGGCGGGATGAAACACCAAGTCGAACACGGCGGGGGCGCCCTTGAACAAGTCCCGGACCAGCGCCGTGAGCTGGTCGCGCACGGATTGCGGGTCTACCCCCTGCTCCTCGCGGCGGATGAGCTGGGTAAGGTTGGCTTCCACCAGGAAGCGCATGGGCGCGCCAGGCCGGTCGTCGAGGTAGGCGGATTGGGCGCGGAAAGCCTGGCGCGCGCCCTCGATGAACGCCACCTCACAGCGCGGCCCCGCCACGGAGTAGCGCAGCCGCTCGGGCGTAATGCCCTTTAGGGCGTCGTTGTAGGCCAGGCTGTGCACGAACACCGTGCGCGCCACGTAGGCGGCGTAAGGCGGCAGGCCCGCGTGGCTGGCTGCGTCAACCTGCTGCGCCAAGGACAGCGTGGTGCCTTCGCCCGCCACGTCCGAGCGCAGCGCCGGCACATACATGCCCTGGCCCAGCCGGGTCGTGACCTCTTGCTGGATCGGCCCGAAGCCTGGGTCAATGTGGTGGAGGTGAATGGCGGTGGCGTCGGCGGGGCGGTCCTGCCACAGCTTGGCAACAGTGCGGGCCAGGATGCGCAACATGCCGCGCACGCGCTGGAAGTCCGCCAAGGTGGCAGTCTTGCTCGTGAGCGTTTCCAGCACTTCGGGGTGGAACGGGTAGGAGGTGTCGAAGCTTGCGGCAGTTTCCGGCTTTGCGGCTTCAAGGGACAGCATTTCGCGGTTGCGCGCCCACACGTCGCGGTAGCTGGCCACCACCGCGGTGGCTGCGGCCCTGTCCACCCGGGCGAACAAGCGCCGGCGCAGCACGTCTACGGTCTCGTCATCCTCGGTGGGATTGAGCAGGGTGGCCTTGCGGGCGGACACGCTACGCGCTTCGGCCATGCGGTCCGCCACAAAGCGGTTCTCGTCCGAGTAGGCGTCCCCGGAGGAGCCATCGGTCCCAAGGGCGAGGGTGTACACCAGCGCAGCGCCCGGCGATGACTCCACGGCCTTAAACAAGGCGGTCAGGAAAGCAGTGAGCTGGTCGCGCGCATTGGGCTGCCGCCACACCTTGCGGAGGTACACCGCCAGCTCATCGAGCAGAATCAGCGCAGGCCCGCTGCCGAACAGCTCGGCGATGGTTCCAGCACCCGGGGCGGTGCCGCTGCGGTCGGACGCCTCAACCCGGCGGTAGCCGTCCGGCCCGGCCAGCGCATAGGCGATCTCGCCCCAGGGGGTGAACGCCAACGCGCCGTCCGGCCCCATGCGGCGGCCGTTGGCCGGGTCCGCATTCTCGCCGTCGAATGCGGCCACCCGGACGGGGACGCGCGGCAGCAAGGACGGGTCGAGGAACTCGGACGGATTGGCCACGCCCGCCATGCCGTTTGCCGCGTGAACTAGAGCAATCAATCCGTGAGTCTTGCCGCCGCCGAAGCTGGTATCCAGCCGGAACACGGCTGCTGCGGCAGGCCCGCCGCTGAGCCGTCCGGCCACGTTAGCCAGCAGGTTCTTGAGGCCGCGGGTGGGATGGCTGTTTGCGAAGAAGAGAGTCGGGTCCGCGTAGGCCGGCGGCGCTTCGCCTCGGATAACTTGAGCAAGGTCAGCTGCGAAGCCCCCATCAAGCGTCTTGCCAGTCAGGACGTCATCGCGTGGGATGCACAAATCAAAGATGGTAGCGTCGTGGCTCATAGCGCTCGCAGTGCTGCGTGAGGCGGGCACATTGCCAGCGTGGCGGAGCGGCTGCTATCCGCAATCAGCAACATGACGGAACTTAACGGAGTGCTGAGTTTGGCTGTGGGGTCGTCCTGGTCGTTGAACGGGTCCTCATGCTTGGAACCGTCCATCTCTGGCCAGGCCGTATCGAATAGGCATCCGGCTGCACCCTCCAGGCGCCCACGCCAGGCCAGCGCCTCCAGCCACTCCGGCGGGATGCCTATGGCACCGTAGATCGCCCCTGCAAGCTGCCCAGCAATGGCCGCGGTGGTATCCGCGTCGTCGCCCAGGTTCGCCGCCAGCAGCACGGCCGAGCGGAAGTCCATGGTGCGCGACACCGCCCAGACCGCAGCCTGCAACGATTGAACTAAGCCGCTAGCGCGGCAGTATTCCTCACACCCATGTGGTTCTGCG
>CAXTCN010000054.1:0-28563 GCA_964242575.1 uncultured Acetobacteraceae bacterium | reverse complement strand
CGCCGATCCTACCGTGTCCATCCACGTCGCGTTAAGTCCGACAGACTGCTAGAGCCGGGCCGAACCTCGCCGGACTAGCGTGCCCGGCAACAGCAGCCTGCGCGCTGGCAGCTCCGGCGCATCAGCCCGGCCCAGCAAAAGCTTCACCGCCGCCGCCGCCAGCGCCTCGATCGGCTGGCGCACCGTCGTCAAGTCGTAGCTGCGGTGCGCGGCCTCCGCCACGTCGTCGAAGCCCACTACCGAGACCGGGGGGCCAGCCGGCAAATCAAAGCGGCAAGCGTCCAGCACGCCAAACGCGAGCTGGTCGTTGACGCAGAACACGGCGTCGGGGCGCGGTTGCCGGGCCACACGCTCCAGAAAGGTCTGTTGGCCTCCGGCATAGGACTGCTCGGCCGCGATGACAGGCACGTCCGTCACCCCGAGCGCCGCGAGCGCGTCGATGAACCCGGCCGTGCGCTCCTGGTTCACCGCCCAGCCCGCCGGGCCGCCCAGGCATAGGAACCGGCGGTGGCCGGCAGCGTGCAACAGGCCCGCGACCTCGCTTGCGGCCCCGCCATGGTCAGTCGCGACCCGGTCCACGTGCGGCAGGGACGCCGGCCGGTTAAAGAACACCACCGGCACGCCCCGGCGCAGGAACGGCTGCACCGCCGCATCCGGCAGCCGGACCGCCACGACCAGGCCGTCCAGCGGATAGCCGAGCGCCCCGGCCGCCACGTCGCTCGCCTGTACTTCGTCGGCCACCGTCATCAGCAACAGGCGCATGCCGTTCGCGGCCAAGGCGCGGCCGATGCCGTTCACGAGGTCCGGGTTGGCGCGCAGCGTGAACTCAGTGACGATGACGCCGACCATATGGGACCGCCGCGTGATCAACGACCGCGCCAGCGCGTTCGGCGTGTAGCCCAGCGCGGCGGCCACGGCGTGGACCCGGGCGCGGGTATCGGGCGAGATCTCGCTGCCCGGGCGGAAGCACCGGGACACCGTGGACTGCGCCACGCCGGCCGCCACAGCGACGTCGTAGGACGTCACGCGGCGGCGGTCCGGCTGCGCCTGGTCATTCGATGCCATCGACCCGTGCATGGCAGGACGGCTCGCCGCGCACAAGCAGCCCATGTCCCGTTCGCGCGCGCCGGGTTCCTAGACCAACGTCGCCCTGGCAAAAGCTATCCCGCCAACAGCGTGTCGAGCTCCCGGTAGGGCGGCGGCGTGGTGGGGATGGCGCGCCCCGCCCGCAGCACGACGCGGTCCGCCTGGGGACGAGACAGCAGCTCGCTGTAGTCCCGGGCGGAAAACAACACGAGATCGGCCACGGCGCCCGGCCGGATGCGCCCCGATCCAAGGCCCATGACCTCGGTCGGCAACGCGGTGACGGCAGCCGGCCAGTCGCCGACCGGCGTGTCGAGGTGGCCGATGCGGACGGCCTCACGGAACACCTCCACCAAGTCGAGGTCGCCGAAGCCGTAGAACGGGTCGCGCGTGTTGTCGCTGGCGACGGCGACGCGCACGCCGGCGGCGCGCAGCTCATGCAGCAGGGTGACGCCGCGCCAGGTCGGCGTGCCGTGCGGGCGGCGGCCCTGCAAGTACAAGTTGACCATCGGCAGGCTGACCACCGTGAGGCCGGCCGCGGCCACCAGGGCGACGGTTTCGCGCGCAGTGGCCGGGTCCTGCATGGCAAGGCTGCAGCAGTGGCCGCAGGTGACCCGGCCCTGGTAGTTGCGCCGGATGGCTTCCTCGGCAATGAGGCGCAGCGTGTGCGCGGCCGGGTCGCCGGTTTCATCGACATGCAGGTCGATGTCGAGGCCGCGGTCGGCTGCCAGGTCGAATACGCGGCGGATGTAGGACGCGGCCTCCGGCTCCAGCGCGCCGGACCCGCCCAGCAAGCCTCCCGCCTCGGCCACCACGTCGGCCATCCGCTCGGCGAACGACGTGCCGTAGGCATCAAGCGGCACCAGGGCCACGCCTTGCAGGGCGATGCGCCCGGCCCACTCCGCGCGCAAGTGCTTGAACACCGGCCAGGAGATGTCGAGCTGCGGGCCGAGGCTGTCGAGGTGGGTGCGGACCGCCACGGTCCCGTGCGCGTAGGCGCAGCGCAACCCGAACCCGGCCCGGGCCTGGACGTCGGAGACGCTCCAGTTCGCCTCGCGGTCCGCCCGGACCGCCGGCATCGCCGCCGCGTGCGTGCCGTCGGCGTTGCGCGCGCGGGGCCAGATGTGGCCTTTGTCGAGGTGGGTGTGCAGGTCGGCGAAGCCCGGGAACGCCATCCCGCCGGCAGCGTCCACCGATGGCCCGGCCTGCGCCAGCACGACGCCGACCTCCTGGATCGTGCCGCCGGCGATGCGGATGTCGCACTCAGCCAACTCAGCGTCGCCCGTAAGCCCGTCCACTAGGCAGCGCGGCACGCGAACCCGGCGGATCAGCACGTCGGGCGACGCCGGCCATTGCAGGAAGGGCGTCATTGCGCGTTCACCTTTGATCAATCTCTTGACGTTAGGATGGGGCCGGGACGCTTGGAAGGGCGTAAAGCCTCGTTAGGGTCGCGGATGCTCCTGGCCGTTTGATCCACTTCAACGGTGCTGGTTTTCTGGGACAGCATCCAACACGCGAATGGCTACACACGGACGAGCTGATCCCGCGGCAAGCGGCCCTCGTGCTGCCGTCACGGCCGGATTGGGCGCGTTGGAACGAGGCGCGTCCCTATCCGCCTCGACGTTGCAGGCGAACGGAGCTGCGATTTCGGCTGCATGGGACGATCCTACCGCATCAACGCAACCCCGATGCTCCGGCGGGGTTAACCGCCCTCCCACATCGGAGTCGCCTCATGCCGAACCGCAAAACCAAGTCCGACAACGACACCAGCACCGCGCGTTCCGCCAAGGCGCAAAAGGCTGAGGAGGTGCAGCAGGCCGGCAGCGCGAAGGCGGGCGCCGGGCATCCCGAGGTGCCTGAAGGCGGCAAAGCGCCGGCGCCGGTCCATTCCAAAGGTCACCCCATGCCCGCCAGCTCGCGCGCGGCGGCGGAGGGCACGACGGAGGAGGGCACCAGCTCCGCCACCGCCGGCAAGGCCGAGAAGGAGGCCGCCGCCCGCAACGCCGAGCTGACCAAGCAGCAGGACGGCCGCGGGCACCGCAAGTCGGAATGAGCGGCGGCTCAGCGCTACCGCGTCGTACGCCAGCCCTGCGTGACGTCCTGCATGAAGTCGCGCACGGTGGCGTTGATGAACTCGATGTCCTCGGGCTTGAAACCGGGCGACGCCGCGACGTGGCCCTGCACGGACGGGATTGTACCGTAACGTCCGCTCGACTTTGCCCATTCCCTCAGGACTGAGCCGGCTGAGGCCCACCGTTATGGCGCGTAGCAAACGGCGTCGAGGATGCCTTGCAGTTCAGGCGCGACCGGTTCCGTCATATCGGTGTTTTCGGCCGACATGACGATGCGCTCGAACCACAGGTGCCGGCGCAGGCGAGCGAGGGCGTCGACAAAGGTCGGCGCTGGTTTCGGGTACCAGGCGGCCCGGCGTGGTGAGAGGGCGAGGCGCTCGGCATTCTGATGCACGTAGAGCGTGACCACGCTGTATAGCCCGAGCAGCAGCGGGGTGGTCCGGAACACGGCGGGATCGGACCATTGACGCTGGGTTTTCATGCCAAGGTGAGCGCGGGCCTCTTCGTAGGTGGTTTCGACGGCCCATCACCGGTTGAAGCAGTCCAGCACGTCGCGCGGGTCGGCCTGCGTGTCTGTGCACAGGAACGCTTCCGGCCCGCGCCGGCCATCGGGACAGCGGACCAGCACCCACAGGATCGGCACGATCGGCTTGCCCCCGTGATGCCACAGCGCGGTGCCGGAGGTGTATTCGATCCAGCCGCCTGTGCGCCACGACGCCCGGCTGAATTGCACGGCCGGGCTTGTCTTCGTAGTGCGATGGTGGGTCGAACAGGCGCGCGTCCTTCCGCATCCGCGTGATCACTGCCATGGATGGGCGCAGCGCGTGCAGCAGCTCGAAGGCGGCGAACTCGCCGTCCATCACGGCCACGATGGGCCGGCTCGGCAGCCAGCGCCTCAAGGTCAGCAGTACCATGCGGGCCCACTCGGTCACAGGGCGGTGGCGGCGGCCGTGGCGTTCGGACCACGCCTTGTTGGGCGTGAGTGCGGTCAGCACCGGCAAGCCCCAGATGCGGCCCGCAAACGGCACGTCCACCAACACCATCGCGCTCAGCCAGCGCAGGCCGCGGCTGGTCGGGTTTGGCATGTCAGCCCGCAGGCTCGCGTCGTAGAAGCGCCCGGCCGGGCCGATGCGGGGACCTCGGCGACGTTCAAGCGTGTGGTCCACGCCGATGATGACCGGCCCTGAGGGGACAAAGGCAGCCACAACCATGCGCAGCAGGGTGCGGGCGAGCGCGAGGCCGGACCGGGCATTGCGGTTGAGCACGCGATGAAAAGCGGTGAAGCTTGGATGCTCGGCGAGGCCCAAAGCGCGCAGGCAGTTGGTGACGGTGCGTGGTCCGACTGCCAGCAGCGCGCCGGTGGCCAAGGCGGCCGTTGTAGACCGGCTACGCCGAGAGAAGGCAGCTGAGAACGGTGCGAACCAGGTAACAAAGCTGGGCGGCAAACGAAGGTCAGGACGGACCATAGCGGACCTGCTGGAGCTATTGTGACGCTGCAGGTCTCAACAAGTCACGGGCTGGAAGGATTGCTATGGCGGTGAGCGATCCCGTGATCGAGCGGATCATGGCCCACACCTGGCCGCGTGGTGGCGTGCAGGTGCGTCGGGTCCGAGGCGGCTACACTGAGCGTCTGTCCGCACAGGTGCTCCCGTGGCTCGCCTGAAGCCGCTGCCGTCCAGCGAACTGTTTGAGGTGCTATGGTGGCGCCGCGGCGCTTGGGGACCTGCTGGCCCGTTCGGCGCTGTCTTGCCACTCGACGACACACTCGCATTCATTGCATCGGAACCAGCGTTCCGGATCGCAGTCTAGCCTCTCAATCCCGTGATAGGGGCAAAGTCGAGGCCCTTGGGGGATTGCGCCGGCGGCCTCGATGGCCTCCCGACTGGGTTGTACAGGTCGAGCTTGCCCGACATCAGCAGCGCCCGCGCCTTTACCGCGCTGAGCGCGCGCAGCGGGTGCCCAGTACCTGCAGCCCGTCGGCGCGCATCCGCCACCCGGCGGCGGGCTGTTCGGTGTAGGCGCCGTCCTTAGAACGCCGGGTCGAGCATGAGGCCGCGCCGGGTCGCGTGATTGACGGCGATGGACCACCCTATTGCAGCGCCTGCATCCCGCCCATCGACGCGCCTGCGATGGCTACCAGGTGCTCAATGCCGAGATGCTGCAACAGGAGGCATTGGCTCTGCACCATGTCGCGGATGGTGAGGTGCGAGAATGCCGCGCTGCGTTGCGCTGTTGCTGGGCGACGTGCTGGGGCCGTTGCCGATGGCGTTGGTCTTAATGACGAGCAGGTGGCCGGTCTCAAGCTCCTTGCCCGGCCCGATCATGTAGTCGATCCGGTGATGGTTGCCGCCGATTGCCGTCACCATTAGCACCGCGTTGGACTTGGCGGTATTGAGCGTGCCCTCGGTCATGTAGGCGATGCTGAAACCACGGATCGTCTCGCCGCTTTCAAGCGGAAGGTCGCCGATCCGGTAGGTCTGCAGGCCTGGCTCGCTGGCTGGGCGAAGGCAGGACGCTAGCGGCGCCCGGCGCGACCGGTCAACGCCGCGTGCCTTGCCCAGCCGGCAGCCGTGTTGTTGGATGACGCCCAACGAACGGGAGGGGACGATGGGAACACGCAAGGCCACGCTGGGCTTGGTCATGGCGGCGGTCATGGCTGGCGTCGCGCACGCGCAGCCAGCGCCGCGGGAGGTGCCCGCGAAATCGGTGCCAACGCCCCAGACCGTCAGCCCGCAGATGCAGGCCATCATCGCGGCCCCGCTGCGCGCCAACTGGGACGTGCTGCCCAAAACCGGCGAGGAGTGGCGTGCGACCGCCGCCGCCGGGGCGGAGGCTACGATGCGCCTGCTGCCCGGTATGCGGGAGCGCCTGCACGTGAAGGTCGAGCCCACGATGATCGCCGGGGTGCGCGCGTTCACCGTGACCCCGGACACCATTCCGCCCGAGAACCGGGACCGCCTGCTGATCCACGTGCATGGCGGGTGCTACCTGCTCAGCCCCGGCGAGGCCGGGACGGCGGAGGCGATCCTGATGGCAGGGTTCGGCCGCTTCAAGGTGATCTCGGTGGACTACCGGATGCCGCCCGAGGCGTACTTCCCGGCGGCGCTGGATGACGCGATGGCGGTTTGGCGTGCGGCGACCACCATGGCGGACCCGAAGAAGATGGCGATCTTCGGCACCTCGGCCGGGGGCGCGCTCACGCTGGAAATGGTGCTGCGCGCCAAGCAGGAGGGGTTGCCGCTGCCGGCGGCCATCGCACCGGGCACGCCGATGTCGGACGTGACCAAGGTGGGCGACACGTTCAGCACCAACGCCATGCTGGACAACGTGCTGGTCTCGCCGGACGGGTTCTGCGACGCGGCGGCGAAGTTCTACGCGCACGGGCACGACCTGGCGGACCCGATGCTGTCACCGGTGTATGGCGACATGCACGGCTTCCCGCCCACCATCCTCACGTCGGGCACGCGCGACCTGTTGTTGAGCAACACGGTGCGGGTGCATCGCAAATTGCGCCAGGCCGGGGTGGAGGCGTCGCTGCAGGTGTATGAGGGCCAGTCGCACGCCCAGTACGGTCGGGACGACACTGCGCCGGAGACGAAGGAAGCATTTGAGGAGATCGCCGGCTTTTTTGACCGGTATCTTGCGAAGTAGGCGCTCCTGGGTTCCATGGCCATCGTTCATTTTATTACGCATCCGGAGGTGGTGATCGACCCCGCCCTGCCAGTGCCGGAGTGGCCGCTTTCACCCGTGGGGCTGCAACGGACGCGCCTCGCTTTGGGGCGGCCGTGGCTTTTGGGAGTGAGGTCTGTATTCAGCAGCGCCGAGCGGAAAGCGATTGATGCGGCCAGCCTGTTGGCAGAGAGCCTTGGGCTTGACCCCATCGTCGTTGAGGGCCTGGGAGAGAACGAACGGTCCGCGACCGGCTACCTGCCAAGAGCCGAGTTCGAGGCGGTCGCGGACGAGTTCTTCGCCCAGCCAGAAAAAAGCGTGCGCGGATGGGAACGCGCCGCCGATGCGCAGCGCAGGATCATAGATGCCGTTGAGCACGTCACCTCCACGGCCCTCGTGGGAGACATCGCCATTGTCTCCCATGGGGGCGTCGGCGCGCTTCTGCTCTGCCACTTGAAGGCTGTGCCAATCAGCCGGAGCGAAGACCAACCCGGCGGTGGAGGCGGCAACGTCTATGCGTTCGGCAGGTCAGGTCGCCGCCTTCTTTCAGGATGGCGGCGCATCGAAAATTAGCCCGATGCAGATGGCACGCTGGCCTGCAACGCCCGCCATGCCCGCTGCGCCGACGCCGGCGTATCCAACGGGCCGCTCCCCTGGCCCTCGGCGGGGCGGGCCAGCTCCAGCAACGTGACCTGGCGGTCCGTGCCGGCGATGCGGTCGGCCCCGGCGGCATACTCGATGTCGGCCTCGCTGGCCTCCAGCGCGTCGGAGGCCAGCGCCATGCCCTTGCACACCGCCTCGTGCGCCGCAATGTCGGTGCCGTGCGACAGCATGGAACGGGAGGTGAACGCGTCGCCTCCCGGCGCCAGCGACGCCGCCTGTGGGTGGTTTCCTGACGCCTTAGGCGGCCAACGCTTGACGCAAATCGTCCAGCAGGTCGTCCACGTCCTCCAGCCCGACTGACAGCCGCAGCATGGCGTCCGCCACGCCGTCCGGCGCGCGCGCGTCCGGCGCCTTGCGCCGCCGGCCGCGCAACAGGCTGCCGGGGCGCATAATCAGGCTTTCCGTGTCGCCCAGGCTGACGGCGCGGGTGATCACGCGCAGGCGGTCCATCATGCGGTCCGCGCCGTCCTCGCCGGATTGCAGGATGAACGACATCATGGCGGACCCGTTCGACATCTGCCGCCGTGCCGCCGCGAAGCCGGGGTCGGACGGCAGGAATGGGTAGCGAATGTCCGCCACGGCCGGGTGCGCCGCCAGCATCTCGGCCACTGCCTGGGCGTTGGCCGCGTGGCGCTCCATGCGGATTTGCAGCGTCTTCAGCCCGCGCAGCACCAGGAACGCCGCCAGCGGGGACAGGGTCGCGCCGGTGATGTAGCGCAGGCCGTGGCCGCGGATGCGCTCGATGGTCTCGCGGTCGCCCAGCACCGCGCCGCCCAGCAGGTCGCCGTGGCCGTTGATGTACTTGGTAAGGGAGTGCAGCACCAGGTCCGCGCCGTGTTCGATGGGGCGCTGCACCGCGGGCGAGGCGAAGGTGCTGTCCACCGCCACCCGGACCCCGCGGGCGTGGGCGCGGCTGGCGACGGCGTCGATGTCGATGACCTCGGCGGTCGGGTTCACCGGCGTTTCGAAGTACACCAGCCGGGTGCGGTCGGTCAGCGCCGCGTCCAGGTTGTCCGGCACCGTGAGGTCCACTGGCACCACCCGGATGCCGAAGCGGGGCAGGGCGTCCTGGGTCAGCAGGCTGGTGTTGGAGTAAAGCGTGCGGTGCACCACCAACTCATCGCCTTGCGACAAAAGCGACAGCAGCAGCCCGCCGACCGCGCCCATGCCGGACGCGAACGCCACGCCGGCGTCGGCGCCCTCCAGGTTGGCCAGCCGCGCCTCCAATACCGCCTGGGTCGGGTTGTTCTCCCGGCCGTACAGCAACGCCTCGCTCTCGCCCGCCGCGACCGCCTCGCTGTCGGCCGTGGTCTCGAACGCGAAAGTGGACGTCATGAACACCGGCGGTGCCAGCGCCCCCTGCGACGCCATCGGGTCGTAGCCGTGGTGGATGGCGCGGGTCTGGAACCCTGGCGCGCGGTTGGGCCGGTGGACAGTCACGCCACCAGCTCCGGCAGGCGTCCGGCCGCCCAGTCGGCCACGCCCGCCGCCGGGCGTTCGCCGGCGATGGCCTGCGCCACGCCCTCGCCCATCAGCGCCCCCAGCTTGAAACCGTGGCCGGAGCAGGCGCTGATGACCCAGCCTGCGCCGCCGGTGGGGTGGACCAGGAAGCGTTCCTCGTCCGCCACGGTGTAGAAGCACGCTTTCGGCTCCAGCACGGTGTAGCGGTCGAAGTCCACGTACGCCGCGCGGATGGCCGGCACCAGGCGTTCCAAGTCGGCGGGCGTGGCAACCCGGTCCTCGTCGGCGTCGCCGGTGCAGGAGAACACGTGGTCGCCGACCTTGAGCCGGGTGCCGCGCCGGGGCGGCAACGTGTACAGGCCGCCGTTCGGGCTGTGGTCCAGCATGACCGGCGCAGCCGCCCAAGCGCCCGCGAGGTCCTGCGGCGGCGCGAGGTACAGCATGGCCTGTCGCGACGGCACGGCGATGCCCTTGAGCGACGGCACCAACCGGTCGGTCCACGCGCCCGCCGCGACCACCACCACATCGCCAGCATGGACCCGGCCGCTCGCCATCACATGGCCGGCCTCCGGGTCCACCTCGTCCACCCGCACGCCGGCGTGCAGGCGCACCCCCATCCGGCTCAGCAGCACCACGAGGTCGGTGAGGATTCGCGCTGGGAACAACATGCCTGCGCCGTCCGTCTCGACCACCCGGGCCAGGCCTTGCGCCTGCACCATCGGGAAGCGGCCCGGCACGTCCGCCAGCGGGATTTCGCGGTGGCCGATGCCCATGCCGTCCAGCGTGCGCGCAGTCGCCTCGTACCAGTCGCTGTCGTGGCGCAGGAAGTACACGGCCCCAGTCGGCTCGTAGTGCCGGGCGCCGAGGTCGCGCCACAGCATCTCCCACGCCCGGAACGCCTCGGGCATTAGCCGGGCGTAACCCTCCATGGCTCCGTAGGCGTGCCGGATAATGCGGTGCTCGTCATAGGACGAGCATTTCGGGTTGGGCAGTGGCCCCTGTTCGAACACGTGCACGTCGTAGCCGCGCCGGCTTAGCGCCCACGCCGTGCACAGCCCGGCGATCCCGCCGCCGACGATCAAGGCCCTGCTTCCCATCGTTCCCACTCCTGTCGTTTAATCGGCAAAGGCGGCCTGCGCCGCCGCTGGCATGGTTTCCTGCGCATGGTGGCACGCCGCGAAGTGCCCGTCGGCCATGGGACGGAACGCCGGCACGTCGGCCCGGCAAATGGCGGTCGCCAGCGGGCAGCGCGAATGGAAGCTGCAACCCGCCGGTGCCTGGGTCGGGTCGGGCGGCTCGCCGGCCAGCGGGATGCGGACGCGGGCGCGCTCAAGCGCCGGGTCGGGGATGGGCACGGCGGACAGCAGCGCGCGGGTGTAGGGGTGCAGCGGGGCGCGGAACAGGGCCTCCCGTGGTGCCAACTCGACGATGCGGCCCAGGTACATCACCGCGATCCGCCGGCAGGTGTGCGCCACCACCGCGAGGTCATGCGAGATGAACAGGCTGGTCAGCCCAAGCGTGGCTTGCAGCGTGCGCAGCAGGTTGATGATCTGCGCGCGGGTGGACACGTCCAGCGCCGATACCGGCTCGTCCGCCACCACGAAATCCGGATGGGTGCTGAGCGCGCGGGCGATCACCACGCGCTGGCGCTGCCCGCCGCTCAGCTCGTGCGGATACCGGGCGGCATACGCGGCCGGCAGCCCGCACAGCTCCAGCACGCCGCTGACGCGGTCGCGGATGGCGGCGCGGTCGCCGAAGCCCTGCACGTGCAAGTGCTCGCCCAGGGTGCCGCCCACCGTCATGCGCGGGTTCAGCGCGGCGTACGGGTCCTGGAAAATGAGCTGCATGCGCCGCCGCAGCGCCCGCCGCCCGGCACGGTCCAGCGTTGCGGTATCCTGCCCGTCGAACTGGATGCGCCCGGCGGTCTGCGTGTGTAGCCCTAACAGGCAGCGCCCCAAGGTCGATTTGCCGGACCCGCTCTCGCCCACCAGCCCCAGCGTCTCTCCACGCGCGATGTGCAGGTCGATGCCGTCCAGCGCGCGCAGCACCGGCGCGCGGACGCCGTGGCCCAGCCGGAAGTGCTTCTGCAGGCCTTCTATATGCACCAGCGGCGTCACGCCGCCCGCTCCAATGCGGCGCTGCGCAGGATTGAGCGTCCGGCGGCGTCGCTGGCGGCGACATCCACCCAGCACGCCGCCGCATGGCCGTCCGCGACCCGCGCCAGCGCCGGCCGGTTGGCCCGGCACACGTCGACCGCGTAGCCGCAGCGCGGAGCGAACCGGCAGCCGGGCGCGCCGGCGGCGGTCTCGACGCTGCCGGGGATCACCGGAAGGTCGTCGTCCAACCCCTGGTCAAGCCGCGGCACCGAGCGCAGCAGGCCCAGGGTGTACGGGTGCGCGGCGCGGGCGAACAGGGTGTCGGTAGCGGCGGTCTCGACAATCGCGCCGGCATACATCACCGCCACCCGGTCCGTCATCGCCGCGACCACGCCGAGGTCATGGGTAATCAGGATCACCGCGGTGCCGGATTGCTGGCATATCTGGTCGATCAGCTCCAGGATTTGCGCCTGCACCGTCACATCCAGCGCAGTGGTCGGCTCGTCCGCCAGCAGCAGCTTCGGCCGGCAGGCCACCGCGATGGCGATCATCACCCGTTGGCACATGCCGCCCGACAGCTCGTGCGGGTAGGCGTGCACCCGGCGCTCCGGCGCTGCGATGCCGACCCGGCGCAACAGCTCCAGCGCTCCCGCCCGGGCGTCCCGCGCCGACAAGCCGAGGTGCTGCCGCAGCGTCTCCGCGATCTGTTGGCCCACGGGGATCAGCGGGTGCAACGAGGTCATGGCGTCCTGAAATACCATGCCGACCTCGCCGCCGCGCACACGGCGCATCGCCGGTTCGTCCAGCTCCAGCAGCGAGGTCCCGTTCAGTACAACGTCGCCGTGCACGGTGGTTACGGGCAACAGGCGCATCAGCGCCAGGGCGACGGTGCTTTTGCCGCAGCCGCTCTCGCCGACCAGGCCCAACTTCTCGCCCGCGCCCAGGGTGAAGCTCACGTGGTCCACCGCGCGCACCGTGCCGCCCTCGGCGGCGAAGTCGACCGTGAGATCACGGACCTCGAGAAGCGACTCGTCAGGCATGCAGCGCTGGGGTGGGCAGGTCGGGCGGCACCCAGCCCAGGCGCTGGCGCCAGTCCGGCTCCAGCCTGGCGAAGCGCGACAGCCGCAGGGTGCTGAGGTCGGTGAAGTTGCACGCGCCGTGCAGCACCAGCTCCATTAGCGCGTGCCCGGTCGCGGGCGACAGGCCGAAGCCGACGCTGGACATGGTGGCGGCCACGACGTTGGCCGGGTCCTCCAGCACGTCCAATACGGGGCGGCCGTCGGGCGTGTTCTCGATGACGCCGGCCCAGCTGCGGATGACGCGGACATGGGCGGCGCGGGGGAACATCTCGGCCAGCCGGCGCGACAGGTTGCGCAGCAGAGGCGTGGACGGCCGGGCGATGGGGCCGTCCTGCGAGTCCAGCCACTCGTGCGGGCCGCCGCCATAGGCCAGGTTGCCGCGCAGCGTTTGCCGGCCATACAGCCCGTGGCCGTCCACGCCGCCGTGCTCCATAAGCGGCAGCGGCTCGGTCACGATCATCTCGGCGCGGGCCGGCGCCATCGGCAGGAGTACGTCCAACTGCGCCAGCAACGCGCCGGTCTGCGGCCCGGCCGCGACCACCAGCTTGTCGCAACCGAATGTGCCGGCACTGGTGACGACCTCGGTCACCCGCCCAGCCTCCCGCGTGAAGCCCAGCACGGAGGTGTGCTGCAGGATGCGCCCGCCCAAGTCCTGCAACGCCCAGGCGTAGGCCTGCACCGTGCGCTGCGGGTTGGCGTGGCCGCCGAAGTGGTAGAACATGCCGCCCACTGCGTTGTCGCCCACCAACGGCACCAGGTCCCGCAACTGCTTCGGGTCCAGCTCGGTCGACTCGAAGCCGTCCTCCGCCGCGACGGCCGCCATGCGGCGCATGCGCAGCATCTGCCGTTCCTCCAGCGCCACGTTGATGCGGTACGGGCGGTGCTCGGTCGGGTAGCCCAGCAGCTCGTCCATCTGCGGCCACAAGCGTTGTTCTTCGCGGAACAGCGGGCTCGCGTAGTGCGTGGCGCCGCCGCCGTTGCGGCCGGACGCCTCCCAGCCGACGATGCCCTTCTCGATTACCAGCACGTCCACGCCGGAGCGCGCCAGCCACCAGGCCGCGGACAACCCGGTGACGCCGCCGCCGATAATGATGACCGATGCGCCCTTGGTTTCGACCATGCCCGCGCCCTCACATATGGTCGTGGTCGACCGGCTGGCCGTAGCGGTCCACCCGCTCGCGTTCGGTGCCGATGTCGCGGTACGGCACCCATTGGCCGGGAATGCCGAACCATACCTCCCAGTTCGCCGCCAGCGCCTCCGGCTCGTCCATCTGTTGCAGCACCGACAGTGGCAGCGGCCGGACCGGGGCTCGGTAGGTGGCGAGCGGGATTTGGCCGACCGGCGTCCCGGTCGAGACCGACAACAGCAGCGCGACCTGTTCGCGGCAGCGGCGGCCCTGGCACGGCCCCATGCCGGCGCGGGTCAGGCGCTTGATCTGGTCAGGGTCCAGCGGACCATCCGCGGCCAGCGCCTCCAACGAGCGCGGGTCGGCCCGGTCTGTGCCACCCAGGTAGCGCGGCGGGCGCACGCCGAGGATTTCGCGGCGCGTCACCTCCTCGCACTGGCAGGCCAGCGTCTCCAGCCCGCCGGTCGCCAGCAATGCGCGCATCCAGTCCAGCCGGTACTCGGGATCGGCCACGTCCAGCCCAGCGCAATCACCGACCGCCGAGACGAACGGCAGGCTGGTGCGGCCCTCCGCGTCGAGCCGCGGCACGTGCCCGCCGCGCGCCGGGTCGAACACGGTGGCGCAGCCCAGCACGTGCGCCAGCTCGATGTTCGGCACCAGGTCCACCGCGAGGCATACCGTGTCGCACCGGATATCCTGGGCCGCGCCGGATGGCTGGTTGAGGCCGGCCACCGTGACGCCGCTGACCCCGCCGGCGTCCCCATGGGCTCGCTGGATCATGCAGCCGGTGAGGATCGGCACGCCGCGCGCGTGCAGGGCCGCGACGGCTTCGGCGGGTCCCTGCGGCACGTCGCGCGGCTCGATGATGGCGGCGACCTCACGCCCGTGGTCCAGGGCACGCGAAGCGGCGTCCAGGCCCAGCGCGCCCGAGCCCAGCACCACGATGCGGTGCCCGGCGAAAGCATCGTAGCGGGTCAGCAGGCTGTGCAAGGCGTTGGCGCCGATGACGCCGGGCTGGTCTGCGCCGGGAAAGGTGAACACGAGGTCCCGCGCGCCGGCCGCCAGGATCAGCCGGTCGAAGCCGACCAGCCAGGACCGCTCCGCGTCCGCCAGCCCCAGCACCGGGCCAGGCAGCGCCTTGAGGTTGGGACCGTTGGCGAACGCGCCCCACACGGTGACGCCGAGGCGCAGGTCGACGCCGAGCTCGACCGCCTCCGCGAGGTCCGGGTTGGCGAGGAACACCTGTTCCAGCATGCGGTCCTGACGCTGCACCGCGGCGGTCATGCGGTTGCCGTAGGGCAGCGGCACGTCCATGCCCATGAGCGCGCCCTCGACCGGGTTCTCGTCGATCAGCATGACCTGCTGCCCGGCCCGCGCCGCCGCGAGCGCCGCCGCCACCCCGGCGGGACCAGCGCCGACGATGCCAAGCTGCGCGCGTTCGGTGGTCGGCGGGAACTTGCCGGTGATGGATTTCGGGTCAATGGGATGTGTGGGCGGGTGCATGGCGTTACTCACCTGTTCAGGGTTTCAGGCGCACGTCGAGCGCATCGCGCAGCCCGTCGCCGATGAAGTTGAAGCTCGCGACGGCCAACGTGATTGCGAGGCCGGGGAACACCGCCAGCCACGGGTCGATCTGGAAGTCGCTCTGCGCGTTGGTCAGCATGTTGCCCCAGCTCGCCTCGGGCGGCTGGATGCCGTAGCCGAGGAAGCTGATGTAGCTTTCCAAAAGAATGGCGTTGGCGGTGTTGAGCGTGGCCGCCACTAGCAGCGGCGCCAGGGTGTTCGGCAGGATTTGCCGCAACACGATGCGCCAGGAGGGTGCCCCGGCCAGCCGCGCGGCCTCGATGAAATCCTGCTGCTTCAAGGACTGGATTTGCGCGTGCACGATGCGGGCGATCTCCATCCAGGAGGTCAGCCCGATCATCAGCGACACCGACAGCAGCGACGGCGGCACGAACGCGGCGACGAACAGCAGCAGGAACACGCTCGGGAAGCACAGCACCATGTCGGTGAGACGCATCAGCGCAGCGTCGGGCCAGCCGCCGTGATAGGCGGCGAACGCGCCCACCAGGAAGCCGACCACGATGGTGACCGCCATGGCCGACAGCCCGACCGACAGCGAAATGCGCCCGGCGTAAAGCAACCGGCTCAGCACGTCGCGCCCGAGGTCGTCCGCGCCGAGGATGTAGCCGTCGGTGAGCGGCGGGGCGTAGCGATGGATGATGTCGATGTTGGTGGGATCGGCCGGCGCGATCCACGGCGCCAGCGCCGCTCCCAGCACCATCAGCGTGATGACGCACAGGCCCAGCAGCGCCAGGCGGTGCCGGGCGAACCGCCGCAGCGTGCGGTTGCCGATGCGGGGACGGACCGCGGGGACGGCGAGGGTGGCGCTCACGCGCGGCCCGCCAGGCGGATGCGCGGATCCACGAACGCCACCACGAGGTCCGCGACCAGGTTGCCGACGATCACCAGCAATGCGCCGACCATAAGGATCGCCATCAGCACGGGGTAGTCGCGGTTCGCCAGCGCGTTCACGAACAGCAGGCCCATGCCGGGCCAGGAGAACACGGTTTCGGTGACCAATGCGCCGCCGAACAGCATCGGCAGTTGCAGGCCGGCGAGCGTCACCAGCGGCAGCAGGGCGCTGCGCAGCCCATGCCGCAGCAGCACCCGGCCTGGCGACAGGCCCTTGGCGCGCGCGGTGCGCATGTAGTCCTGGTTAAGGATTTCGAGCATGGCCGAGCGGGTGTAGCGGCTCCACTGCGCCACTAGCACCAACGTCAGCACGGCGACCGGCAGCAGCAAGTGCCGCAGCCGGTCCACGAGGTCGCCGGCGCCGCCGATGGTCGTGCGCCCGCCGGCCGGCAGCCAGCCCAGCACCTGGGCGAACAGGTAGATGCCCAGCAGCCCGAACCAGAACGTCGGCAGCGACAATGCCAGCATGGCGCCGGTAGTGGCGGCGTAGTCGAACACCGAGTGCCGCTTCACCGCTGCCAGCACGCCGGTCCCGACGCCGATCAAGGCCGCCAATGCCATGCTGAGGCCCATCAGCTCGAACGTGGCGGGCAGCCGCTCCAGCACGATGTGCGAGACCGGACGGCCGCCGAAGAAGCTGGCGCCCCAACTGCCGGTGAGCATGCCGAGCGCCCACTTGGCGTACTGCACGTAAACCGGCTGGTCGAGGCCGAACTGGACCTTGATGCGCTCGATGTCCTGCGCCGTCACCGTCGGGTTCAGCGTGTACAGCGCGAGCGGCCCGCCGGGCGCCAGGTGCATCAGCGCGAAGCCGATCACCGACACCCCCAGCAGCAGGACCGCCGCCTGGCCGAGGCGCGAGGCTACATGCCGCCGCATCGTGCGATCACGTCGTGGACCACGTCGAGTTGTTCCATGAGTTGCATGGGGTGTACGGGTTGACCGCAAAGCCGCGCAGCCGGTCCGACACGCCCAGCACCGCCTGATACGAGAAGATCGGCGCGAATGGCAGGTCCTCCAGCAGGATTTCCTGCAACTTCCAATAGATGGCCCGGCGCGCCTCCCGCGAGTTGGCCGTGACCCCCTGGGCGCACAGCGCGTCCACCTCCGGGTTCTCGTACTGCACGTAGTTGGAGCCGGTGCCAGACTTCAGCGGGATGCGGTCGCTGGCGACGCGGTCGGTGTAGTCGGGGTCGGGATACAGCAGCGCGTCCCAGCCCACCATCAGCGTGTCGAACTGCGACTTCACGGTGTAGTCGCCCCACACGACTGAGGCCGGCATGTTGCGGATGCCCATCTCGACGTTTATTTTCTTGAAGTTCTGCTGCACCAACTGTTGCGCCTGCTCGCGGGACTTGTTGCCGGCGGTGGTGGACATGGTGAACGCCAGCCGCACGCCCGCCTTGGCCCGCACGCCGTCCGCGCCCACGGTCCAGCCGGCCTGGTCCAGCATCTGCGCCGCCTTCGCCAAATCGAAGCCCGGGTCCTTCAGGTTGGGGTTGTACGCCCAGTGGCTGGACGGCAGGTAGCTGAGCGTCGGCTGCGGCAGGCCGTAGTACACCGCATCGACCCACAGCCGACGGTCGATGGCGCGGTATAGCGCCTGCCGCACCGCCTTCTCCGCGAACTGCGGCTTGCCGAGGTTGAAGTAGATGAACTCGACGAACGGCGATGGAGCCAGCACGGTCTTTACGCCCGGCAGCACCTTGGCCCGGCTGTATAACTGCGGTGGGATGCCTTGATTGTCGAAAATGGTGACTTCGCCGGTCTGGAATTGCGCATACAGCGTCTGCTGGTCCGGCACGTACTTCTGGATCAATGACGTGAGCTTGGGCGCGCCGCCGTGGTAATTCGGGTTGGGCGCGAACTCGATGTGGTCGCCGGCCACGCGGTTTTTCAGGATGAACGGCCCGGTGCCGACCGGCTTGGTGTTGAACGCGGCCGTGTTGATGTCCGGCTCCTTCGCCAGGATATGCTCCGGCACGATGCTGGTCTTCTGCCAGGACACCAAGTATGCCGCGAACGGGTCCTTGAGCTTCACCTTGACCGTCAGCGGGTCCGTCGCCTCATAGCTCGCCACGTGGTCGTGGCCGTTGCGGCTGCGCACCGCGACCTTGGGGTTCATCAGCGTTTGCAGCGTGAACACCACGTCCTTGGAGGTGAACGGCGCGCCGTCGTGCCAGGTGACGCCGGGACGCAGCTTGATGGTCCAGTCCAGGCCATCCTTTGAGATGCCGCCGTTGTCGGTGGTGGGGATTTCGGCGGCGAGGTTGGGGATGAACTCGCCGGCCGGGTCGATGCGCCACAGCGCGTCGAACACCGAGAACTCGACCGCCGTTTCGACCCCGGTGTTCACGTACAGCAGCGGGTTGAAGTTCACCGCCTCCTGCGTGAAAGCGTCGATGCACTGCCCGGCGACAGCCGCGCGGGCCGGTCCGCCGATGACGCCCACGCCCATCGCAAGCGCCGTGGCGCCGGCGGCGGTCAGCAGCACTTCCCTTCGGTTCAAAGCCGTCGCGTCCACGTCGTTCATGCCTGGGCTCCCTGCCATGCGCCTAGTTTCTCCTGGGTTGCCTGATGCTGCGCCGCCTGCCACGCGCGGCCAGGCGCCGCCGCCACCAGCTCGGCGGTGTAGGCGTGGGTTGGCCGCAACAGCACGTCGGCCGCCGGGCCGCACTCCACGACCTGGCCGCGCCGCATCACCGCGATCCGGTCGGCGATCTGCGCCGCGACGCGGAGGTCATGCGTGATGAACAGCAAGGTGAGGCCGGTGCGCGCCTGGAGATCCGCCAGCAGCTCCAGCACCTGCGCCTGCACCGACACATCCAGCGCGGACACGCTCTCGTCGGCGATTACGATGGCCGGGTTCATTGCCAGCGCCCGGGCGATGCCGATCCGCTGCCGCTGCCCGCCGGAGAACGACATGGGCCGCCGCTCCAGCGCCTGCGGTGACAGGCCCACTAAGCCGATCAGCTCCGCCGCCCGCGCCCGCGCCTGGGTCCGGCCCAGCCCGCCCAGCACGCCGGCGCGGACCAGCACGTCGCCCACGGTGCGGCGCGGGTTCAATGACCCGTACGGGTCCTGAAAAATCATCTGCACCAGCCGGCGCTGGCGCATCAGCGCGTTGCCCTGCAAGCTGGCGTAGTCTGCGCCGTCGATCAGCACGCGCCCGCCGGACGGCTCCAACAGGCGGATCACCGTGCGCGCCAGCGTGCTTTTGCCCGAGCCGGACTCGCCGACGATGGCGAGGGTCGAGCCGCGCTCCACGTCGAGCGTCACCGCGTCCACCGCGCGCACTAAGCCGAAGCTTTTGCACAGGCCACGCAGCTCCAGCACCGGGGCCGCCGCCGGCCGGGCCGGGCGTGTGGGTGGCACCAGGCTGGGCACGGCGGCGATCAGGCGCTGAGTATAGGGGTGCGCCGGGCGGTTCAGCACCTGTTCGGCGGCCCCGACCTCCACGATCTGCCCGGCTTGCATGACGGCGATGCGGTCGGCGGTGTCCGCCACCACGCCGAAATCATGCGTCACCAGGATGATGCCGTGGCCTTGGTTGTCGCGCAGCTCACGCAGCAACGTCAGGATTTGCGCTTGGGTGGTGACATCGAGCGCCGTGGTCGGCTCGTCGGCGATCAGCAATGCGGGCGTGAGCGCCAGCGCCATGGCGATCACGACGCGCTGGCACTGGCCGCCGGAAATCTCGTGCGGGAAGCGCGCGGTGATGGCCTCAGGGTCGGGCAGGTGGGTGTCCGCCAGCAGCCGCAGCACGCGCTGCCGCCGTTCCGCTGGCGGCATGTCCGGCCGGTGGATTTGGAACACCTCCTCGACCTGCTGGCCGACGCGGATGGCCGGGTTGAGCGCGGCGCTGGGTTCCTGGAACACCATGGCGATATCGCGTCCGCGGATGGCGCGGAGCTGGCGTTCCGGCATGTGCGCGAGGTCCTGGCCCTGGAACAGCACGCGCCCGGCGGTGCGCCGCAATCCGCGTGGCAGCGCGCCCATGATGGCGCTCGCCAACACCGACTTGCCGGAGCCGGACTCGCCCACCACGCACAGGATTTCGCCGCGGTTCACGTCGAGGCTGGCACCCTCGACCGCCCAGCGCCGGTCCGCGCCCGGCGGCAGCGCCACCGATAGGCGGTCGATGCGGAGGATCGGCTCGTTCATGCGCCGCGACCCGCCTGCGCCTCGTTGCCGGCCTCGCGCAGCCCGTCAGCCAGCAACGATAGGCCCAGCATCAGCGAGGAAATCGCGATGCAGGGGAAAATCACGAGGTGCGGGAACACGATCGCCATCGAGCGGCCGTCATTGACCATGCCGCCCCAATCCGGCGTCGGCGGCGGGATGCCAAGGCCGAGGAAGCCGAGCACGCCGATGGTGATGGCAGTGTAGCCGAGCCGCAGGCAGGCATCCACCACCAGCGGCCCGGTGACGTTGGGCAGGATGTCCACCAGCATGATGCGCAGCGGACGCTCGCCCTGGGTGATGGCCGCCGCCACGAAGTCCCGCCCGCGCACATCGAGCGCCAACGCGCGCACGATGCGGAAGATGGACGGCGCGCTGCCGAACGTGACCGCCAGCACGATATTGAGGCCGGACGGCCCAAGCTGGACAATAATCAGCATGTAAAGCACCAGCACCGGGAACGCGAGCACCACGTTGGCGATGAACGACAGAACCCGGTCGGCCGTGCCGCGGTAGAACCCGGCGACCAGCCCGCCGGTGATGCCGACCGCATACGCCGCTGCAGTGGCAAGCCCGGCCCACAGCACCACGGCACGCGCCCCGTAAATTAGCCGGGATAGGATGTCGCGGCCCAACAGGTCGGTGCCGAGCCAGAACCGCTCGCCGGCCGGCCCTGCGCCGAGCGGGCCGATCAGCGGCGCTTGGTTGCGCAGCGGGTCATACGGCGCCAGTGCGCCCGCGAACACGGCGCACACGACCCACACCGCCACCATGAGCAACCCGCCGGACACGCCGGGCCGGCGCAGCGCGCGCCAGGTCATTCGGCCGGCACCGCAGCGGGAGCGACTGGCCGGGCGCGCGACAGCAGACGGACGCGCGGGTTCAGCCAGGCATACAGCAGGTCCGAAATGAGCTGCGTGCCGACCACGGCGACCACGCTGATCATCGCGCAAGCCTCGATCACCGCGATATCGCTGTTGAGCGACGCCTCGTACAGCAACGATCCAAAGCCGCGGTAGGCGAAGAACACCTCCACGACGATAACGCCCGACAGCAGGTAGGGAACGTGCAGCATTATCACCGTGACCGGCGCGATCATCGCGTTGCGCAACGCGTGGCGGAACACGATGCGGCCCGGCGTCGCACCCTTCATCATGGCGGTGCGCACATACGGCGTCGCCATCACCTCGGCGATGGAGGCGCGGGTGATGCGGGCCAGGTAGCCGATGGAGTATAGCGCCAGCACCATCACTGGCAGCACCAGCTCGCGCCATTCGAAGCCGGAGGTCATCGTGCTGGCGCCCGGCAGCCAGCCGAGCCAGAACACGAACACCGCCGACAGGAACACCGCGCTGGCGAACTCCGGCACCGACGTGGTGAGCACCGAAAAGAACGAAATGGCGCGGTCGGTGGCCGAACCCTCGCGCACCCCGGCCGCGATGCCGAGCGCGAAGCTGATCGGCACCATAACCAGCAGCGACGCCCCGCCCAGCAACGCCGTGTTGGCCAGCCGGTCCGGCAACAAGTTCCACACGCGCTCCCGATAGTGCGTGGACGCGCCGAAGTCGCCGCCGAGGAAGTGGCCGAGCCAGCGGACGTAGCGCAGCAGGAACGGGTCGTTGTAGCCGTTCTCCGCCAGCCACAGCGTCCGCTGCTCCGTGGTGGAGAACTGGCCCAGCACCTTGGCCGCGACGTCGGCGCCGTTCACCTCCAGCACGGCATAGACGATGAACGACACCGCCAGCATGGTCCCGGCGATCTCGGCGGCGCGCAGCAGAAGCTTACGCTGCATCCTAAGCCATCCAGGTCGTCCGCATGTCGTAGTACTCGGCCGGATGCACGCGGAAGCCCTTCACCTTGGTGGAGATGGCGGTGAACTTGTCGGACCAGTATGGCTGCACCATGATCGCCGCTTCCTGCAAAATACGCTCGACTGGCTGCATGGCCTCGGCGCGCTTCTTGGGGTCGATGATCGCCATGGCGCGGTCCAGTGCGTCGTCGAACTCCTTGCTGGCGAAGTGGCTCTCGTTCCATGCGCCGCCGGTGCGATAGGCCAGGTCCAGCGTCATGACCGCGAGCGGGCGGTGCGCCCAGAACGTCAGGCCGAACGGCACCTTGGTCCAGATCGGCCAGAACGCGGCGGATGGCAGCACATTCAGCTTAATGCGGATGCCGGCCTCGGCGCAGTTCTGCTGCAATACCTGCGCGGTGTTCTGCTCGAACACGCCGGAGGTGTTGCCGACCGTCAGCTCAAGATCGAGGCCGTTGGGGTAGCCGGCCTCCTTCAGAAGCTGCTTCGCCTGCGCCACGTCGCGCTTGATGGGCGGCAGCTTGTAGTACTCCGGCTGGAACGGCGCGACGTGGTGGTTGTCCGCCACGATGCCCAGGCCGCGCAACGCGAGGTCCACCATCTGCTGGTTGTCGGCCGCCAGCACCACGGCGCGGCGCACCCGGATGTCGTCGAACGGCTTCGCGTCCACGTGCATGCGCATGCAGACCGTTTGCGCCGCGCGTGTCGTCAGCACCTGCGCGGTCGGGATGCGCTTTACCAGGTCCACCTCGGCGAAGCCGATGCGGTACAGGATGTCCACCTGCCCGGCCGCCAGCGCCGCCACCTGGGTCGAGGCGTCGTTGCCCATGTCGATGTAGCGGATCTCATCCAGGAACGGCGCAGTCCCCCAGTAGCCCTCGCGTCGGCGGAACGTGGCCTTCTGGCCGACCGCGTACTCGGTCATGGTATAGGGGCCGGTGCCGATGGGGTTCTTCGGCCAGTTCGCGCCGCTCTGTTCGAAGCTGCGGTGCATGATGGGGCAGGTGTAGGCGTACAGCATCTCCGGGATCGGCAGCATCGGACGGTCCAGGTGCAGCGCGAACTCCAGCGGGCCGATGACCTCGACGTTCTGCACCGCGGCGAACGCCGTTTTGTTGGCGGATTTCGACTCCGGCGCCAGCCAGCGCTTGAGGGTGGCGGCCACGTCCTCCGAGGTGAAGTCGTCGCCGTTCGACCACTTGACGCCGGGTTGCAGCTTAAAGCGCCACATCTTCAGGTCTTCCGACGGGTCCCAACTGGTGGCGAGGTAGGGCTGGGTGACGTTGTCGGCGTCAACGAAGGTCAGGAACTCGAGGCTGTTGCGGAACAGGTTGGTGGGCTCGATCCAGGTGACGGCGGCCGGGTCGGTCATCTCCTGGATTCGGCACGCGAACCGCAGGCTGCCGCCGCGTTTCGGCGCAGGTTGCGCGTCGGCCTCCCGCGGCAGCAACGCCGTGGCTCCGAGACCGCCCAGGAACGCCCGCGCGCTCAAGGCCGAGACGCCGAGCCAGGACACGGTGCGAAGGAAGTCTCGCCGGTCGATTTGCCCGGCGGCCACGCGGTCGCACAGTTCTGGCACCGCGCTGTGCGGCGGGCGTCCGCTGTTGGTGCTGAGTTTGGCCATGGGCGGGAACTCCCTGTTGCTAGAGCGTCGGGGTCAGGTCGAACGCGGCCACGCGGTCACGCGGCCCAGTGTTCCAAGCACGAACGGTGCCAGCGGCGACGCCCAGGCCGGCTTCGCGGCGCAGGGCGAAATGCTCGATGATCCAGGACCGCAACTGCGCAATGGCCGGGTCGGCCAGGTCCTCCAGTTGCACCACCAGGAAGTAGCCATAGCCGGACTCGAACGTCGTGTTGAACGGCGCGACCAGCCGCCCGGCCGCGAGGTCGGCCGCGAACAGGTTCACGTCCAGCAGCACCACGCCCTCGCCGGACAGCGCGTATTGCGCGGCCAAGGTAGCGGTGTCGAACGCCAGGCCGCGGTCAGTGTCAAGCGACAGCCCGTTCTGCCGCACATAGGCGTGCCACAACGAGTTGCGCGGCTCGTGCTCCAGCTTCACGTGCAGCAGCTCGTTGGCGGCCAGGAACGCGCCGAGGTCCAGCCCGGCATGGCGGCGCGCGATGTCCGGCGTGCAGGCCGGGGTCTCCCGCGCCATCCACAGCACGTCCGACACGTGGTCGCCGGCGACGGGCTTGCCATACACTACCGCCGCGTCGGCGTCGCGCAACGGCGGCCCGACGCTGTTGGGGCTGTCGATGTCCAGCAGCACGTCAGGGCAATGCCGCCGGAAGCCGCGCAGGATCGGCACCGCCAGCAACTGCGCGAAGCTGGGCGGCATGTGCACCCGCAGCGTGCGCGGCCGGCCGCCGGCCTCGTCCACCGCATCGTTCACCGCCTGTTGCATGCGGTCGAACGCCTTGGTGATTTCCGGCAGCAGCACGGCACCGGCGTCGGTGAGGCCAAGCTGGTGCCGCCGCCGCTCGAACAGCGGCACGCCCAGCAGGCCCTCCAGGCTGATGACATGCCGGCTCACGGCGCTCTGCGAAACGCTGAGCGCGCTGGCGGCGGCGGTGAAGCTGAGCTGGCGCCCGGCGGCCTCGAACGCGCGCAGGGCATTGAGCGGCAGCCAGCGCCGGTCGATCATCGCGTTTGCCTTCGCGCGCAGCCATCCACCGAAGCGGGTTCTCCTGCATTACTGGGCCGGATCACATGATTGCGCGCACGCGCCGGTGGGACAAAGCATTAAATGCGATGACGCCATGACAAAATTCGATGCGCCTTTTTGGCGCATTGGCGTCATTGTAGCCGGCATCGCGCAGCATGGTTCCGCACCGCCGTCCCGTTGCGGCCGCCGCACGCATGGAGGCCACCCCGATGAGTTTCGCCAGGATTCGCGCCCTGCTGGACCAGCGCCGGCCCGGGCACACGCTGCCCCGGGCGATGTACAGCGACCCCGAGATCTATGAGTTCGACCTGGATGCGGTGCACGAGTCGTGCTGGATCATGGCGGGCTTCGAGGCCGAGGTGCCGGAGCCTGGCAGCACGCTCGCCTTCACCGTCGGCCGCTCCCCGGTCGTGGTGGTCCGCACCCGCGAGGGCCGGCTGCGCGGGTTCTTCAACTCCTGCCGCCACCGCGGCGCGCAAATCTGCCCGACCGGCACCGCACGCCGGCCGCGCCTGGTGTGCCCCTACCACCAGTGGAGCTACGACTTGAACGGCAACCTGCTGCACGCCGCGCGGATGCAGCCGTCGTTCGACCCGGCCGAACACAGCCTGCGGCCCATCCACGTCGAGACGGTCGCCGGGTCAATCTACGTGTGCCTGGCCGACGACCCGCAGCCGTTCCAGCCGTTCCGCGAGCACTTCGAGCCGTTGCTGGCGCCGCACGACCTCATGAACGCCAAGCTGGTGGCGACGGGCACGCTGGTGGAGCAGGCCAACTGGAAGCTCGTGATGGAGAACGCCCGCGAGTGCTACCACTGCGCCGCCAAGCACCCGGAGCTGACCCACACGTTCCCGGTGGACCGCCGGCACCTGACCGAGGACGAGCAAGGCCGCATCGCCGCCGATTTCCGCGACCGCATGGCCCAGCGCGGGCTGGGCACTGGCCCGGTCGAGGGCGAGTGGTGGCAGGCGTCGCGCTTCGCGCTGAACGAGGGCTGCGTGTCGTTGTCGATGGACGGCGCGCCCGTCGTGGCAAAGCCACTCGGGCAGTTGGGCGACGGCGACGTGGGGTCCTTGCGCTGGGCCATCGAGCCGCACAGCTTCTGCCACGCGGTCGGCGACCACGTGTTCATGTTCAGCGCCATGCCGACCGGGCCGCAGCAGACGGTGGTGACCTCGAAGTGGCTGGTGCACAAGGACGCGGTCGAGGGCGTGGACTACCATCCGGACAAGCTGATGGAGCTATGGACCCGCACCAACGACCAGGACCGGCAACTGGCCGAGAACAACCAGTTGGGCGTGAACTCGCGCGGGTATGTGCCGGGGCCGTACTCGGAACAGGCGGAGTCTTTGGTGCTGCGGTTCACGGATTGGTACTGCAACCAGGCGCGCAGCTACATTGAGACCAACGCCTTCGCGCGTATGGACCGGCCGGCGCAGGCTGGGCGGCGGGTGTCTGATTTTGTGGCTTGAATGATGAGAGCGTGTTGCGGACCTGGCTTGTGATTGTGGTCGCGCCGGAAGCGAGCAGGCATCTTGGGTGGAGACCTGCCAGTTCGCCCATGAGCGCGATGACGCAGAGGCGGACTTCCTCATGCTGGCCCGCACGGCGCCTCAGCGCCCATGTCGGTCGTAGAGCGGAAAGCTTGCCGATCCCAATAAACGGACATATCTGAAGTCAGGCGCGTCGTTCTCATAGCTGCCATATAGAAAGTTTCTCGGTCCCCTACGAAGCTCTGATTGGAGTGGAGTGAAGCACCCCGTTTAGCCGGTTCGGTTTCGCCAAACAGACTATTCCCGCCCTCAGCGTGCCCGAGGTGGCATAAGCTAGGCGAAAGACTACTATCTCTTCCTCTCCGTCATCGTCCATGTCGGCTCTAAACAACTCTGTCACTCGGACTCCCATCGAGTCATTGTTGACATCGAATGACGTTCTTATGCAGTAATTCAAATTGCAATGGCCAGCCTCGATCGCGAGTGCAATTGTAGGATAGTTCGACAAGAGATCCCTTCTATGCTCGTCGGGATCAATGAAAAGATCGCTCAACCAGTCCGACGACCATAGGTTCAGATTTTTACAGTCTACCCTAGGATACCGAATAGCCGAAGCTGGCGCGTAACGAGCTTGGGTGATAGCGCGTAGTGCCTCGCAAGTCCGATCCGCCATTCCAAAGCAGTTCATGTCGAACTGCGTTAGCGGCCAGTAGCCGGCATCTTTGGCTGCCAGAAACTCGATGCATGTCGTGCAGACCCGCGGTTGTTCACCGCCGTCCTGTAGCGTCACGCAGTCAATACTGCCTGCACCAATTGCGAGCCGTTTGTACATGAGTTCGGCTGCTAAAGCGGCGTTGACGAGGTATATATTGGCACCCTCGTCAACCTCTGGCGACTCACTCAGGCGTGTTATGCCCTCAACTTCTTGCCGCTTTATATCGATTACCTCATCGATGTTCAGACCGTTTTTTTCGGCCTGCGCCTTTAGCAACAGGTATCCCTTCAACGTGAGATCGGACGCGTCGTTATTACGGACCAGTATTTCAATTTTAGGTTTTATTGCGGCAGCGATGTCTAGAAAGTGCACCAGGACGTCTCAGCGATCCCCTCATTTCGTCTATGCAAACAAGCCGCTGAATTCGCTGGCCTGTGACACTGCCGTGGCGAATGCTGCGATGAGCGGCGCGAGCCTGTGTTCTGGCATGTTGGGGATGAGTTCGTAGAGCATGCAGCCTTGCCGGAACAGCGAGTGGCTTCGGGTCTTGCTCGTGTTGGACTTGAGCAGCCGGTCCATGCCGAGGCGCTCGCCTGTGGCGCCGAGCAGGGTTAGCAGCGCCATGGCGAATGCGCTGACCAGCAACAGCCGGTCGCGCCGGGTGGGTTCACTGACGCGGGCGGCGGACAGCCCCATGCCGAACCGCAAGTCCTTGATGTCGCGGAACGCAGGCTCAATGGTCCAGCGCTTGGCATAGTGGTTGACCAGCACCGCCGCCGTGGCCTCCGGGTCGCTCGCCGCCAGACACCATGGCTCCTTCATGCCGCGGGCATGCACGCAAACGACGGCGCCGACTTGCCGACCCTGTGCCGTGACCCGGGCGTCCCGCAGCTTGCGCGCGCGTCCGCCCTTGCCCACCCACTCGGCCGCGGGCTTGGTCTCACCCGCCGCGTCGGCCACGCGGATGTTGCCGCGGAAGCGGATCACGTAGCCAAAGCCCAGCGTGCCCAGGAAGGCGAACAGCTTCTGGTCGCCAAAGCCGCGGTCGGCCAGGATCGTCACCCGGCAGCCGGCAGGCAGCGTCTCGGCCAGGCGCACCAAACAGGCGTCCTCGTAGTCGTTGCGCCGGGTCGCGATCTCCTCCTTCCACACAGTCAGCCAAATCAGTGGCGCCGCGCGGCCGTGGCCTGTCACCAGGCTCAGCACCAACGTCGACTGGCCGTCATGGTCGAAGTCGGTCCAGTCCATCGCCACCAGGATGTTCGGCTGCGCACCGACCTGCTGCGGCACCCAGCGCGCAAAGCTGTCCCACACGTCGATGCCGCCGTTGCTCAGCAACCGATCCACCTGCTTGACCGCGTGCTTGGTCACCAAGCCCCGCGCCTGCGCCAGCGCCTGGCCGATCATCGCCACCGCCAGCGACGCGCCCGTCATCACCCCAAGCGTCGCACCCGCCAGCGCATCAACCCGCTTGGCGTGCAGGTCAGGCCCATACAGCCCGCCGATGAAGCCCCGCACCTCCTCCAAACGCGCCGCCTTGACCATGCTCCACATCCATCCGCCGCTCCGGCGGTGCTTCTACGGACCCAAGCCAAATCAAGGATATACCGGAACCATCAAAAATGAGGGGATCGGTGAGCCAGGACGTTGGCGCTTCTAATTCGGTCCCCCTTTTTTCCATTGTGATACCCGGGCGTTGGTAGTAAATTTTCAAGTTCGTTGCGGTCGAAGTTAACCGGTACTACTCCAGTCGCGACCAAGCGAGCCCAATCATCATCGCTGATTGCCAGTGGAATGATGTGATCGATTTCGAGAACGCTAAATGCAACGGATTCGCCTGTGTAAGCGCACCTCATCTGATGTGCTTGCCAAATTGCCGCCCGTAGTGAAGTGCGGAACTGTACCCGATTGGACAATCTAGAGCGTCCTCAGCCTGACTAGAATCGAACAAGCGCTTGCGTTTGGTGTCGAG
>CAXTCN010000053.1:0-28761 GCA_964242575.1 uncultured Acetobacteraceae bacterium | reverse complement strand
CGCGAAAAACGCCTGACTCTGCAGGGGAACGCTCCGGGCTGATGAATAATGGCGGTTAGCTCACTCCCTCGTAAGTGTCCGCTCCAGGCTTAGGCCATCTCAGCGTCAAATTGCGCTTGGAGTCCCTGCCGGACGGCCTGCAGCGCGGCGTCCACGTTGCCGGCCTGAGGGCCTCCGGCTTGGGCCAAGTCCGGCCGTCCGCCACCTCCAGACCCACCGACCGCGGCGCTGGCAGCTCGCACCAGATCAATCGCGTTGAAGCGCCGGGTCAGGTCACGCGAGACGGACACCACGATGCTGGCCTTGCCATCTGCTGTGGACGCAAGCGCCACCACGCCGCTGCCGAGCTCGGCGCCGATTGTCTCCGCGATGCTTTTAAGCTCTCGCGGGGGCACCTCGCCCAAGTTGCGTAGGCTGACTGGCACGCCGGCAATCTGCTCGACGCTTGCCGCGCCAGCCTGGTTCGCCAGCCGGCGCTGCAGGTCGGCGACTTGCCGCTCAAGCTGCTTCCGGTCCTCCACCAACTGACCGACTCGGCTGGCAACATCCGCCGGGCTGGCGCGCAGCAGGCTGGCCACCTCGTTCAGCCGTTGCTCGCTTGCTTGCACCACGTCCAAAGCCGCTGCTCCTGTCACGGCCTCGATCCGGCGCACGCCAGCGCTGACGCCGCTCTCGCCGACGATGCGGAACAGGCCGATATCGCCGGTCCGGCTGACGTGGGTCCCACCGCACAGCTCAGCCGAGTAGGCTATGCCGGAGCCTTCGGCGTCAGGGCCGCCCATGGATACGACCCTGACCTCATCGCCATATTTTTCGCCGAACAGGGCCATGGCCCCCTCCGCCACCGCCGCTTCCGGGGTCATGATCCGGGTTGCCACCTCGCTGTTGCCGCGGATGCGGGCGTTGACCTCCGCCTCCACAACCGAAAGCGCGTCCTGGCTGATCGGAGTGGGCTGGCTCACGTCGAATCGCAACCGGTCCGGGGCGTTGAGGCTGCCGCGTTGCGTCACATGCGTGCCCAGCCGCCGGCGGAGGGCGGCATGCAGCAGGTGCGTCGCGCTGTGGTGCGCGCGGATCGCGTCCCGGCGGGTTCGGTCCACAGCCGCCGTGACCGGCATTCCGACCGTAATGCTCCCTGCCGTCACGGTCCCAACATGGACGAAAAGATCACCGAGCCGCTTTTGCGTGTCGGTGATGGCGACGACCACGCCATCCGGGCCGTTGAGGACGCCGGTGTCGCCAACCTGGCCGCCGCTTTCTGCGTAAAAGGGCGTCTGGTTCAGCACCACCACGACCTTTGCGCCACGACCCGCCGCATCGACCGAGACGCCGTCCACAACCAGGGCCAGCACGCTCCCAACGACAACCTCATTCGAGTAGCCCAGGAACTCGGTAGGCCCGGCCTGCTCGTGGATGTCATACCAGACCCGCTCGGTTGCAGCGTCGCCGGAGCCGGCCCAAGCGGCCCTTGCGCGCGTGCGCTGCTCCTGCATGGCAGCCTCAAAACCGGCCGTATCGACTGGCCGTCCCTGCTCCCGAAGGGCATCCTGCGTCAGGTCGAGCGGGAAGCCGAAAGTGTCATACAGCCTGAACGCCACGTCCCCAGGCAACGCCTCGCCGTCCGCCAAACGCTCCGTCTCCTCGGAGAGCAGGCCAAGGCCACGGTCCAGCATGGCTTTGAACCTCTCCTCCTCAAGCCGCATCGTTTCAACAATAAGCGGTGCGGCTCGTGGCAGCTCCGGATATGCCGCTCCCATCTGCTGCACCAAGGCGGGCACCAGCCGATGGAACGATGCCTCGCGGGTGCCCATCATGTGCAGGTGCCGCATGGCTCGCCGCATGATCCGGCGCAGCACATAGCCGCGGCCGTCCCGGGACGGCAGCACTCCGTCGGCAATCAGGAACGAGGCGCTGCGCAGATGATCGGCCACCACGCGGTGGCTGGTTTGAAACGGACCATCCGCGGCTTGATGAGCGACCTCAGCGCTGGCGAGCACAAGCGCACGCATCAGGTCGATATCGTAATTGTTGTGCTTGCCCTGCATGACGGCCACGAAGCGCTCGAAGCCCATGCCCGTGTCGATTGAAGGATGCGGCAATGGAGTCCGAGTGCCCGGCGGCCCCTCCTCGAACTGCATGAACACCAAATTCCAGATTTCAATGAAGCGGTCGCCGTCCTCGTCGGGACTGCCCGGAGGGCCACCGGGGACGCAAGGCCCGTGGTCGTAGAATATCTCGGAACACGGGCCGCACGGCCCGGTGTCGCCCATGCGCCAGAAGTTGTCCGCGGTTCCAATGCGGATGATGCGCCCATCTGGCAGCCCGGCGATCTTGCGCCATAGCGAAGCCGCCTCATCGTCATCAGCGTACACGGTGACCAACAGCTTATCTGGCGCAACGCCGAAGTCCCGGGTCAGCAGCGTCCAGGCATGCTCGATTGCCACAGGCTTGAAGTAGTCGCCGAAGCTGAAGTTGCCCAGCATTTCAAAGAACGTGTGGTGCCTGGCAGTGTACCCCACGTTGTCCAGATCGTTATGCTTGCCTCCGGCACGAACGCATTTCTGCGCAGTGGTAGCAGTGCGATAAGGCCGCCGTTCTTGTCCCGTGAAGATGTTTTTGAACTGGACCATCCCGCTATTGGTGAACAGCAGGGTCGGGTCATTCTGCGGCAACAACGATCCACTGGGCACGAGTTCATGCCCAGTGTTCTTGAAATAGTCCAGAAATGTCGTTCGTACGTCGTTGCTGGTTGGCATGGGCGGCCGACTATCCTACAGGGATGCTCTGCCCTGCATAGCAAGGCAGCAGCGGCCTGTCATTTTATCAGGATAGGCGGCCTGCCGCTGCGCTTGGGGCTAGTGGCCCTTGCCCCGCCCTGTCTTGTTCTGCAACTCGTCGATCTTGAGCGACGCCTCTGCCTTGGTGAGCTTCGGATCGAACTCTTCCCCCGCCTCCTCGGACAGGGTCTTGAGGTAGCTCGCCTGCGCCCCGGTCATGGACTCGCTGCCAGTGGTCCAGTCGTGCGGGTCCTTCTGGACGTTCGACGGGGTTTCAGGCTCGTTCGCTTCAGTCTTTGGGTTGTTGCTCATCGTCTATAAACGCTCCTACGCCAGCTCTGTTCCTGTTTGCCTTCAACGTTGATATGGATGCGGCAGCATGGTTTGCAGCGGCACTTTCCGCAAACCGGACGGCGTATCGATGATAACAAGCGCGTCCGGAGCGTAGTCGGTGAGGTTCTCACGGCAAGCGCCGCACGGGGGCACGACAGCGATCTTTTGCGAGGCCTCGTCTGGCTTCGGGTGCCGGACTGCCACCGCGCACTCGATCGTGCTGTCACCCTCCATGACCGAACGGCCAAGTGCCACCGCCTCCGCACAGATCGAGAGGCGTCCCACCGTGGCGCCCAGGTGGATGCCGGTCCAGATCCGGCCATCCCGGCTGCGCAACGCCGCGCCCACCGTGTGCCAGAACGGCCGGTAGTGGCGCAGCAGCACCGCCACCGCTGCCTCCACCAACGCGTGGTCGCGCGCGTCGAGCGCTGTCGCTTCGGTCGCCGGGCCGTCCAGCGGCGGGTTACTCAGCAGCGTCGGCGTCCTCCCGTTCCTCCTCAGGGGTTATCATCGCATTGGCGACAACCCCAGACTGTTCCCGCACCTTCTTCTCGATTGCTTCCGCCATCTCGGGGTGGTCACGGAGATACTGCTTGGCATTCTCGCGGCCCTGGCCGATTCGAGTGCTGTCATAGCTGAACCACGCGCCCGACTTTTCCACCACGTTCGCCTTCACGCCCAAATCGACTAGCTCGCCAACTTTGCTGATGCCCTCGCCAAACATAATGTCGAACTCGACCTGCCGGAATGGCGGCGCCAGCTTGTTCTTGACCACCTTGACCCGGGTTTGATTGCCAACGACCTCCTCGCGGTCCTTGATTTGGCCAATCCGGCGAATTTCCATGCGGAGCGAGGCATAGAACTTCAAGGCGTTGCCGCCTGTGGTGGTCTCCGGGTTGCCGAACATGACGCCGATCTTCAAGCGGATCTGGTTCAGGAAAATCAGCGTCGTGTGCGATTTGGACACGCTGCCCGTCAGCTTCCGCAAGGCCTGGCTCATCAGCCGGGCGTGCAGGCCGACGTGGGTGTCGCCCATCTCGCCCTCAAGCTCGGCCCGGGGCACCAAGGCCGCGACGCTGTCCACGACGACGATGTCAATCGCGCCGGACCGCACCAAGGTGTCGCAAATCTCCAACGCCTGCTCGCCGCCGTCCGGCTGGCTCAACAGCAGGTTGTCCACATCGACGCCCAGCTTGCGCGCATAGATCGGGTCCAGCGCGTGCTCGGCGTCAATAAAGGCGCAGGTGCCGCCGCGCTTCTGCGCCTCGGCGATGGCGTGCAGGGCAAGCGTTGTCTTGCCCGAGCTTTCAGGACCGTAAATCTCCAGGATGCGGCCGCGCGGCAATCCGCCGATCCCCAGTGCGAGATCCAGCCCAAGCGAGCCTGACGGTATGACCTCGATCTGCTGGTCCCCGGCTTTGGCGCCCATCCGCATGATGGAACCCTTGCCGAACGCGCGCTCGATTTGGGCCATCGCGGCGTCTAGCGCCTTGTTCTTGTCCATGTCAGATCCTTGTCCTTGCTTGGCGTGCTTAAAGCGCCACTCGAATCCAGCGGCAACCCCGGGCTGCGCGCCGATAACCATGGCACCATAGTTATGAATGGGCCATCATGGTTACAAGAACATATGAAGAACATACTAAACCTGACGCTGGCGCTTCCTTTGGAGCCGAGCTTCGCAACGGCGCAGCAACGCCGCAAGGCCACGATCAGGCTTGACCTTGGTCCAAGCGGCAGCCGGTGACCTGCCCCTGGATGCCAAGGAGAGCGCTTGTAGTGACACTCGGATGAGCCGCCGCTCGCTGCCGCCGCGCGACGCAAAGCAGTCCTTTGGCTGGCTGGCTGGTCCTCTGGCCCTGTTGTTCGGGGCCGCGCTGGTCCTCCACACCTTCCCGCTCTCGTTCCTGTTGCCGTCCAGCGCGTTGGTGCTGGTCGGCGACGCGTCGCAACATGTCATCGCGCAGCGCTACTTCATCGGCGACGCCTGGCGCTGGCCGCTGCTGCATATCCCGGCGCTGAACACGCCGGAGGGCAGCAACCTCGCGTTCCTCGACGGCATTCCTGCGCTCGCCCTGGCGTTGAAGCTGCTACGGGGTTGGCTGCCGCCGGGCCTCCAGGGCGTCACGCTGTTCTATGGCCTGACATTCCTGGCGCAGCCCGTCGCCGCGGTCTGGGCGTTGCGTGGCGCCGGCGAGACGCGGCTGCTGCCGTTGCTGGCGACGGCGGTGCTGGCCGGGTGTGCGCCCGCGTTGTGGTACCGCTTCGGCCACGCCGCCCTGACCGGGCAAGCGGTGCTGCTGCTGGCGCTGGGCCTTTATCTGCGCCTGCTTTCCGGCGCGCGGCCCGGCCTTTGGGCAGCGTCGGCGGCGTTGGCAGGGTTGGCGCTGCTAATACACCCCTACTTCATGGTCATGGTGCTGGCGTTGCTGCTTGCAGTGCCGCTCACATTGCTGCTGCGTGGCGCAGAACGCTGGCGGCGGGCCGTGCTGGGCGCCCTCGCCTGTTGTGCGTCGACGCTGATCCTGTTGATCGGGTTGGACTATCTTGGGGCGGAGGGCGGCGCCGGCTTCGGCCGCTACGCGCTGAACCTGCTCTCGCCGGTGTGGCCCTCGGGCAGCGTATTCTTCCCCGGCCTCCTGCCAGTGGATGCGGCTGATTACGGCGGCAACTTGGCGGAAGGCTACAACTACCTGGGCGCTGGCCTCTTGCTTGGGCTGCTGGCGGCGCTGCTGCGCCCACGTGCCGTCGCGCAGATGGTGCGGCGGCACGCCGGTCTCGCCATCGTGCTGCTGGCCCTCACTATGTTGTCGGTGTCGACCCGTGTTGCACTGGGTCCCTACGTCCTGCTCGACCTGGGTCCGCCGCCGAAGTTGCTTGAACAGTTCCGCGCCTCCGGACGGTTCTTGTGGCCGGTCGGCTATGCGGCGATGCTCGCAGCCGTGCTGCTCATAGCGCGCGGGCCGTCCAGGCGCCGCGGCACGGTGCTGGCGGCGGTGGCGCTGCTGCAGTTCATTGACACGTTGCCCCTGCGTCAGCACGTGGCAGCGACGGCGGCGAATGCGTTCCGCCCGCCCGCCGCCGACGTCTCGGCCCTGACGCCCTTGCTGCCCCAGGCCACAACCCTGACGCTGCTGCCAAGCTGGAACTGCGGCACCCCGTTGGCCGAGGACGTCGCGGCGAACCAGGCCTTGTTGCTGGACATCATCGGCCTGGCCGCCCTGCGCCAACTGCCGGTCTCCACCATGTATCCGGCCCGCTGGCATGGGCCGCTGCGCTGCCGGGACCGTGAACAAGTTGCGGCTCCGCTGGCGCCGGGAGAGTTGCGGGTGATCCTGCCGGGCGGCCAAAGCGTGTTGACGCCATGGGTGCCAGCGGCTGCGGCGCATTGCCGCTGGCATGGGGGACTAGTGGTATGCTCGCCCAACGGACCCGGCGACCTGCAACAGGTCCTTCAGCCCGGACAATCCTGGGCCTTTTCCGCCGGCGGCAGTGGTGGCTTGCTGCTTGGAACGGGCTGGGCACCCCCAGAAAGCTGGGGTGTCTGGTCGGCCGGGAAACGCGCCACGCTGCGGGTCCACCGGCAGGGCGCGCTGCAACTGACTTGGCGCATCATGGGCTTCGCTCCGCCGGGTGCTGCGGAACAGCGCGTGATGGTCGTGCTGGACGGAGAGGTGGCAGCGGAGTGGACGCTCCCGGACCAGCAAGTCGTGCAGCGGTCGCTTATAATACCCGCCCTGCCCGGTGGCGGACCATTTGAGTTGGAGTTCCTGCTGGCCAGGCCGGCGCGACCCATCGACCGTGGCCTCGGTGTAGACCCGCGCACCCTGGGGATGGCGCTCATCACGCTTGACACTCAGGCATCGGAGACGCCCTGACCCGGCTGTGCACGCTGCCGCGCTGGCGCGCCCTGAGGGATTCGAACCCCCGACATGCGGATTAGAAGGCCGCCGCTCTATCCAACTGAGCTAAGGGCGCGTTGTCCCCTTGCATACAGCTAATGCGTCCAGTTTTCAGCCCGGCCGTAGCGGAAATTATCGGCGTAAGCCTTCGGCTTGATCGGCCGGTTCGCGGGCGGCACTTCCAGGTCGTAGGCGACGCCTTTCTGCTCGGCGAACGCCACCGCGGCTTCCGCCGTGTCGAAGCGCAGCCGCACCTGGCCCTCTGTGTTGCTGCTGCCCCACCAGCCCATCAGCGGGTCGTTCTTCTCGCGCTCCGTCGGCTGGTATTCCAGCACCCAGTTGCCCGCGCCGGCATGGCCGGACTGGGTGGCGGTTTTGGGGCGCTGGAAGATACGGGCACGCATGGTTGATCCCTCGAATTGATTGGTCGGGGCGCCCGGACTCGAACCGGGGGCCTCTTGTACCCAAAACAAGCGCGCTACCAGGCTGCGCCACGCCCCGGACCAAGCTGCAAACTAGGTTCCAACCGGCCGGAGGGCAATGGGCTTAGTGCGTCAGGATCTTGGACAGGAACTGCCGGGCGCGCTCACTGGTGCTGCCGCCGAAGAACGCGTCGCGCGTGGCGTCCTCCACCACCTCGCCCGCGTCCATGAACACCACGCGGTGCGCGACCTTGCGGGCGAAGCCCATCTCGTGGGTCACGACCATCATGGTCATGCCCTCGGACGCCAGCGCCACCATCACGTCCAGCACCTCGCTGACCATTTCGGGGTCGAGCGCGCTGGTAGGCTCGTCGAACAGCATGACAATGGGGTCCATCGCCAGCGCACGGGCAATGGCGACCCGTTGTTGCTGACCGCCTGAGAGCTGGCCGGGGAACTTTTCCGCGTGTTCCGACAGGCCGACCCGGCGCAGCAGCGCCCCTGCCCTGGCCCGCGCCTCGTCCCGGTTGCGGCCCAGCACCTTCTGCTGCGCGAGGCACAGGTTGTCGACTACGCGCAAATGCGGGAACAGCTCGAAATGCTGGAACACCATGCCGACGCGGGCACGCAGCTTGGGCAGGTTCACGCCGCGCCCGCGCAGGCTGACGCCGTCCACGGTGATTTCGCCCTGCTGGAACGGCTCCAACGCGTTCACCGTCTTAATGAGGGTGGACTTGCCGGAGCCGGACGGACCGCACACCACCACGACCTCGCCCTTGTCCACCTTGAGGCTGCAGCACTTCAGCACCTGCTGGGCGCCGTACCACTTGCTGACCTCACGCATCTGGATGGTGGGCGTCTCTGCCATGCGTGGGCCTCAGCGGATGATGGCGATGCGGCGTTGCAGGCGCTTCACCGCCTGCGACGCCGTGAGGCAGAACACGAAATAGACCACGGCGGCGAACACGTACATCTCGACCAAGCGTCCATCACGCTGCGCCACCTTGGACGCCGCGCCCAAAAAGTCGGTGATGGACAGCACGTAAACGAGCGAGGTGTCCTGGAACAGGATGATGGTCTGGGTCAGCAGCACTGGCAGCATGGTGCGGAACACCTGGGGCAGGATCACCGAGCCCATGACCTGCCGGTAGGTCAGGCCGAGCGCGAACCCGGCCGCCATCTGGCCGCGCGGGATGCTCTGGATGCCGGCGCGGATGATCTCGGAGAAGTACGCCGCCTCGAACAAGGTGAACGTCAACAGCGAGCTGGCGAATGCGCCAACGGCGACCGGGCGGTCGCTGCCAGTCAACCACTGGCCGAGATACGGCACCAGGAAGTAGAACCAGAAGAGCACCAGCACCAGCGGCAGGGAACGCATGAGGTTGACATAGCCAATCGCCACCCGCGACAGCACCGGTCCGCCCGCCAGCCGCAGCAACGCCAGCAGCGTGCCGAGCACCACGCCGCCCGCAGCCGCTAGGCCAGTCAGCGTCAGGGTGAACGCCATGCCGTCCAAGAAAAGGTAGCCGAGGCTGCGCTGGATGACGCCGAAGTCGAAGCCCATTCAAGCGCCCACGTAGCCTGGCACCCGCACCCGGCGCTCCAACGCGCGCATGGCAAGGGTCGCGACCAGGTTCACCAACAGATAGGCGACAGTCGCCGCGGTGAACGCCTCGAACACTTGGAAGCTGAACTCCTGCATAGCGCGCGCTCGGGCGGTCAGCTCCAGCAGGCCGATGGTCAAAGCGACGGACGTGTTCTTGATCGTGTTGATCAGCTCGCTGGTGAGCGGCGGCAGGATGATGCGGAACGCCATCGGCAGCAGCACGTAGCGGTAGGTCTGCAACGTCGTGAGGCCGAGGGCGGTGCCGGCGTATCGCTGCCCCTGCGGCAAAGCGGACAGCCCGGCGCGCAGTTGCTCCGCCACGCGGGCGGACATGAACAGGCCGATGCCCACGACGGCGATCAGGAACGGCGCGTTCTGCAGTCCCTTGAGCCAGGTGCCGAACGCCTCCGGCACGACCTCCGGCAGCACGAAATACCAGAGGAACAGCTGCACCAGCAGGGGGATGTTGCGGAACAGCTCGACATAGGCGGTGCCGACCGCACGGGCGGCGGGGCTGGGCAGGCTGCGCAGCACGCCCATGACGCAGCCGAACGCCAGCGCCACGACCCACGCCAGCGCCGCCGTCTCAAGCGTGGTCAGCAAGCCTTGAAGCAGGATGTCGAAGTAGGCTCCGGTATCCTCCGGGGACTGGTCCCAAAAGACGCGCCAGTTCCAGTTGTAGTTCACCGGACCCGGCGCTCAGCTTCCGTAATGCGCCGGGTCGGGGCTGTCGCTCGGGGATTGGAACGCGCGCTGCATTACCGGCGACATCGGCAAGTTGAGGTTAAGGCCGCGCGGCGGGATCGGCGAGGTGAACCACTTGGCATACAACGCGCCCATCTCCGGGCCGCTGTAAACGGCTGCGGTCGCGCGGTCCACCAGGGCCTTGAACGGCGCGTCGTCCTTGCGAAGCATGATGGCATACGGCTCGGGCGCCGAGAACGCGTCGGCGCTGATGGCGTAGGCGCCAGGCTCCTTGGAGGACGCCACCAGGCTCGCGAGCAGCACGTCATCCATCACGAACGCGGCGGCGCGTCCGGTTTCCACCAGCAGGAAGCTCTCGGCGTGGTCCTTCGCGGTCAGGATGTTGATGCCGAGCTTCCGCGCCGTGTTGGCTTGGTTAAGTTGCAGGATGTTGGTGGTGCCGCTGGTGGACACCACGGTCTTGCCCTTGAGGTCATCGATGGCGCCCAGCTTGTCCTTGGTCTTGGACACGAACCGGCTGGCGGTCAGGAAGTGGGTGTTGGTGAACGCGACCTGTTTTTGCCGTTCGGCATTGTTGGTGGTGCTGCCGCACTCCAGGTCGATGGTGCCGTTCGCCATCAGCGGGATACGGGTGGCCGAGGTCACCGGGTTCATGTTGACCTTGAGGCCGGGCAGGTTGAGCTGCTGCTTCACCGCGTCCACCACCTTCAGGCAGATGTCGATGGCGTAGCCGACCGGCTGCTGCTTGTCGTCCAGGTAGGAGAACGGCACCGAGCTGTCGCGCACGCCGAGGGTGATGGCGCCGGTTTCCTTGACCTTTTTTAGCGTGCCGGTCAGCTCCTGCGCCGACGCGGCTGCGGGCAGCACGAAGGCGGCGGCGAGCGCCAGGTGAATGATGCGCATGGGCGGGTCTCCCTTGTGGCCGGACGCTAATGAGCTCTGCGTCGCTGTGGACCAGTGCCGCCTTCATAGCAGAAACGGCGTCTCAGTTGTTGAATATACGCTGCTGCACCTTGTCGCCGACGCGGATGTCCAGGCGCCGGGCGGTGCCGGCGGCCAGCTCCAGGGTGGCGCGGACCGGGCCACGGCTCTCGATGGTCGCCAGGCTCTCGGGCACGGTGTTCTCGGCGATGCGGCGGATGGCGCCGTCCGGGTTGATGAACAGCATGTCGAGCGACGTTACGGTGTTGCGCATCCACATGGTGCTGTCGCGCGGCGTGCCCCAATCGAACAGCATGCCGCCGTCGGCCGGCACGGAGGTGCGGAACATGAGGCCGACCGTCTGTTGCTGCGGAGTAAGCGCCATCTCCACCAGGAACTCGTGCCGGGTCCCGTCCCGGGTGGTGATGACGAGCTTCTCCTTCGGCAGTTCCGGCTGGGCCGTGGTTTGCGCCTGCGCCCCGAGCGGCAACAAGCAGGCTAGCAGCAGCAGGTGGCGGCGGTTCATGGCGGATGCTCCATCAGGGCCAGGTCGGCCAAGCGCTTAACTTCGTCCCGCACTAGGCCGGGGCGCGGGGCGTCGCGGATCGTGGTGAACCAGTGCGCCGGCGGGTTGCGGCCGGCGGCCCGGTTGTAGGTCAGGCCGCGCAGCACGGCCTCGGCCTCAGGCGTGGCGCGGCTGGGAATTTCCAGGCGGTTCAACGTGGCCCACGCCCCGGCCCAGCAGCGGCCGACGGTATAGGGGTTGTAGCCGCCACCGCCGGTGACCAGCAGGCGCGGCGCCAGGTCGCGCAGCGCCGCCACCACGGACCAATGCGCGTTGTTGGACAACGAAAGCCGGGCCAAGGGGTCCTCCTCCAACGCGTCCGCGCCACATTGCAGGAATACCGCCTGCGGCCGGCGCCCGGCAATCAGCGGCAGCACGGCATGGTGCAGCAGGTGCGCCATCTCGCTGTCGTTGAAGCCCTGCGGCACCGGCAGGTTGCGGGCGTCGCCGCCCGCCCGGTCCTCGGCCCGGCCAGTGAACGGCCAGCGCCCAGCCTCGTGGATGCTGATAGTCAGCACGCGCGGGTCGTCGTGGAACGCGTCCTGCACCCCGTCGCCGTGGTGCGCGTCGATGTCGAGGTACACCAGGTTGTCGAGGCCCTGGTCCAGCCAGGTCAACAGGCCGAGCACAGGGTCATTCAGGTAGCAGAACCCGCTGGCCCGGGCGGGACGGCCGTGATGGGTGCCGCCGCCGGGGCAGTGGACGATGCCGCCCCCGGCGGTGAGGCGGGCGGCCAGCATGACGCCGCCGGCCGAGGTCATGGGACGGCGGTAGATCTCGGGATAGACCGGGTTGCCCTCGGCGCCGATGCGGTACCGCGTGCGGTCCTCGTCGGTGACAGCCTGGGTGGCCTCGGCGCGGGCCAGGGCGGCGACGTAGTCCGGGTCATGAAACCGGGTGACCGCCGCAAGCTCCGCCATCGGCGCGGTGATGAACTGCGCGTCGTCCAGCCAGCCCATCGCCCGGCACAAATCCGTGCAAATGGTGACGCGGGGAATGGCAAGCGGGTGGGTCGGGCCATAAGTTGAGCGCCGGTAGAGTTCGCTGCCGATGTAAAGCGGTTTCAGCGTTGCGGCATCCCTTGTGGGACGACCGTGCTGATGATGCCCCGGTCCAGCGCCTCATAGCCCGCGTAATCGATGGTGGCGTACAGCTCGGCCCGGGTCTGCATACGGTCGAGGCGGTTCTGCGTGCCGCCGTCGCGGGCAATGGCGGCGAACAGGTCCTCCTGCGCCTTGTTGGCGACCCGCAGGCTGCTGACGGGCCAGATCACCATGCGGTAGCCCATCGTTTCGAACTCGGCGGCGGTGAAGAACGGCGTCTGGCCGAACTCGGTCATGTTGGCGAGCAGGGGCACGCCCCCGCCTTCACCATCGTTCATCCGTGCGGCGAACTCGCGGAACATCTCGGCCGAGTGCAGCGCTTCCGGGAAAATCGCGTCGGCGCCGGCCTCCACATACAGCTTGGCGCGGGCGACGGCGCCGTCCATGCCCTCGGACGCGGCGGCGTCGGTGCGGGCCATGATATACAGGTGACGCCGTGCCCGATGCGCCGCGGCCACCTTGGCGGCCATGTCGTGCGCGTCGGCCAGCTTCTTGTCGTTCAGGTGCCCGCACTTCTTCGGCAGGATTTGGTCCTCGATGTGCACCGCCGCAGCGCCAGCGTCCTCGAAGCTTCGCACCATCGACATGACGTTCAGCGCCTCGCCATACCCGGTATCGCCGTCAACCAGCACCGGCAATGCGGATGCCCGCGCCACCTGGCGGATGAAAAAGCACACCTCGTCCACCGTAATCATGCCAAGGTCCGGCAGGCCCATGCTGGCGGTCATGGCGGCACCGGACAAATACGCAGCCTCAAACCCGGCACGACGGGCCTGCAACGCTGCCATGCCGTTATGGGTGCCGGGGATTTGCAGGATGCCGGGCCGGTTCAGCAAGGCGCGGAAACGCTGCCCGGCCGGAGCGTCGGGAAGGTCGGCGGCAACCAGGTAGGTCATCAGGGGTCCTCGGAACCAAGGGGATGGCGCGGGTTTATCAGCAAAGGTGCATATTACCAGCCAAGCGGGGCGGCGTCAGGGTGGCTCGGTTGCGTGGCGGACCCCCTAACAGTAACGTCCGGCCACAAAATTGGAGCGACACCATGGATATGACAGGCGAGCGGCGCATCCCCGCTCCGCGGCAGAAGGTGTGGGAGGCGCTGAATGACCCTGAGGTCCTGAAGCTGTGCATCCCCGGCTGCGAAAGCCTGGAGAAGCTCGGCGACGACCGCTTGAAAGCGACCGCGGCGGTGAAGATCGGCCCGATCGCCGCCCGGTTCACCGGCAACGTGCAACTGACCGACCTCGACCCGCCGAACAGCTACCGCATCAGCGGCGAGGGCCAGGGCGGCGTGGCCGGGTTCGCCAAGGGCGGCGCCAACGTGCGGCTGTCGGACGACGGGCAGTTCACCCTGTTGCAGTATGACGTGAAGGCGCAGGTGGGCGGCAAGATCGCCCAGCTTGGCGCACGGTTGATCGACGCCACCAGCAAGCAGATGGCCGACCTGTTTTTTGACCGTTTCAGCTCCGAGGTGTCAGGGCCGGCCGAGGTCGCGGCGTCCGGGCCGGTCGGCGCAGTCACGAAGGCTTTGACGCCGGACCACCCCGCGCCGTCTGAGACGCCAGCGGCGCCCGTGGCCGTCCGGAAGCCCGCCAAGCCCACCAAAGCGCCCGCCATCAGCCTGCTGTCCATGATCCCGCAGGAGCCGTTCGGCCTGCCGCGCATCGCGTTCGTGGGCATCGTGCTGTACGTGCCGATTTTCGTGATGATTTTCAAAAGCTACGTCTTTGGCTGAGCTGCCCGGGACAGTCGATGCGACCGCGGCGTTGCTGGCGGCCGGCGGATACATCGCCGACCGCGAGCTTGCAACCACGGTGCACCTGGCGTTGGCGATGCGGCGGCCATTGTTCCTGGAAGGCGAGCCCGGCACCGGCAAGACCGAGATCGCCAAGGTGCTGGCGTCTGGGCTGGGCCGACGGCTGGTGCGGTTGCAGTGTTATGACGGCATGGACCTGTCGGCGGCGGCCTATGAGTGGGACCACGCGAAACAGCTTATGGCGATACGGTTGGCGGAGGCGGCGGGCGACCGGGACCAAGCGCGGCTGTCCCGCGACATTTTCTCCCGCGAGTACCTGCAAGCCCGGCCGCTGCTGTCCGCCATCGACCCGGACCAGCCGCCGGCGGTGTTGCTGATCGACGAGCTAGACCGGGCGGACGAGCCGTTCGAGGCGTTCCTGCTGGAGTTGCTGGCGGACTTCCAGATTACCGTGCCGGAGCTGGGCACCATCCGCGCCGCTGTGCCGCCAGTCGTGGTGCTGACCAGCAACCGGACGCGGGAGGTGCACGACGCGATCCGGCGGCGCTGCCTATACCAATGGGTGGATTATCCGACGGCGGCGCGGGAGCGCGCCATCCTGGCCTCGCGCGCCCCCGGCCTGCCGGAGCGGCTGTCGGCCGAGGTGGTGGCGTTCGTGCAGCGGTTGCGCGGTACGGACCTGTTCAAGCTGCCCGGCGTGGCCGAGACCATCGATTGGGCGGCGGCCTTGCAGTATCTGGACCAGCATGAGCTGAGCGCAGAGGCGGTGGACGAGACCCTGGGCGTGCTGCTGAAGTACCAGGACGACATCGCCCGTATCCGCGGCACCGAAGCCGCGCGCCTGTTGGCCGAGGCGCAGGCGGCGGCGTAAATGCCGAAGCTCGCTGCCAACGTGGTGCATTTCGCGCGGCTGCTGCGCCGGGCCGGGCTGCCGGTTGGCCCGGCGGAGGTGGTGGCGGCCGGACAAGCGTTGAACTTCATCGACCTCAGCGAGCGCACCCAGGTGCGGTCGGCGCTGCGCGGGATGATGGTGCACCGGCACGAGCACGCCGACCTGTTCGACCAGGCGTTCAACCTGTTCTGGCGCGATCCGACCGCGGCGCAGCATGCGATGGCGATGGCGATGCTGGACGGGCGGCAGCCGCAGGAGCAGCGGCCAACGCCGGGCCAGCGGCGCATCTCCGAGGCCATGGCCCCGCCCCGCTCGCGGCCCGACAAGCAACCGGAGAAGCCGCCCGAACTTGACGCCGTGATGACCGTGAGCGAGCGGGAGCTGCTGCAGGCCATGGACTTCGAGCAGATGAGCGCCGCCGAGGTCGGGCGCGCGAAGGCTGAGATACGCCGGCTCACGTTGCCGCTGGACTTGCGCCGCACCCGCCGGCTGCGCCCGGATGCGCACGGTCGGCACATCGACCTGGGCGCGACGTTGCGCCGCAGCCTGCGCCGCGGCGGCGAAATCACCCAGTTGTCCCGCACCGCGCGCGTCGTGCGCCCGCCGCCGCTGGTGGTGCTGTGCGACATCTCCGGCAGCATGGCGCGCTATGCCCAGGTGCTGCTGCACTTCCTGCACGCGGTGGCGAATGACCGGGACCGGGTGCACGCCTTCCTGTTCGGCACCCGGCTGTCCAACATCACCCGGCAGTTGCGCTATCGGGACCCGGAGGTCGCGTTCCAAATGGTGTCGCACGCGGTGCCGGACTGGTCCGGCGGCACGCGCATCGGCGAGGCGCTGGCGGAGTTCAACCGGCGCTGGGCGCGGCGTGTGCTGGCCCAGGGCGCGGTCGTGCTGCTGGTGACCGACGGCCTGGACCGGGACGGCGCGGCGGGCTTAGCTGAGAACATGGACCGGCTGCACCGCTCCTGCCGCCGGCTGATCTGGTTGAACCCGCTGTTGCGCTGGGACGGGTTCCAGCCCAAATCCGGAGGCATCCGGGCCATGCTGCCGTACGTGGACGACTTCCGCACCGTCCACAGCCTCGACAGCCTGCGCAGCCTGGTGGACCTGCTGTCCCGTCCGGCCCCGCCGCGGGAACGCTATGTTTGGAGCAACGCATGACCGAGGATGTGCTGTCCGCCGCCGCTGCTTGGGCCGCCGAGGGCGAGCAGGTGGCGATTGCCACCGTGACCGAGACGTGGGGCAGCTCGCCTCGTCCAGCGGGAAGCCAGATGGCGGTGACCGCGTCGGGGCGAATGGCCGGGTCGGTGAGCGGCGGCTGTATTGAGGGCGCGGTGGCGGACGCCGCGCAGCAGACGATGCGGACCGGCACGCCGCAGTGGCTGGACTTCGGCGTGACCAACGAGCGCGCCTGGGAGGTGGGCCTGGCTTGCGGCGGCAAGCTGAAGGTGTTCGTCGAGCGGCTGGGATGACGCCCGGCGTCCTGGCGCAGCTTACTGCCGCCCGGGCGGCGGTGCAGCCCGTGGTGCTGGCGACCCAGTTGCCGGACGGGACGCAGCGCATCCTGCCGGACCCCACGGCCGACACGGCGCTGAACGACGCAGCGTCGGCCGTGCTGCGTGCAGACCGCAGCGGCACGGTCGAGGTGTCCGGCAAGCCCTGGTTCCTGCACGCGTTCAACCCGCCGCTGCGCCTGGTGGTGGTGGGCGCGGTGCATATTGCCCAGGCGTTGGTGCCGATGGCGGTGGAGCTGGGGTTCGGCGTGACAGTGGCCGACCCGCGGCGCGCGTTCGCGACGGATGAGCGGTTCCCCGGCGTTGCGGTCAGCACGGATTGGCCCGACGAAGCAATGGACGCCTTGCGCCCCGACAGCCGCACCGCCGTGGTGACGCTCACCCACGATCCGAAGCTCGATGACCCGGCGCTCGACCGGGCGCTCAAGTCGGACGCGTTCTACGTGGGGGCGCTCGGGTCGCGGAAGACGCACGCCGCGCGGCTCGGCCGGCTGCGGGCGCTGGGGCATGGGGACGCCGCGTTGGCGCGCATCCAGGGGCCGGTGGGCCTCGACATCGGCGCGGTCACGGCGCCAGAGATCGCGCTGTCGGTGCTGGCGCAAATCGTGGCCGTGCGGCGCGGGGCATGAGGTTCGGGCGCATCGCAGTGGCGGACGCGGACGGCGCAGTGCTTGCGCACACCCAGCGGCTGCCGGGCCGGGTGCTGCGGAAAGGGACGGTGTTGGACGCGGGCGCGTTGCAGGCGTTGCAGGCCGCCGGCATCGCAGACGTGGTTGCGGCGCAACTGGAGCCGGGCGACATCGGCGAGGACGCGGCGGCGGACCGGCTCGCGGCAGCGCTGGCAAGTCCCGGCCTCACCGCGACGCGCGCCAACACGGGCCGGGTCAACCTGGTGGCGTCCCGGCCCGGCCTGCTGCGCATCGACGGTCCGGCGCTCGATGCGCTGAACTTGGTAGATGAGGCGCTGACGGTGGCGACGCTGCCGGATTGGGCCGGGGTCGCGGCGCGCGAGATGGTCGCGACAATTAAAGTGATCCCGTTCGCTGCCCCTAAGGCTGTGCTGGCCAAGGCCGAGGTGATGGCCCGGGCGCAGCCGATGCTGCAACTACACCCGTTCCGGCCCTTGGCGGTGGGCCTGGTGATGACCAGCCTGCCCGGGCTTAAAGGCAGCATCCTGGCAGGCACGGCGGAGGCCACGGCGGCGCGGGTCGCTGGGCTGACCGGCACCCTGTTGCCGCCCATCGAGTGCGCGCACGCGGAGGCACCGATTGCAGAGGCGTTGGCAGCGTTGATGGCGCAAGGCGCCGAAATCCTGCTGGTGGCGGGCGCCAGCGCAGTGGTGGACCGGCGGGACGTGGGACCGGCCGGCATCGTGGCGGCTGGCGGGGAAATCCTGCATTTCGGCATGCCGGTCGATCCGGGGAACCTGATCTGCCTGGGCCGGATCGGCACGCGGCCGGCGCTGGTGCTGCCGGGTTGCGCCCGGAGTCCCAAGCTGAACGGCATCGACTGGGTGCTGTCCCGGCTGTTCGCCGGCCTGGCTGTTGACGGCGCAGCCATCGCGCGGATGGGCATGGGCGGCTTGTTGAAGGACGTAGGCGCGCGCCCCCTGCCCCGGGCGAAGGCGGCCATGGCGCATGAAGCGGTGGGACCGGTTGCCGGGATCGTACTGGCCGCCGGGCGCTCCAGCCGGATGGCGCCGCAGAACAAGCTGTTGCTGCCGGACCGGACCGGCAAGCCGATGGTGGCGCGGGTGGTGGACAACCTGCTGTCCAGCACGGCGCGGCCGGTGATCGTGGTGACCGGGCACCGTGCTGAGGACGTGACGCAGGCGCTGGGAGGCAGGCCAGTGCGGATCGTGCACGCGCCGGACTACGCGGACGGCCTGTCCGCCAGCCTGCGCGCCGGGATCGCCGCAGTGCCGAACGAGGCCGGGGCGGCAATCGTCTGCCTGGGGGACATGCCGCTGGTGACCGGGCGCATGATGGAGCGGCTGATCGAGGCATACGACGCGGACGAGGGCCGCACCGTGGTGGCGCCGACCTATCGCGGCAAAGTGGGCAACCCGGTGCTGTGGGACCGGCGGTTTTTCCCGGACATCGCCGGCCTCACGGGCGACGTGGGCGCGCGTCCGCTGTTGGAGCGGCACGCCGAGCACGTGACCCTGGTGGAACTGGGAGACGACGCGGTGCTGCGGGATTTCGACACGGTCGAGAGCCTGGCGGACCTGCCGCCGCACCTCCGGGCGGGGTAGCGGCCGGTCTTAGGCCGACATCGCGGCCTGCACCCAGGCCGCCCAAGCCAACGCCGCGTGGTCCTCGCCGCGGCGGGTCACGACTTGAACGCCGAGCGGCATCCCGCTTGGGCCGGCGCCGGCGGGCACCGTCACGCAGGGGACGTGCAGGCTGGTCCAGATCAGGTTGAACCCTGCATCTCCGGTCCACGCCAAGCCAAGCGGAGCCTCACCAGCCGCCGAAGGGGTCAGGATGAAGTCGAGGTCGCCCATCACGTCCGCAAAACCCGCCTGCAAGCCGCGCAGCACGGCTTGGGCGTCCGCCAGCGCTGCGGCGGGCTGGGCCAAGCCCCACTCCATGCGCTCCCGCAGCACGGGGCTGATTTGATCGCGGGCGGTGGTCATCTCCCAGCCAAGGGCGCGCGCGCTTTCAGCGTTCATGACCACCGCGTGGGCGTCTTCCAGCGCGTCGAATACCGGCGGCAACGTGAGGTTCCGGACGGTGGCGCCGGAGCGGGCCAGCAGCGTGGCGGCGCGCTCGAACAACGTTTCGGTCTCCGGCGCGGCGCGGTCCCACATGGGCGTGCGGCACACGCCCACGCGCGGCGCGTAGTCCGGGCGACGGTCCGGGTCGCCGAGGACGTGGCCGGATAGCACGCTCGCGAACAGGGCGCAGTCCGCCACGCTGCGCGCCATGACGCCGACCGTGTCCAGGCTGTCCGACATCAGTTTCATGCCGTGCCGGTTAATCAGGCCGAAGCTCGGCTTGAACCCCACCACGCCGCAGAACGCAGCCGGTCGGATAACGCTGCCGGCGGTCTGGGTGCCGAACGCGAGCGAGACCATGCCGGCCGCGACCGCCGCCACCGAGCCGCTGCTGGAGCCGCCCGGCGTGCGCGCCGGGTCATGCGGGTTGGTGGTGGGGCCGGGATGCCGGGTGGCGAACTCGGTCGTGACGGTTTTGCCGAACACGACGGCGCCGGCCCCGCGCGCCCAGGCGACGCAGGCCGCATCGGCGCGCGGCTGGTGCCCGCGCCAGATCGGCGAATTGTACTCGGACGGGTAATCGGCGGTATCCAGCACGTCCTTCACGCCAATCGGCAAGCCATGCAGCGGGCCGGGCGCCGGGTTCGTGGCACGGACCCGGGTTGGGTCGAGTGCCGCGAACGCCTGCACCACTGGCTCGCGCGCGGCGACCCGGTCCAGGCAGGCCTCGATCAAGCTCTGCGAGCGCAACGTGCCGGCGGCGATGGCGCGGACAGCAGCGGTGGCGGTCAGGTTCGCAGGATCGGACATTTATTCCTCGGTTGCGGTGCTGCGACAGGCTGGCGCACCTGAGGCGGCGGGTCCATCTTCGGAGCACGATGCAAAGCACAACCTTGATCCGTGTGGGCCAAAGCCGGGACGGCACCCTGACCTACCTCGTGGACCTGCCGCCCGAGGCCATGCCGCCGGTGCGCGGCCGGGACCTGGCGGCGGCGTGGGACGCGGCGCGGGACGCGGCGACCGACGCCGTTTGGGGGGCGGGCCGCCTGTTCCGGTTCCGCAGGCCGGACGGCAGCACGACCGACCTTGCGTTGTCGGACGAGGACGCGCGGTGCTGGGCCGGCGCCGTGGACATCACGGTCGGCATGCAAACAAGCTATGGGCTGTCGCTCTGCCTGCGGCTGTTGGCGCTGGTGGATTTGCTGGCACGCGCGCCCTGGATGTCGAACCTGTTCCAAATCGGGCGCGGCGGCGCGGCGTTGCACCCGGCCTTGCTGTCCGCGGCGGCGACAGCGGAGTTGACGGCGGACGCCCAGTTCGATGAAACGGGGTTCCGGGACCGGCTCGCCCGCCTGCCCGCCCCTAGCAAAGGAGCGTTCGCATGATTGCTCGCGTTTGTTTTACCGGTGCCGCGTTGCTGGCGTTGCTGGCCGGATGCCAACAGACGCCCCGCTCCCGTGCCGACGCGGCCGCCAACGCCGCGTGCCGGGTCGAGGTGGATCGGGTCTATGCGGCGCAGAACCGGGCGGACCTGTCGCGGCGGGACGAGCGGGACACGCCGTTCGCGGCCAGCTACTTGTCCGGCATCACCACGCGGCAGCTTGGCGCGCGGTTCAGCCGGGACAACCAAGTCGCGTCATGCGTGAACAACGCCGGACCGTCCGGCAACGCCGCCACCGACGCCAGCATCGGACCGACCTTCAGTCCCGCCGCGCGCTGACGGAGCATTCGCAGCCGCACCGTTGCTCCGTGGCGGTCCGGCCCTTAAAGCTGCTCGCCCAACCAACGGGAGAGCGGCGTGAGCAAGATAATCCGGACCGAACCCAATGCCGTCTTGGCAAAGGCAGTCGAATACCACGGCTTCGTCTACTGCCAAGGCGTGACCGCCAAGGACCTCAGCAAGAACATCACTGACCAAACGCACGAGGTGCTGGCGGACATAGACGCCATCCTCGAGACGCATGGGACCGACAAGACCCGGCTGCTGCAGGCGCAAATCTGGCTTAAGGACATCCGCGACCGGGAAGCGATGAACGCGGTCTGGTCTGCTTGGCTGCCGGAGGGCGGCGCGCCCGCACGCGCATGCGTGCAGGCGAACATGGCCGATCCGCGTATCCTTGTTGAGATCATGGTTACAACTTGCAAGTGATAATATAGCACTAGAGTTCTACTGCGAATTAGGACAATAGTCCTTATGTTGCGCGCAAGCTGCACTGTTGCTTATTTATCATCACAGACTTTTGTTTGTTGCGACCTCGGTTCCGCACCTTGAAATTAGGAGGACTGTCCTGAACCAGGCTGTTGTCCACAGCCTGCTTCACACGAAAATGCATGTGAAATCATCGTGAGCCTCTAAGCCGGTTGCCAGGATTCTAACGCCGCCCTTACGCAAGCCAACAAAGCACGACCAAAAGGGACACGGCATGACGCAACGCAGGTGGGATCAAGAGCTGTTACAGCGTATTGCGGTGATGGGAGTGGTAGTGGCGCTGTCCGCGCCGGTCACGCTCCATGCGGCAAAAGCGGCACAGCTCTCCCGCCAGGACGCGGCATACGGCACGTCGGTCCGCCTGCATGCCCAGACGGTCGAGAGCGGGATGGCCGCATCGCACCGGCGCTACAACGGACGATACGCGGCGGCGCGGTTCGCACGCGCCGGCACGCGCTTGCAGTGCGTGCCGTTCGCGCGGGAAAACTCCGGGATCGAAATCGTCGGCAACGCCGTGACGTGGTGGAACAGCGCAGCCGGCATCTACGAGCGCGGCTCGCGGCCCGAGGTTGGCAGCGTCTTGAATTTCCGTGCCAATGGCCGGATGCGTTTGGGCCATGTCGCGGTCGTGTCGAAGGTGATCGACAGCCGCAACGTCGAGATCGACCACGCGAATTGGGGTGGAGCCGCTGCCGGCCGCAATGGGATCGCCCACGACATTCAGGTGGTGGACGTGTCAGAGGCCAATGACTGGAGCGCGGTACGCGTGTCGCTTAGCCGCGCCGGCGAGTTCGGCAGCGTCTATCCAACCTACGGCTTCATTTACGACCGTCCGGACCGGGGCGTCATGGTGGCCAACACGACTGCCGTGCGGGGCGCGCCGCCTATGCTGAACGCGCCGCCAAGCGACCTGCGGCCGGTGGCGGAACGGGCGCTAGCCGGCTTGACCCCCACCCAGGATGAGGAGGTCGCGGAGGCGGAGGACGAACCCACGCCACGCCGGCAGCAGGTGTCAGCCCGGCGCGCCGGGCCAGTCACTGCAGCAAGCCCGCGAGGCCGCCTGGCGCCCGTGAACAGCTCACGCCATCCCGTTGTCTACGCGCCTGCCCGGCGCAACTAGCGGACATCCACGAAGTACAGCACCCTACGCCACGCCGAGTGCCCCCAGCATAGCGCCCGCCGCCAACAGCAGCAGCGGGTGCAGCCGGGTGGCGAGCACGCCGGCTACCGTGCCGGCCAGCACCAAGGCGGTGCCGACGCCGTGAATGGTCGAGCCGGCCAGCAGGATCGCCGCCGCGACCACCAGCCCAACCGTTACAGGCACCAGCCCGGCCTGGACCTGGCGTCGCCAGGGACGGTCGCGGAACCGGTGCCAGGCGCCGGCGGTGAACCAGGTCAGCAGGCTGCTAGGTCCCACCATGCCGAGCGTCGCGGCGACAGCGCCAGGCAGGCCGGCCACCCGCCAGCCGACCAAGGTCGAAACCAGCATGTTCGGACCGGGCGCGGCCTGCGCCAGCGCGAACAAGGCCGCGAACTCGGTGGCGCCCATCCAGCGGTGCAGGTCCACAACCTGCCGCTGCATCTCCGGCAGCACGGACGATACCCCGCCCACCGCCAACAGCGAAAGCTGTCCGTAAAGCAGCAGCAACCAGCCAACATCGGGGTTCATCGGCGGCCTGCGTAACGGTGCAGCAGGACACTGAGCGGCACCAGGGCCAGCATGGTCGGCAACAATGGCAACCGGACCAGCGCGATCAGCACGCAGGCCACGACCGCCATCCCCACACCGAGCGGCTGCGCCCGCAACGGCCAGGCGATTTTCGCCGCGGTCGCCACCACAAGCCCAGCCGCCGCCGCCGCCAGGCCGGCGAACGCGCCCTGCACGACCGGCAGCCCGCCATAGCGCGCATACAAGCCGCCCAGGCCCACCGCGATGACGACCGGTGCTGTCAGCAGCCCGCCAATCGCAGCCAGCGCGCCAGGCACCCCATGGTAGCGGCTGCCGAGCGCCACCGAGAGGTTGACGACGTTCGGACCCGGCAGGAACTGGCACAGCGCCAGAAGATCGTTGAACTCGGCCGCGCTGAGCCAGCGCCGCTGCTCCACGATCATGCGCCGCGCCCAGGGCAGCACGCCGCCGAACCCCATCAGCCCGGCGGCGCCGAACCCCAGGAACAGCTCGCGGAGACTTGGCGTTTGCGGTTCAGGCCGGGTCGGTTCCATCACCTCTCGAACGTGTTGCACCCGGCGACCGTCCCGCCGCGCAGCCCGGTCGCCAACCAGCGCACCCGCTGGTCCGAGGAGCCGTGGGTGAAGCTGTCCGGCACCGCCACGCCGCGCGACTGCCGCTGCAACCGGTCGTCGCCGATGGCCGCGGCAGTGTTCGCAGCCTGGCGCAAATCGTTCTCATCGAGGTTCGCGTGCCGCGCCTGCATGTGGTTGGCCCACACGCCGGCCAGGCAATCCGCCATCAGCTCGGTCCGCACCGACAATGCATTCGCCGTCGCCTGGTCGTCTGCCGCCCGCTGCGCCTGCTGCACGCGCGGCAGCAAGCCCAGCAAGTTTTGAACGTGGTGTCCCACCTCATGCGCGATGACATAGGCATAGGCGAACTCACCGCCGCCGCCCATCCGGCGTTGCATGTCCTGGAAGAACGCCGTGTCGAGATAGAGCTTGCGGTCCAGCGGACAGTAGAACGGCCCCATCGCCGCCTGCGCCGTGCCGCACCCCGATGAGGTCGCGCCGGAGAACAGCACGAGGATGGGCGCCTGGTACGGCTTGCCCGCCTGTTGCGGCAGCACCTGCGACCAGACGTCCTCGGTCTCACCCAGCACCCTCGCCACGAACTGGCCAACCTCGTCGTTCGGCGCGCCGGCCTGGCCGCGGGGCCCATTCTGGCTGGGCGATATGGTCTGGCTGACGGTGCCGCCTTGCATCTGCTCCACGCCGCCGATCAGCGCCGAGGGATCGATGCCGGTCACCCAGCCGATCAACGTCAGGACCACGACGGCGCCGACGCCCAGGCCGCCGCGGACCAGGCCCGGACCGCCGCGCCGGTCGTCGATGTTGCTGGACGGCCGGAGATCGTCTTCCCGCATGGTTGCACCTGATTAAGCCAGAGTGGATTACGCCTCGCGGCCGGGTTCGTTCCGTGGCCGCTCGTCAGGGCTTGGGGTTAACCCGTAGGGCCGCACCAGCGCCCAGATGTGCGCGGGCACCATGGTCCGCAGCCGGCGCGGATGCTGGCGGCGCAGGTGCAGCACGGTCTCGGCCGCTTTCATCTCCACCCGCGCCCGGGCGAACTCCAGCCCGCGCGGGCCGATGCGCGGCATGAGCCAGCCCACGACCGGCCGCAGCCAGTCCGGCATGCTGCGCAGCGGCAGGCCGCCAGCCGCCAGCGCCACGTTCTTGGCGAATCCCTGCACCGCCCCGGCCCGCTTGCCGGCGCTGCCTGGCGCAGCGAGGCGGACCTCATTGCCCAGCAGCGCCAGCAGTTCCTCGCCCCGGGCGTTGCGCACCAGCAGCCACTGTTCGCCCTGGCCGCCCATGTAGCCCACGGTGATGTCCGCCAGCACGTTGGTGTAATCGACGCAGGTGCGGCAGGTCAGCGGAAAGAAGTCGCCAGGCAGCTTGGAAATGGGTAGTTGCAGGAACGGGATCAGCTTCACCCGGCCATCCCTAAAACGCAGCTCCACCCGGTAATCCGCGCGGAACTCCAGGTAGGTGATGCTGTCCGGGTCTTCCGACAGCAGCGCCAGGAACTGATGGAACCGCTCGGTCGTGGTGTTGTCGGAGCATGGCGTGCCGATGACATACAGCCGCTCGAACCCGAGTTCCTTCTCCAGCGCCCGCAACGCATAGACCTGGCACGGGATGCCCACCACCGCGAGCCGTTTGTAGCCGCGCGCCCGCGCCGGCTCCAGCAAGGCCAGCAGCGGGGCATAACCCATGCGCATCCCGCGGCACTCCGCCATGCCGGCGGCGGTGGTGACCAGCACCGGCACGGGGCGCCAGCGGTCGGCCGGGTCGGGCGCCATGGCCAGCACGGCGTCGACTGCGCCGGTTTCCAGCAGGCGCTCGGCGATGCGGGTGGTGATGCCGGTCCACTGCGCGCCGGGGCTTGGCGGCTTGAGGGCGGCGCGGAGCATACGGAGGTGCGGCCCGAAATGCAGCTCGTCCGGACGCGCCGGGTCGCGCGCGCGGCCGTGCACGCGCGCTTCCAGGGCCGGGTAGTCCGGTGCGATGAACTGGCAGGCGACGCCGCAACGGCCAGGCTCGGCGGTGCGGGACACCCCGCAATCCGTGCACAGCCCGCGCGGGACGGCGGGGCGTATCGGCGGCGTTGAAACTGGTGCGTTGGCGTCCATGGTTGCCCTACTCCGCTGCGGCCCGAAGCGCCGCGCCGGCTGCCAGCGGGCACAGCGGCAACGCGCCCGCCAGCACCGCGCCCAACAGTAACAGATGCGGCCGTGGGCTAAGCCCCGCCGTCACCGCCTCCACGGCCGCGGTGCCAAAAATCAGCACCGGCAAGGTCAGCGGCAGTACCAGCAGCGGCAGCAGCACGCCCCCGCGCCGCGCGCCCAGCACCACCGCCGCGCCCAGCGTGCCCAGCAACGACAGCGCCAGCGTGCCCAATGTCAAGCCGCCCAGCAGCACCGGCAGCGCCGCCGTGTCCAGTTGCAGCATGACCGCCAACGGCCCGGCCGCAACCAGCAACGGCAGCCCAGTCGCCAGCCAGTGCGCCAGCGCCTTGGTTCCTGCGACTGCCCCGGCCGGCAAGCCGCACAGCAGGAGCTGGTCGAGCGACCCGTCCTCGAAATCCGCGCCGAACAGCCGGTCGAGCGGCAGCAGCGCCGCCAGCAGCGCGCACACCCAGACGATGCCAGGCGCCATGCGGGACAGCGTTTCGGGCGCCGGGCCAACCGCGAGCGGAAACAGCGCCCCGGCCAGCACGAAGAACAGCACCGCCGCCAGCGTATCGGCGCCGTGCCGGACCGAAAGCCGCAGCTCCCGCAGCAGCATGGCCCAAAACGCCGTCACAGCCGCAGTTCCGCCGCATCCCCGAGCGGCAACGGCAGGTGCGTCGCGGCAACCACCACGCCGCCCGCCGCCCGATGCGCCGCCATCAGCCCGCCAAGGCGCGCGACGGAGGCGGCATCCAGCCCCAAGGTCGGCTCGTCCAGCAGCCATAGCCCCGCCTGCGACACCAGCAGCCGCGCCAGCGCCAGCCGCCGCTTCTGCCCGGCGGACAGCAGCCGCGCGGGCAGGTCCGCGAGCGCCGAAAGGCCGAGCGCCGCCATCGCCGCCGCCGCGTCGCCATGCCCGATGCGGGCCGCAAGCGCCAGGTTCTCCGCCGCCGTCAGCCCCGGCTTCACCGCGTCGAGATGGCCGAGATAGGCGGCCGGCGCCGGCTGTTCCCGCGCGTCCTGGCCGCGCCAGGCGACTTGCCCAGCGTCCGGCCGCTTCAACCCGGCGAGCACCCGGAGCAGCGTGCTCTTGCCCGACCCGTTGGCGCCCAGCAACAGCAGCGCGCCGCCGTCCGGGACGGCGAAGGACAGGTCGCGCAGCACCAGCCGCTCCCCGCGGAACGCCGAAAGGTTGGCGACCGTGAGGCCCGCCTGGCTTGGATTCTGCATACCCCCTGTGTAGGTCGGGCCGGTCTGTGGACGCCAGCCCGCCACATATGGTTTATGGCGCATACCATTCGACGCGGCCGCCCGCCTTGCTTCCCCCCGGCGTGCGACCCAGAGGAAGAGGCACATCGCCATGAAAATGATCGGGCAAGACAGCCTGAAAACCCGCCGCACCCTGACGGCGGACGGACGGGACTACGAGTACTACTCCGTGCCGGAAGCCGCAAAGGCGCTGGGCGAGCCGGCCGACAAGCTGCCGGTCAGCCTCAAGATCCTGCTGGAGAACGTGCTGCGCTTCGAGAACGGCGGCAGCTACACCGTGAGCGATGCCCGAGCACTGGGCGAGTGGGCCCGCACCGGCAGCAGCACGCGGGAGGTGCCGTTCCGCCCGGCGCGCATCCTGATGCAGGACTTCACCGGCGTGCCCGGCGTCGTGGACCTCGCCGCCATGCGCGACGGCATCACCGCGCTCGGCGGACGCCCCGACCAGGTGAACCCCCTCATCCCCGTGGACTTGGTGATTGACCATTCCGTCATGGTGGACGTGTCCGGCACGCCGGACGCGCTGCACCAGAACATGGACGCCGAGTTTTCCCGCAACGGCGAGCGCTACTCCTTCCTGCGCTGGGGCCAGACGGCGTTCCAGAATTTCCGCGTGGTGCCGCCCGGCGCCGGCATCTGCCACCAGGTGAACGTCGAGTACCTCGCACAGACGGTGTGGACCGCCAACGTCGAGGGCAAAACGTTCGCCTACCCGGACACCCTGTTCGGCACCGACAGCCACACCACCATGGCCAACGGCATCGGCGTGCTGGGCTGGGGCGTCGGCGGCATTGAGGCGGAGGCGGCGATGCTCGGTCAGCCAATCGCCATGCTGATTCCGGACGTAATCGGCTTCCGGCTTACCGGCGCGCTGCCGGAGGGCAGCACGGCTACCGACCTCGCGCTGACCGTCACGCAGATGCTGCGTAAAAAGGGCGTGGTGGGCAAGTTCGTGGAGTTCTTCGGCCCGGGCCTGGCCGAGCTGTCGGTGTCCACCCGGCTCACCATCGCCAACATGGCGCCGGAGTACGGCGCGACCTGCGGCATCTTCCCGGTGGACAGCACCACGCTCGACTACCTGCGCCTGACCGGCCGGGACGAGAACCGGATCGCGCTGGTGGAGGCATACTCCAAGGCGCAGGGCATGTGGGTGGACGGGGACACGCTGGATGCGGTGTACACCGACGTTATCGAGCTTGACCTAAATACCGTGATGCCGAGCATCGCCGGGCCGAAGCGGCCACAGGACCGGGTGCTGCTGAGAGACGCTTCCAGCGCGTTCCGCACGGACCTCACCAAGGGCCTGGGCGTGCCGGCGAACGACGCCAACCTCAGCGTGCCGGTGGCTGGCAAGAACTACGAGATCACCCACGGCGACGTGGTGATCGCGGCCATTACAAGCTGCACCAACACCAGCAACCCCTACGTGATGTTGGGCGCGGGGCTGGTGGCGAAAAAGGCGCGGGCGCTCGGCCTCACGCCGAAGCCCTGGGTCAAGACGTCCTTGGCACCGGGATCGCAGGTGGTGACGGAGTACCTGGACAAGTCCGGGCTGAGCATGGACCTGGATGCGCTGGGGTTCCAGCTCGTGGGCTACGGCTGCACGACCTGCATCGGCAACTCCGGCCCGCTCGACCCGGCCATCGCCGACGCCATCGAGGCCAA
>CAXTCN010000052.1:0-29166 GCA_964242575.1 uncultured Acetobacteraceae bacterium | reverse complement strand
GCTCAATCCTGGATACGCTCAAACAGTCAAAACCTCTGTGCAGAGGTACTAGGTCGATCACCGAAACGCGGTCATCCCGCCCGATGCCGGCAGGTCCGGCCGCGTCCGCCTTGGTGGCGGAGGTGACGATGGCGAAGCTCTCGTCCCGGGCGATGGCGACCGCGGTGGGCGGCCCCACGACGCTGCCGGGCACGTCCAGATGGCCGACGATGCTGGGCGGGTAAGCCGCGAGGTCGATGATGGTGAGGGTGTCCGGAGCCGCGTTGAGCGGCGCGACCTGCACGCCGTCGTTCAGCACCGTGTGCGAGTCGTTGCTTGATACCGCGAGGTCCGCGCGTGCCGGGCCGCACAGCGCGGCTGCGGTCAACAAGGCAGCCAGCTTCACCCGCATCGCGTCACTCCCCCGGAGGCAAGCACGCTACCCCTCGTTGCGCCGGTTCACCAGGCCCTCGACATGCGCGGCCAGCGCCATGCTCGAGGTGAGGCCGGGGCTTTCGATGCCGAACAGGTTCACCAGGCCGCCGATGCCGTGCACGGCCGGCCCGGACACCATGAAGTCGGCGGCAGGCTCATTAGGGCCGCTGATCTTGGGCCTGATCCCGGCATAGCCCGGCGCCAGGCCCCCGTCCGGCAGCCCGGGCCAGTAACGGCGGATGGCGGCGTAGAACCCGTCGGCCCGGCGGATGTCCACGTCGTAGTCCTCGGCCTCGATCCACTGCACGTCTGGCCCGAACCGTGCCTGCCCGCCCAGGTCCAAGGTCAGGTGCACCCCCAGCCCGGCCGCCTCCGGCACTGGGTACACCAGCCGGCGGAACGGCGCGCGGCCCACCAGGGAGTAGTAGCTGCCCTTGCACAAATGCGCGGTCGGGATGCTGTCCGGCGGAATGCCGGCGATGCCGCGCGCGATGTCCGGCGCGCGCAGGCCCACGGCGTTCACCAGCACCTCGCATTCAAGCTCCATCGGCTCGTCCCCGCCGATGTTCAATCGAAACCCGCCCTTCTGCACCGCGCCGCCCAGCACCGGGGCATGGCACACCACCGCGCCGCCGGCGTTCTCCACGTCGCCCTGGAACGCCAGCATCAGCGCGTGGCTGTCGACGATGCCGGTGCTGGGCGATAGCAGCGCGCCTGCCACGCGGAGCGCGGGTTCAAGCCGCTGCGCCTCGGCGCTGGGCAGGTACTCCAGGTCGTTGACGCCGTTGGCCGCGGCCTTGGCGCGGATGGTGTCGAGCACCGGGACCTCCGCTTCCTCAGCGGCGACGATCAGCTTGCCCAGGCGGCTATGCGGGATGCCGCGCTCGGCGCAGTAGTCGTAAAGCATACCCTTGCCCTCGACGCAGAAGCGCGCCTTGAGGCTGCCGGCGGGGTAGTAGATGCCGGCGTGCACCACCTCGGAGTTGCGGGACGACGCGCCCGTGCCGATGCCGTCGGCGGCCTCCAGCACCCATACCTCGCGGCCGGACAGCGCCAGGGCGCGCGCCACCGCAAGCCCGACCACCCCGGCGCCAACCACCACGCACTCGACCCGTTCCACCATGACGCCGGGAATAGCCTACCTGCGGCCTTCGGCCAACCGGTTCTGGTCCTCGCGGTCGCTGCTGACGCCTACGGTGCGGATTAGGGCGGGGTGCAGGACGTAGGCCGACAGGCGGTCCGGGCGGCGCGGGATGTGCTGCAAGCGGTTCAGGAAAGCCCAGGCGTGGCCGTGGCGCGGCAGCCGTTCAACCTGGTTTGGCGTGAGGCCGTAGGCGATCAGGCGCCAGTCCACGTCGTCGCTGAACCCGTCCTCGGCTACCCAAGCCAGCAGCTTGGCCGCGCCGGCCCGGCTGATCAGGTAGCCGTCGCCGCCGGGCGCGTTGTCATCTGGCGGAAAGCCCTGCATGACGGCCGTGAGCGGGTGAACGGTGAACCCGTCCCCGTCCCGCTGCGGCTCCAGGCGGTCGTTCACGAAGCAAAGATCGTACTGCTCCGGCAGGTTCAGCGCCCCGAGGCCGGCTGGCAGGTCCAGCAGCGGAATCACGTCGTCCTCGACGATCAGGCAGTTGGACAAGCCCTGGTCCAGCATGGCCTGCCAGGCGCTGGCATGGCTCAGGAAACAACCGAGCGTGCCGCGGGGCGCGTCGCCGTGTCCGGCCAGGCGCGCGACGGCGGCGGGAGGCAAGCGGCTGCCCTCCACGGCCGGAATGCAATGCAGCGGCGCGGCGCAGCCGGCGAACTGCCGCGTCAGTTCGTGCCAGCGCTCGGCGTTGCGGTCCAGGTTCACGACCGCGACCGCGTAGGGGTGCCCGGCCGAAGCGGTGAGGGTGCGGGCAACGCGCCGGTAGCGGCGGGCGGCGTCGCGCTTGGCGCGGTACTCAAGGTTGTCCGGCGCGTATTTGAGGGCGTCATCAAACGCCGCCTCGGCGGCTGGCCAGTCCCGCCGTTGCCGCGCGACATCGCCCAGCAGGGCATGCAGCGCCGGGTCATGGGGGCGCTGCGCCAATAGGGCACGGCCGCGCCGGTCCAGGATGTCAAGGTCGCTGCCGTGGAAGGCATAGAGGGCGGTGTAGTGCGCAAGCCACTCCGCGTCCGGCAGGTTGCGGGCGGCGCGCCGGAACTGCGGGTCGGAGTCAGGATAGTGGAGGGCGGCTTTCAGGTCCTGCTTGAGTTGGAGGGCTAAGGCGCCGTCGTCGGGATAATGCACAAGGAGGGCACGCCAGGCGTCGATGGCATCGTGCACGCGTCCCTCGGCGCGCGCCCGTTCGGCATCGCGCCAGCCGGAACGCGGCGCGGTCCGTAGCGCTTCGGAGGTTGGAGGAGCGCTTTGGAGTTGCGAAGCAGGCTGGGAGAGTGGAATCGGTTCGGTCCTAACGGGTCAGCCTGTTAACTATTCCTTAGCATCCGGGCGTCATTATGGCCCCATGACCGAGTCCGTAAATCACAACCAGCTTGCCGCCGCGCCATTCACCCTTGAGGGCGCGGCGCCTGATGCGGGCGTTGCCGAAATCCTGACGCTGGTCGCGCGGACGCAACACACTATTCGCATCGCGGGCGCGCTGGTCAAAGCGGACCGGCCGTTGGATTTGTCCGGCCTAGACAACGCTGTCGGCTTGATCTGCGCAAAAGCGCTCGATCTTCCGCCGCTGCACAGCCACGCGCTCCGGTCCGCCTTGGCCGTGCTGCTGGCTGACTGCGCCGTGCTTGGCGAAGCCCTTCGCCATGCACCCCTCGCTTCCTCTCGGCAAAAGGCCGCAACATGCCCATCTCGCTCTCAACTATCCTAATTGGCGTCGCGGCGCTGGGTGGGGTCTTGTGCCTTATTTTGGTGGTGGCCCGCGGGCTACGCGCCGCAGGTCTCGTGCAGCCTCAAACCGGTCAGCGGCTCAAGGTCCGCGAGACGCTGGCCCTCGACAGGACCCGCCGGCTCTATGTGATCGTTTGCGACAAGCGTGAGCTGCTTGTGCTCACCGGCGGCGCGTCAGAACAGATGCTGGGATGGCTGCCCGAGCCGGGTGTCGCAACCGGGGCGCTGGCGTCGTGACGGGCCGTCGGACATGGACTGTTTTGGCCTGCACCGCGCTGCTGGCGGCCATGATGCTCATCACGGGCCAGGCGCATGCCCAATCCATCAACATCGACATCGGCGGAGCGGGCCAAGCTGGCGCGACCGGACGCCTGATCCAGTTGACCGCCCTGCTCACGGTGCTGTCCCTGGCGCCTAGCCTGCTGGTCATGGGAACGGCGTTCACCCGGATCGTGATCGTGCTGTCATTGCTGCGCAGCGCCATCGGCGCGCAAGGCACGCCGCCCAACTCCGTGCTGATCGGCCTGGCCCTGTTCCTGACCTACTTCGTCATGCAGCCCGCCATGGACCAGGCTTGGTTGAACGGCATCCTGCCGATGACGCAGGGCACGGTCGGCGAGATGGACGGCCTCCGGCTGACGGCCGAGCCATTCCGCCGTTTCATGGTGGCGAACGTGCGCGGCGCCGACTTGCAGTTGTTCCTCGACCTGGCCCAGCTTCCGCCGCCGCCGACGCCTGATGAAACGCAGTGGCGCGCCCTTGTTCCAGCGTTCATGATTGGCGAGATGCGCCGGGCGTTTGAGATGGGGTTTCTGCTTTATCTGCCGTTCCTGGTGATAGACCTGGTCGTCGGCAGCGTTCTTATGAGCTTGGGCATGATGATGCTTCCGCCGAACGCCGTTTCGCTGCCATTCAAGCTGATCTTCTTCGTTTTGGTCGACGGCTGGCGCTTGGTTTCAGGCAGCCTCGTCCAAGGCTTTGCCCCATCCTGATGGCACTTAGCCCTCGGGCCACCGTGCGAGGGCTGTGCCCCCGGACGGCGTCAGGCGGTAAACTCCCCGCTCCACCCGCTCGAACCAGCCGTAAACGTTGCTTTGCAGGATCGAGGCCGCTCGCGGCGCGACCGGCCTCAAGTCCCGTGGCCGTTGCGGCCCGGCTTGCAGCGCACGCGCGCACGCCAGAGCCTCTTGCCGGTAGGCGGTGACGATCGGCTCGCGCCGCGTGCCGCCAGCGGACGGGTCGCCGCGCCGGGCACCATGCTCCAACAGCAAAGCCCGGCGGCGCTTCAGGTTCGCCCGCGGCCGGTACGCCTCTGGTTCCGCGAGCACTTCGGCATCCCCGCGCGCCATGTGCACCGCCAGCAGGCCGAACCCCAGCAACCGGCAGAGCTGGCGTGCGCGGCGGTCACGGTCGCGGCCACGCCGGGTCGCGCGGACGGCCAGCCAGACCTCGTCTGCGCTTGCCAGCCGCTCAATCCCTTGCAGCACGAGGTCGAGCGTGAAGCCCAGCTTGAGTTCGACAATGACCAGCATGGCCGGCTCGCCGGGCTTCACGCCCACGACGTCGCAGTGACCGACCTCGCCCTTGGCCTTGTAGCCCCGCGCCGCCAGGAACCGCTTGACGGCGGGGTATAGCTCGGTCTCCCGCAAGTGGCGCTAGAAGCCGAGCACGATGTCCGCTGCCAGGGTGAACGCGCCGCGGTCCCTGCCGTCATTGAAGGCGCGGCTGTTGTTGAGCGTGCGGTCATAGCGCAGCTCTGGGCGTATCATTGCGGTGCTGAGCTTCTCCGGCAAACCAGCCGGCTTGTAGGTCACGCCCAGGGTGAACTCGGAGTACGTGGTGGCCTTGGGCGCGAAGATGAAGCGGGAGAACACGCCGCGCTGCAGGTTCGCGTAGTCGCGCTCGGCCACCGGGTTGGCGACGAAGAAGTTGGAGTTGTCGCGGTAAATCTCCGCCCGGCCGTTCAGAGTGAGTTGGTCGTTGATGGCGTAGGACGCATACTGCGCGATGCCCCAGGCCTCGGCGCGAAAGCCCTCCTCACGCACGAAGTTCGCTTCCGTGGTCAGGGTGAGCTTGTCGGTCGCTTTCCACACCACCGCCACGTCGTTGAAGTAACGCAGCGAGTCGTTGGCGAACGGCGTGTTCCGGCGCGAGTTCTCCGGGCCAATATGCGTAAGAGCCAGGACAGTGAGCTTCCCACCCAGCAGGTTCAGCCCGATGCCGGCAATGCCGCCGGGCCGGTTGTTGTTGTCGCCCGTACCGTAGCCAATCGCGGTGTTGGTGCCGCTGTCCACGCCGAAATAGAGGTCCACCATGTCCGAAACGTGCGCGGTGGCGAGCACGCCGGTATGCTTGAACGGCAGGCCGTAGTTGAAAATATAGGAGTGCGAATAAAAAGCGTTGTTCTTCGGGTCGATCAGTTCAACGCCAAGCGGCGTGGGGTAAATGCCGGCCTTCACGTCAAGCCCATTCGCGAACACGCTCGGAAACCGCGCGGTCACGTTCGCCTCCATGATGGTCAGTTGGTTGCGGTCGTGGATGAGCTGATCGAACACTCCCAGCGTGTGAGTGATGCGCGCATCCGAGCCGTACAGCACCTGGAACTTGAAGCCGAAATCGTTGCTAGTGGCCTTTGGATCGACATCCCGGCTCACGGTCGCCAGCAACTGGTTCAGCACCGGGCGGTTCGAGTTGTCAGTGAACAGTTGCCCGAAGTTGCGGCGGTTGTTTGGGTCGGCGGTGTTGACCACGATGCCGGCCTGCCCTTGGAACCCAAGCTTGATGCTGCTGGACCACTCGCTGAAATTGGCGGGAGCGACATAGGGCGGCTCAGCGGGCGCGACCGCCGGGTTGCCGGGCAGCCCGGTCTGTTCGGGAGGGGAGGCAAGCTGCGCCTGGGTGGCGCTGGCAGCCACGAGGATGGCGCCGGAAAGCAGGACGGGAACAGACAGATGCATAAGGGTCAGCTCTCAATGGGTTGGGCGCGTTCGCCCCCACGTATGCAATACCGGGGCCAAGGTTCAGGAGGCAGCGGCGCCATGGACCGGACGCCGCGGCGCGACGGTCTCCCTCCTTCAGATACGAAGGAGGGAGAACGGATTCCCTATTAGGCCGAGTAGTACATCTCGAACTCGACCGGATGCGGCGTGTGCTCGAAGCGGTACACCTCGGTCCACTTCAGCTCGATGTAGCTCTGGATTTGTTCGGCGCTGAACACGTCCCCCGCCAACAGGAACTCGTGGTCGGCCTCAAGCGCCCCCAGCGCCTCACGCAGCGAGCCGCACACCGTCGGAATGCCCTTCAATTCCTCTGGCGGCAGGTCATACAGGTCCTTGTCCATCGGGTCGCCCGGATGGATCTTGTTCTTGATCCCGTCCAGACCGGCCATCAGCAGCGCGGCGAACGACAGGTACGGGTTGGCCGTCGCGTCCGGGAACCGTATCTCGACCCGCTTGGCCTTCGGGTTGGTCGTGTAGGGGATGCGGCACGACGCCGAGCGGTTGCGCGCCGAGTACGCCAGCAGCACCGGCGCCTCGAACCCGGGGATCAGGCGCTTGTAGCTGTTGGTGCTGGGGTTGGTGAAGGCGTTGCAGGCCTTGGCGTGCTTGATGATGCCGCCGATAAAGTACAGGCACATCTCCGACAAGTCGGCATAGCCGTTGCCGGCGAACATCGGCTTGCCGTCTTTCCAGATGCTCTGGTGCGTATGCATGCCAGAGCCGTTGTCGCCGTAAATCGGCTTCGGCATGAATGTCGCGGTTTTGCCGTAGCTGTGCGCGACGTTGTGCACGCAATACTTATAGATTTGCATCTGGTCGGCCATCGTGACCAGCGTGCCGAACTTGGTGCCAAGCTCATGCTGGCTCTGCGCCACTTCGTGGTGGTGCTTCTCGATTGGCAGGCCCATCTCGCCCATGCTGGACAGCATCTCGGCGCGCAGGTCGCTTTCGCTGTCCACCGGCGGCACCGGGAAGTAGCCGCCCTTAACGCCGGGCCGGTGGCCCATGTTGCCCTCGGGGTAGTCCTTCATGTTGGCGCCGGGACCCTCGACGCTGTCCACCTGGAAGCTGCCGAAGTTCGGCCCGGTGCCGAAGCGCACGCTGTCGAAGATAAAGAACTCGGCCTCGGCGCCGACCATCACGGTGTCGCCGATGCCGCTGGATGCGACATAGGCCTCGGCCTTTTTCGCCGTGCTGCGCGGGTCCCGCCCGTAGGGCTGGCCGGTGCTCGGCTCGAAGATGTCGCAGAACAGAATCAGGCTCGGCTTGGCCGCGAACGGGTCCATGACCGCGGTGGCCGGGTCCGGCATCAGGATCATGTCGCTTTCGTTGATTGCCTTCCACCCGGCAATGCTCGATCCGTCGAACATGATGCCATCGCGGAACGCGTCCTCGTCGATGGTGGAGACATGCTGCGCGGTGTGCTGCCACTTGCCGCGCGGGTCGGTGAACCGCAGGTCCACGTACTCGACCGCGTTCTCCTGCATCATTTCCATGACGTGGGCGACGGTGCCCTTGCCAGTCTCGTCTGCCATATGCGCTCTCTATCCCTGTCTGTACCCGGCCGCCCTGCGCGGCCATGCGTCATTGCCGTGCTTGTTCAGATCGCGTCGTGCCCGCGCTCGCCGGTGCGGATGCGGACCACTTCCTCGACCTGGCTCACAAAGATTTTGCCGTCGCCGATGCGGCCGGTGCGGGCGGCGTTGACGATAGCCTCCACCGCGCGCTCCACCACGTCATCCTCGCACACGACCTCGATCTTTACCTTCGGCAGGAAGTCCACGACGTATTCGGCGCCGCGGTACAGCTCGGTGTGGCCCTTCTGCCGCCCGAACCCCTTGGCCTCCACGACCGTGATCCCCTGCAATCCAACTTCGTGCAGCGCCTCCTTCACCTCGTCCAGCTTGAACGGCTTTATCACCGCCTCGATTTTTTTCACGCGTCCCCCGCCCATGTCCGTCGCCTGGCGGGACGGTGCCAAAGGGTTGCATGAGGCGTGCCAACGGGCAATCCTGGAGCGCCCGCACGCCTTGCGTGGTTATTGGGCACCAACGCCGCTGCGCTGCCTGCGGGGTAAGCAGGTTGATGGGGCGCGGACACCGCCCATTATCCTGACCTCAGACCGGAGGCTATGCCCGTTGAAGCCCGCAAACCAACTGCTGTCCGCTATGGGAACGACGGTGTTCACCGTGATGTCCGCCCTCGCGACCCGGCACGGCGCCATCAACCTCGGCCAGGGCTTCCCCGACACCGATGGGCCGGCCGACGTGATCCAGGCGGCGGCCGACGCGCTCCAGGACGGGCGCAACCAGTATCCACCGCTGACCGGCACGCCGGAGTTGCGGACCGCGGTCGCTGAGGCGAACCGGCGCTTCTACGGCCTTGAGGTCGATCCCTTGAGCGAGGTCGTGGTCACCTCCGGCGCCACCGAGGCCATCACCGCCTGCCTCATGGCGCTGTTGAACCCGGGCGACGAGGTCGTGCTGATCGAGCCGATGTACGACACCTACCTCCCCGTGGTGCGGATGCTCGGCGCGGTGCCGCGCCTGGTGCGCCTCAACCCGCCAAAATGGGAGCTGCCGCGGGCCGAGCTTGCGGCGGCATTCGGGCCGAAGACCAAGGCGATCCTGTTGAACACGCCGATGAACCCGGCCAGCAAGGTGTTCACCGCCGCCGAGCTTGCGTTCATTGGCGAGCTGCTGACGAAGCACGACGCCTATGCCGTGTGCGACGAGGTATACGAGCACCTGACGTTCGACGGCTGGCGACACATTCCGCTTATGACGCTGCCGAACCTGCGGCATCGGTGCCTCCGCATCGGCAGCGCCGGCAAGACGTTCAGCCTGACGGGTTGGAAGATCGGCTACGTCACCGGGCCGGCAGCGCTGTGCGAGGTCGTGGCCAAGGCGCACCAGAACCTCACCTTCACCACGCCCCCCAACTTGCAGCGCGCGGTCGCGATGGGGCTGGGCAAGGACGATGCCTACTTCGCTGGCCTGGCGTCTGCGTTGCAAGCTAAGCGGGACCGGCTTTCGGCCGGGCTTGCGGCGGTCGGCTTCCGGGTGCTGCCATCGATGGGCAGCTACTTCGTCACCGCCGATTTCAGCCCGCTTGGCTTCGCAGGCGACGACATGGCGTTCTGCCGGCACATCACCGAGCACGCCGGCGTCACCGCAATCCCGCTGTCGGCCTTTTACGAAGGGGAGGCGCCCAGCCATTACGCGCGGTTCGCATTCTGCAAGCAGGACAGCGTGTTGGACGAGGCCATAGCCCGGCTGTCCCGGTACTTCGCCGCTCAGATTGCGTCGCGGGCCACATCGAGGTTGACGGCGACGGCCTAGCCGCCCTACACCGCCGCCTGCTGTGGCGGACGTAGCTCAGTTGGTAGAGCGCCAGGTTGTGGTCTTGGATGTCGCGGGTTCGAGACCCGTCGTTCGCCCCAGCATCCAATAAAATCCGAAACCGGCTACGCACCGGGCGTTCACGCACCCGGCCTCAGCGGTCCGGGGCGTGATCCCGGCCAGCTCAGCCCCGGGGCAGCAGTTGCTCCGCGAGCGTCGCCCAGTACGACGCTCCCACTGGCAGGATGTCGTCGTTGAAGTCGTAACGCGGGTGGTGCACCCCGGCGTCCCCGTCGCCGCGGCCAGCGCCGAGCATGATGTAAGCGCCCGGCTTCGCGTTCAGCATGAAGCTGAAATCCTCGCCGCCCATGCTGGGCTGGTCCATGTGCACGACCCGTGCGTCGCCCTGCACCGTGATGGCGGCTTGGCGCGCCTGTGCCATGGCGGCCGGGTCGTTCACGGTGGCGGGGTAGCTGCGGACGAACTTGACGGCGGCGGTGGCACCGTAGCCCTCGGCGATGCTGGTTGACAGGCGGTGGACGCCGGCCTCCAGCAGGTCGCCCACGGCCGGGTTGAACCAGCGGGCGGTGCCGAGCATGCGCACGGTCTCGGGGATGACGTTGTGGGCCATGCCGCCCTGGATGCTGCCGATGGTGATGACGCCGGTGTCGACCGGGTCCATGTTGCGGGCCACCAGGCTTTGCAGGCCCTGGACGATGGCGGCGCTCACCACCACCGGGTCGATGCCGTTGTTGGGCTGCGCCCCGTGCGCGCCGCGTCCGGTCACGATGATCGTGATGTCCGCGACGGCCGCCATGACGGGGCCGTCCCGCCACTTGAAGGTGCCGGCCGGGAAGGTCGGCCAGTTGTGCATGCCGAACACCTGGCGCATGGGGAACTGCTGGAACAGCCCCTCCTCGACCATCATGCGTCCGCCGCCGCCGAGTTCCTCGGCTGGCTGAAAGATCACGTAGACGGTGCCGGCGAAGTTGCGGGTCTCGGCCAAGTACCGCGCTGCGCCCAGCAGCATGGTGGTGTGCCCGTCATGGCCGCAGGCATGCATGACGCCGGGCGTCTGGCTGGCGTAGGGAGCGCCGGTCTCCTCGTGGATCGGCAGCGCGTCCATGTCCGCGCGCAGGCCGATCGCGTCGCCAGGCTCCCGGCCGTGGATCACGCCGACCACGCCGGTGCCGGCCAGCCCAGCGTGCACGGCGTCCACCCCGAACTCCCGCAGGCGCTGCTGCACCACGCTTGAGGTCCGGGCTTCCTGCATCGCCAGCTCGGGATGTTGGTGCAAATCCCGGCGCCACGCCGTCATGTCGGCGTGGAACTCGGCGATACGGTTGATGACCGGCATGTCAGGCAACTCCAAAAGTGAGGCTTAGGCCTTGGCTGAGGGATATGGGGGCGATGTCCAACATGCGCCGCATCTCGTCGATGGGGAACGCCTTGTCCTCCATCAACCGGCGCAGCTCGTCCGTGCGGATACGGGGAAGGCCAGGCAGGCAAGTCAGCGGCGCCAACGCCCGCAGCAGGCCGGCAGGCACCGGCACGATGCGCGGCGCCCGCAACCCGGCCGCCACCGCCACCGCCCGCACGAACGACGCATATGGCAAAGGCTCTGGCCCGGCGACCACCACGGCGTGCGGCCCGGCCCAGGCCCGGTCCAATGCCGCGCGCAGGCAGCGGGTCACGTCGGACTGGTGGATGGGCTGCACCAGCGCCCGCCCGCCGCCCGGCAGCGGCACGGCCGGCAAGCGGCGCAGCAGAGCCGCCAGGCGCTGCACGTTGTCCTCGCCGGCCGCGCCGTAGATCATGGTCGGGTGCAGGATGGCCCCGTCGCGGCCGGACGCCAGCAACGCGGCCTCTCCCATTAGCACGCCGCGCCCGTGCTCGTCCGGCCAGCGGGTGAACTTCCGCGTGCTGCCGAGGGCCACGATGCGTCCGCCGCGGCTTGCGTCCAGGATGGCGGGGAGGTGCCGCGCGTGGGCGCAGGACACGATGCGCTGTGCGTCCGCCAGCGCCTCCGGCAATCCGGCCCCGGTCAGGTCGGCGATGCGCGCCCTGCCCGACAGCCCGACCGCCGCCCAGCGTTCGGCGCTGCGCACCACTGGCATATAGGGCACGCCGTCCGCCAGCAGGGACCGGCACAACGCCAGGCCGGAGCGGCCGCTGGCGCCGATGACGTGGACTGGGGAGGTATCCATGCGCCTGGTTTACGCCGGGCCAGGTCGGGTGCAAAGCTGTGGTATCATGTTACCACAGGCCGAAACCCTTGACGTTGCAAGGGGTACGGGGCATATGGCGCGCTCTGATCCAGTTGGGACCTTTACGATGAAGACCACCGTTTCCTTGAAGCCGGCGGAGGTCGATAAGCGCTGGACGCTGATCGACGCCGAGGACCTCGTGCTGGGCCGCCTCGCGTCCATCATCGCCACCCGGCTGCGCGGCAAGCACAAGCCGCAGTTCACGCCGCACGTCGATTGCGGGGACAACGTGGTGGTGGTGAACGCCGAGAAGGTGCGGGTGACCGGCAACAAGGCGACGCAGTCGGTGTTCTACAAGCACACCGGCTTTCCCGGCGGCATCAAGGGCCGCACCATCCAGCAACGGCTGGACAGCGCGCATCCGGAGCGGGTCATCGAAAAGGCCGTGGAGCGCATGATCACCCGCGGCCCGCTGCAGCGCCGGCAGATGAAGCACCTGTATATCTACGCGGGCACCGCCCATCCGCATGACGGCCAGCAGCCGCAGCCGCTGGACGTCGCCGCCATGAACCCTAAGAACAAGAGGGCCTGACCGTGTCCGACACCGATCCCAACGTCCAGGACACCGCGCCTGAGCCGCAGACCCGCACGCTGGCGGACCTCAAGGACTTGGCCGTCGCCACCGCGTTCACCACGCCCGATGCGCCGAAGCGGGAGCCGAAGCGCGACGCCCTGGGCCGCAGCTATGCCACCGGGCGGCGCAAGAACGCCATCGCCCGCGTTTGGATCAAGCCTGGCAAGGGCGACATCACGGTCAACGGCAAGCGCGTCGGCGTTTATTTCGCGCGGCCGGTGCTGCGCATGTTGCTGACGCAGCCGTTCCTGGTCACGGACCGCTATAACTCGTTCGACGTGTTCTGCACCTGCAACGGCGGCGGCTTGTCTGGGCAGGCCGGCGCGGTGCGGCACGGCATCAGCCGGGCGCTCACGTATTACGAGCCGGAATTGCGCGGCGTGTTGAAGCTGGCCGGGTTCCTGACGCGCGACAGCCGCGTGGTGGAGCGCAAGAAGTACGGCAAGGCCAAGGCCCGACGCAGCTTCCAGTTCAGCAAGCGGTAACGCCCCCTTCATACCTGCGTGCCTACAAGGGGGCGGTCCAGATCGGGCCGCCCCTTTTTGCGTCCTACACCGGAGGGATCCATGCCAGAAACAACCGTGTTCATCGACGGCGAAGCCGGCACCACTGGCCTTGGCATCCGCGAGCGCCTGCAAAATGTGCACGGCGTGACGCTGCGCCATATCGATCCGGCGCATCGCAAGAACGCGGAGGCGCGCCGGGAGCTGATGGCCGCCGTGGACCTGGTCGTGCTGTGCTTGCCGGACGCAGCTGCCAAGGAAAGCACGGCGCTGGCCGCGTCGCTCGGCAATCGCGCGCCGAAGCTGTTGGACGCCAGCACGGCGCACCGGTGCGACCCCGATTGGGCCTATGGCTTCCCGGAGCTGTCGGCGGACCAGCCCGCGCGCATCGCTGGCGCCCAGCGCGTGTCGAACCCTGGCTGCTACCCGACCGGCGCCATCGCGCTGCTGCGGCCACTGGTGGACGCTGGGCTGTTGCCGCCCGACCATCCCGTGTCCGTCAACGCGGTCAGCGGCTACTCCGGCGGCGGTCGCTCCATGATCGAGGCGCACGAGGCCACTGGCGGCCCGGCGTTCGAGCTGTATGCCCTGGGGCTGGAGCACAAGCACGTCCCGGAGCTGCAAACCTACGCCCGCTTGACTCGGCGGCCGATTTTCGTCCCCTCGGTCGCGCACGTACGGCAGGGAATGCTGGTGTCGGTGCCGCTGCATCTCGATACGCTGCCCGGCCGCCCGAGCATCGCGGACCTGCACGCAGCGTTGGCGGATCGTTATCGCGGCGGGCTGGTGCGCGTGCTGCCGCCCGAAGCCGCGGGCACGCTGGAGCCGACCGCGTTGAACGACACCGACAAGATGGAGCTGCGGGTGTTCGGCAACGACGCCCACGGCCATGCGGTCCTGGTAGCTCGGCTGGACAACCTCGGCAAGGGCGCATCGGGCGCAGCGGTGCAGAACATCCGCCTGACGCTTGGCCTTGATGTCACGGCCCGGGAGCCTGCGCATGCCGCTTTATGAACTGGAGGGCATAGCGCCGCGCATCGATCCGGCCGCGTGGGTCGCGCCCGGCGCCGTCGTCATCGGCGACGTATGGCTTGGCCCTGAGTCCAGCGTCTGGTTCGGCTGCGTCGTGCGCGGGGACACCAACCACATCCGCATCGGCGCGCGGTCCAACATCCAGGACGGCAGCATCCTGCACGTGAACGCCGGCGCGTTCCCGTGCCTGGTGGGCGACGACGTGACCGTAGGCCACGCCGCAATCGTGCACGCCTGCACGCTGATGGACCGGGCTTTTGTAGGCATGGGCGCCACGGTGCTGGACGGTGCGGTGATCGAGGAGGGCGGCATGTTGGCGGCCGGCGCGCTGCTGACGCCGGGCAAGCGGCTGGGCCGGCATGAGCTGTGGGCCGGCACGCCCGCGCGCAAAATCCGAGACGTGGATGATGAGGAGCGTGCCCGCTTTAATCAAATTGCTGTGCACTACACTGAACTGTCCGTGCGTTACCGAACCCAGCTCTCACCTATGGAAGCATCTTGAACGGGGTTTACGATGCGTCGCCTGTTGCTGCTTGCTGCCTGTGTTCTTCCAATGGCCTGCACCGGCCAGTTCCAGCCATTCGTGCCAGACACCGCACGCTTGGCGCCTGGCGCGCTTGGCAGCGGGTTTGATCCCGATGTGACAGCGGTGTACTTGGCGCAGTGGGCGTTTGCGGTCCCTAGCCGCACGCATGGCCGGCCAATCGAGGCCGCGCGCGCGGCGGCGTCCATGGATTACATCGCCGGGCAACTCTACACGAGCCCGCGTTGGGCCAACGTCAGCGCACTGACCAAGGAACAACTGCTGCGCGGCCGGGTCGAGGTGCGACAGGCACTGGGCGTGGTGCCCGGCACGTCGTCTCAGGCCGTGGTGGACCACCTTATAAGGGCGGCCAACGCACTGATTGACGATAACCAGCCCGCGGCGGTGGCGCAGTTGGGCGCGCCGGTGTTCCAGGAGCCTGGGGAACAAGTATTGGCCCAGTTGTCGAACCTGCCCTATCTGCAACTGGCCAACGTTTCGACCATGCGCGCGGCTGGGGAGCTGTTCGACAACAACCGTCGCCGGCCGGACTAGCCGCGGAGCCGAGCTGACTTCCTGCCTATGTCGCAAGGTAAGGACCTGGTCAGCTCGCACGAACCTTCACGTAGGAACCCGGCGCATCCTCGATTGGCGGCAGCCCACCCTCGCCTGGCACGCGGGCGGGGACGTGCTTGTTGGCCAGCGCCGTAATCCATCGCTGCCAATCGGGCCACCAACTACCGGCCATTTCCGTCGCGCCCTCTAGCCATGCGTCGGGCTCGTTTGGCAGCGCGTCGTTGGTCCAGTGGCTGTACTTGCCGCTGGCTGGCGAGTTCACCACACCGGCGATATGTCCGCTCGCCGCCAGCACGAAGCGCTTGGGGCCGCCGAGCAACTGGGGACCACGATAGGTGCTTTTCCACGGCGCGATATGGTCCTCCCGCGTGGACAGGAAGTAAGCCGGAACAGCGATCCGCCCCAAATCGATTGGTTGCCCATTCAGCTCGATTGCGCCGGGCTGGCACAGCAGGTTCTCCTGGTACATCTTGCGCAGGTAAAACGAGTGCATGCGCGCCGGCATCCGCGTGCTGTCGCTGTTCCAATACAGCAGGTCGAACGGGAATGGCTCATTGCCCATGAGGTAGTTGTTCACCACGAAGGACCAAATCAGGTCATTAGCCCGCAGCATGTTGAACGTCGTAGACATCTCCGAACCATCAAGGAAGCCGCGCTTGTGCATCTTGTCTTCAAGCGCTTGCAACTGTTCTTCATCGATGAACACACCGAGCTCACCGGCCTCGTGGAAGTCCATCATTGTCACAAAGAATGTCGCGGACTTGATCCGGTCGTCGCCGGTGGCGGCCATGCTCGCCAGCGTGGTGGCCAGCAAGGTTCCGCCCAGGCAATAGCCGATAGCGTTCACCTCCCGCTCCCCGGTGGCCTGCTCAATCGCGTCGAGCGCTGCCAGCATTCCCTCGGAGACATAATCGTCAAACCCCTTGTCGGACAGGCGCTCGTCCGGGTTCACCCAGCTAATCATGAACACGGTATGCCCCTGGCTCACCGCCCAGCGCACGAAGCTATTCTTTGGACGCAAGTCCAGGATGTAGAACTTGTTGATCCATGGCGGCGCAATCAGCAGCGGACGCTTCAGCACAGTCTCGGTGCTGGGTGAATACTGTATCAGTTGCATAAGCTCGTTCTGGTATATCACCTTGCCCGGCGACACGCCGATGTTCTCGCCCACCTGGAACGCGTCCAGGTCCGTCATCTTGATCGTGAGCTTGCCCTTGCCCCGCTCCAGGTCCGCCAGCAAGTTGGTAAGCCCGCGCAGCAGGTTTTCGCCCCTGGTCTCGGCGGTCTTGCGCAGCACCTCGGGGTTGGTCAGCAGGAAATTAGTGGGACTCATCGCATCGATGAACTGGCGCGAGTAGAAATCCACTTTCTGTGCCGTCTTGGGATCAAGCCCATCCACCCGCGTCACCACGTCCTGCACGTAGCGGGCGGACAGCAGGTAGGATTGCTTGATGAAATCGAACACCTCGTTCTCTTTCCAGGCGTCATCCTTGAAGCGGCGGTCCTTCGGGTCGGCCTCGATCACCGGAGCGCCGCCCGCGCCTGCGTCCATGCCTATCATCCGCCGCGTCGTATTCTGCCAGAGCGTCATGTAGTCCTGCCAAAAGCCGATTTGAGCCTGCATCAGTTTGGCCGGGTCTTTCATGAGTTGGTTGGTCATCTCGGTGAAAGCGGAGCCGACGTTCAGGGGATCGAACGCCGGCGCGTCGTGCGACTGCCGGCTCAGCCACTCGTTCACCAGGCGCTGCGAGCGTTCGGCGACGTCCGCCATCGAGCGTCCCAGCACGGCGGGGTCGGTGAGCTTGAAGCCCAGGCTTGTCGTGAAATCGGTCTTGCCGGTTTCGGCCATTGACGTATCCTTCCCGAAGGCACGCACGCCGGGCTACACCGGTCCGCAAGGGAACCAAGGGGCGGCGATGTGCAGTCGAGCAGTAGCTAGTAGCCGGCGCGGACGCGGGCAAGCAGGCATGGCACATGCCAGGTCCGCCCTGCTGGTTGCCCTGTCGTTATCCGGCTGTGGCCCGGTCGAACGGTTCTACGACAGCAAATTTACGCCCGACACGCCGATTGACTGGTGGCACGGCCTACAGGGCGGCCGCATCGCCGAAGTCCGCCCGCCGCCGCCCGGCGTCGCCGACCCCTATCCCAGCCTTGCATCCGTGCCAGCCCGGCCCGTGCTGCCGGACGCCGCGACCCGCCGCGCCCTGGCCGCCCAGTTGATTGCCGAGCGCGACCGCACCAGGCGGGACAACGAGCGCGATCCGATTCTGACTGTGGCCGCGCCTGCGCCAACGAGCGCTCCGGCTGCGCCATCCCGCCCAGCGCCGACGCCAGACCCGGAAGCGTCGGTCGCCGTGCTTGAGGCTGCTACGGCCCCACCGGCGCCTGCGCAGCCGGCGCCTGCCGCTCCGGTTGAGCCGGCGCGTCCTGCCCCGCCCGCGGCAGCGCCGGCCGGGGTCTTGCGGTCGGCCATTGAAAGTGGCCCCATGCCCGACTTGCCGACCGCCGCACCTGACTTCCCTCAACTGCGCGGCCTCCCGGCCACGGCCTACGCTCCGGCTACGCCCCGGCCGCTGCCAAGCGTTTCCATCAGCTTTGCGCGCGGCTCCGCAGCCTTGTCCGACAATGTTGACGCTGCCTTGCGCGACCTGGCGCAGCGCCGGGCTGGCGGCCCCATCCTCATCTCGGTCGGCGGCGACGCGCTGTCCTCGGCACCCGACGCGCAAGCCTCCGCCCTGCCGTTGGCGCTCCGCCGTGCGCGGACTGTCGCTGCCGAATTAACCGGGGCGGGCGTGCCTGCGTCGGCCTTGCGATACGACGTGGCGGCAATGGGCCGTCGCGCCGGGGCCTTCCTGATTGAGCCTTGATTAAGCCGGACGCACCACGCGGAACGCGCTTCCTGTGTTGGCGGCAACTCCGCTCGGGTTGGACCACGGGATGGTCCTGACCGCGGCTGCGCTGCCGGCCCACTGATCCAGCACCTGCATCCCCCGCTCGTCCTGACCAAGGTAGATTGCCGCGTGGCTGCTGCCGTCCATCGCGTTCGCATAACGGCCCGAGCCCTCAAACGTTGCAATAGCTGTGCCAGTCTGCAGGCTGGTGTTGCCCTGCACCGCCTCGCCAGCCGCCCAGGTGCGGGTCAGGCCAATGCCCGGCGCGGCGGCCTGCACAAGGGCGACGCACTGGCCGGAGCCGGCCGAGTGCCCGATATACTTGTCATACTCTGCGGCGATGAACTCGCCCCCGGTGTGCGGCCCGGCTTTCGTTGCAGCACCGGCGACCGAGTCGGTTTCGACTCTTGGTCCATAACGGGCCGGCACGGCCATCGATCCGGCGCCGCTCTGCGCCTCCTGCAGGCCAAGCAGGTTCTGCATTCCAGTGGCCCTGACGGCACAGACGGCTGCAGCCATGCTGGAGGGCATCAAAGGCAGCGTGAAAGGCTGTGACTGCGTGCGCGGCGGCGTATGCGACTGATACGACACCCGGCCGACGTGTTGGATCGTACCCAAACTCAAAAACTCCCCTGTCCTAAGCGCTGAGACTAACCTTCAGTTATGGCTAAACCGTTAACCGCGACGACGGCTGGATGTTTGCGGCGCGTTGCCCATTTGGCTTGCCCCTGCCCTCTGCTATCGTCCTGCCATCAACCCGAGCCGAGCACATGCCCCAGGAATTCCACCGTATCCGTCGCCTGCCGCCATACGTGTTCGCCGAGGTGAACCAAGCCAAGGCGCAGGCCCGCGCCCGGGGCGACGACATCATCGACCTTGGCATGGGCAATCCGGACAGCGGCACCCCGCCGCACATCGTGGCGAAGCTGGTGGAGGCGGTGCAGGACCCGCGCACCCACCGCTACTCCATGAGCAAGGGCATTCCTGGCCTGCGCCGGGCCTTGGCTGGTTACTATGAGCGCCGCTTCGGCGTGACGCTCGACCCGGAGACCGAGGTGGTCGCGACGCTCGGCTCCAAGGAGGGGCTGGCCAACCTTGCCGCCGCCATCACCAGCCCGGGCGACACCATCCTGGTGCCGAACCCCAGCTACCCCATTCACCAGTTCGGCTTCATCATCGCCGGCGCCAGCGTGCGCAGCGTGCCGGCCACGCCAGACGAGAGCATGTTGCGCGCCCTCGACCAGGCCGTGCGGCACAGCGTGCCGAAGCCCACCGCGCTTATCGTGAACTTCCCGAGCAACCCGACGGCCTACCTTGCGGACCTCGATTTCTACCGGGAGATCGTGGCGTTCTGCCGCCGGCACGACATCTACATCATGTCGGACCTGGCCTACGCCGAAATCTACTTTAACGACGCGCCGCCGCCGTCCCTGTTGCAGGTGCCCGGCGCGCGGGACATCGCGGTCGAGTTCACCAGCCTGTCCAAAACCTACTCGATGCCGGGCTGGCGCATGGGGTTTGCGGCCGGCAACGCCCGGCTTATCTCGGCATTGGCGCGCATGAAGTCCTATTTGGACTATGGCGCATTCACCCCCATCCAGGTCGCTGCCACCGCTGCGTTGAATGGCCCGCAGGACTGCGTGGCGGAAATGCGCGAGCTGTACCGGGAGCGGCGGGACGTATTGGTGCGGGGCCTGGTGGCAGCCGGGTGGGACGTGCCCAGCCCGGATGGCTCCATGTTCGCCTGGGCGCCGATCCCGCCGCGCTATGCCCACCTCGGCAGCGTCGAGTTCTCCAAGCTGCTGCTGGCCCGCGCCAAGGTGGCGGTGGCGCCGGGCATCGGCTTCGGCGAGCACGGCGACACGCATGTCCGCATCGCCCTCGTGGAGAACACCCAACGGCTGCGCCAGGCGGTCCGCAGTATCCGGACGTTCCTCGCGGCCGACAGCAACGTCGCGGCGGCCGACGATAAGGTCATCGCGGCGGAATGACTCGACCTCTTTCGGTAGGCGTCGCCGGCCTCGGCACGGTCGGCGCTGGGCTGTTGCGGCTGCTGCGGGACAATGCGGGTTTGGTCTCGGCCCGCGCCGGCCGGCCGATTGCTGTCACGGCGGTGTCCGCCCGGGACCGCACCCGGGACCGCGGCGTCTCCACCGCCGGGTTGCGCTGGTTCGACGACCCGGTGGCGCTCGCGTCCGACCCGGCCGTGGACGTGGTGGTCGAGCTGATCGGCGGCAGCGAGAACCCGGCCCGCGCGCTGGTGCAGGCGGCGCTGCAGGCCGGCAAGCCGGTGGTGACCGCGAACAAGGCGCTTATGGCGGTGCACGGCGCGGAGCTTGCGGCCCATGCGGAGGCCGCCGGCGTGGCGCTGGCGTTCGAGGCGGCGGTGGCCGGGGGCATCCCGATCATCAAGGCGTTGCGCGAGGGCCTGGCCGGCAACGGCATCAGCCGGGTCGCGGGCATCCTGAACGGCACCTGCAACTACATCCTCAGCACCATGCGCGAGCACGGGCGGGAGTTCGCGGACGTGCTCGCGGACGCGCAGCGCCTGGGCTACGCCGAGGCCGACCCGGCGTTCGACATCGATGGCGTGGACGCCGCGCACAAGCTCGCGATCCTGGCCGCGCTGGCGTTCAACCGGCCGGTGGACTTCAGTGCCGTGCACATCGAGGGCATCCGCAGCGTGTCCGCGCTGGACATCGCGTTCGCGGCCGAGCTGGGCTACCGCATCAAGCTGCTGGGCATCGCCCGGCGCACCGAGGCCGGGATCGAGAGCCGGGTGCACCCCTGCATGGTGCCGCACACCGCCGCCATCGCCCGGGTGGACGGCGTGTTCAACGCGGTGGTGGCGGAGGGGGACTTCTGCGGCCGGGTCATGCTGGAGGGGCGCGGGGCGGGGGCCGGACCGACCGCGAGCGCCGTGGCCGCCGACCTGATCGACATCGCCCGCGGCCGGGCCACGCCGGTGTGGGGCGCTGGCAACGGGTCGCTCAGCCCGCTGCCGTCGGTGCCGATGCTGGCGCATGTCGGCGCGTACTACCTGCGGCTCATGGTGCTGGACCGCGCCGGGGTGATCGCCGACGTGGCGGCGGCGCTGCGCGACGCGGGCGTGAGCCTCGAGAGCATGCTGCAACGTGGCCGTGCCCCTGGCGAGGCCGTCCCTGTGGTATTGGTGACGCATGAGACGAACGAGGCCGCCATCCGTCATGCCGTCGCCGCCATTGCCGCGTTGGACAGCGTGCTGGAGCCGCCGGCGTTGATCCGCATCGAACCTGCATGAAGGACCTTCGCATGTCGAACCGACAAGAGATCAGCAACGACCGCAACCTCGCGTTGGACCTGGTGCGCGTGACCGAGGCGGCGGCGCTGGCGGCGTCCCGCTGGATGGGCCGGGGCAAGAAGAACGAGGCGGACGGCGCGGCGGTCGAGGGGATGCGGCGCGCGTTCGACAGCGTCGCCATCGAGGGCACCGTGGTGATCGGCGAGGGCGAGATGGACGAGGCGCCGATGCTGTACATCGGGGAAAAGGTCGGCGCAGGCGGGCCGCCCATGGACATCGCGGTGGACCCGCTGGAGGGCACCAACATCACCGCCAAGGGCGGCCCGAACGCGCTGGCGGTGGTGGCGCTGGCGGAGCGCGGCAACTTCCTGCACGCGCCGGACATCTACATGGACAAGATCGCGGTCGGCGGCGGGCTGCCGGAGGGGGTCGTGGACCTGGACGCGAGCGTGGCCGAGAACCTGCGCAACCTGGCGCGGGCCAAGAAGCGCGACATCGGCGACATCGTGGTGTGCATGTTGGAGCGCGAGCGGCACGAACGGCATTTGGCGCACTGCCGCGAGGCAGGTGCCCGCATCATGCTGCTGGGCGACGGCGACGTGGCCGGGGTGATTGCGGCGGCGCTGCCAGAGGGCGGGGTCGATATCTACATGGGCACCGGCGGCGCGCCGGAGGGCGTGCTGGCCGCGGCGGCGCTCCGCTGCATTGGCGGGCAGATGCAGGGGCGGCTGCTGTACGAGGACGATGCGCAGGTGGAACGGGCGCGGTCGATGGGCGTGACCGACCCCAAGCACAAGTACGACGTGACCGAGATGGCCAAGGGCGACGTGATGTTCGCTGCCACCGGCGTCACCTCGGGCGCCATGCTGCGCGGCGTGCGGCGGTTCGGGCACGGCGCATACACCCACTCCATCGTCATGCGCAGCAAGTCCGGAACGGTCCGTTACATCGAGGCGCACCACAATTTCGAGACCAAGACTTGGCAGCCGGAGTAGCGCTGGGCGTCGCTGCCAGCCTCACCGGCCGCCGCTGGAACTTCCGCGACGGCGAGGACCGGGTTGGCCTTGGCATCGCCCAGCGGCTCGGCGTGCCGGAGATGCTGGGCCGCCTGATGGCCGGGCGCGGCATCGACCTGGACACCGCCGCACACTTCCTGGAACCAACGCTGCGCGCCCTGCTGCCGGACCCGTCCGTGCTGCAGGATATGGACGTCGCCGCCGAGCGCCTGGCCCGCGCGGTGCGCGCAGCCGAGACGGTGGCGGTGTTCGGCGACTACGACGTGGACGGCGCGTGCAGCAGCGCCATCATGGTGACGGTGCTGCGCACGCTCGGCTGCACCGTGCTGCACCACGTGCCGGACCGTTTGCTGGAGGGCTACGGCCCCAATGGCCCGGCGCTGCTGAGCCTCGCCGCGCAGGGCGCGACCCTGATCGTCTGCGTCGATTGCGGCACCGCGGCGGCGGCGGCGCTGGCGGCGGTGCATAACCGGGCGGACGTGATCGTGCTGGACCACCACGTGGCGGAGGGTCCGCCGCCGCCGGTGTGGGCGACGGTGAACCCGAACCGCTTGGACTGCACCTCCGGCCTCGGCCACGTCTGCGCCGCGTCGGTCGCCTTTCTTGCGGCCATCGCCATGGTGCGCGCGCTGCGCAAGTCCGGCTGGTTCGCGGCACGGACCGAGCCGGATTTGCGCGAGATGCTGGACTTGGTGGCGCTGGCGACCGTGTGCGACGTGATGCCGCTCACGGGCCTGAACCGCGCGCTGGTCACCCAGGGGTTGCGCGTCATGGCCCGGCGCGCCCGCCCCGGCATCGCCGCCCTGCTGGACGTGGCCGCCAGCCGCGATGTGCCGAGCGCCTTCACCTGCGGCTTCGCGCTCGGCCCGCGCATCAACGCGGCCGGGCGCATCAGCACGGCGGACCTCGGCCTGCGCCTGCTGCTGTGCGAGGACCCGGTGGAGGCGCGTGCGCTTGCGCAGACATTGGACAGCACCAACCGCGACCGGCAGCAGGTCGAGGCGGTGATGCTGGACGCTGCCATGGCGGACGCCGCACGGCAGGCGGACGCCGGGCACGCCGCCATGGTGGTGCATGGCGAGGGCTGGCACCCCGGCGTGGTCGGCATCGTGGCGGGCCGCATCAAGGAGCGGCACAACCGCCCGGTCTGCGTGGGGGCGCTGGCGGACGGGATCGTGCGCGGCAGCGGCCGGTCGGTGCCGGGCGTGGATTTGGGCCGGGCGATCATGGCGGCGCGGGAGCGCGGCCTCCTGCTGACCGGCGGCGGGCACGCCATGGCGGCCGGGTTCTCGCTGCCAGCGGACCGCTTGGCGGAGTTCCACGACTTCCTCAATGACCGCTTGGCCCACGCGGCGGCGTTGCCGCGGGTGGCGGACCTGGATGTAGAGGGCACGCTGGCGGTGCCCGGCGCCACGGTGGACCTGGCGCAGCAGTTGGCCCGGCTGTCCCCGTTCGGTGCCGGCAACGCGGAGCCCACCTTCGTGCTGCCGCGCGCGCACGTGGTGCGGGCGGACCGCATCGGCCGGGAGGGCAAGACCATCCGCGCCTACGTGCAGGCAGAGGGCGGCGGGCCACGGCTCAAGACCATCCTGTTCCGCGCCGGCGAGGGCGCGTTGGCGGAGGCGCTGCTGGAACGCGGCGCGCCGTTGCACCTGGCCGGCAACTTACGGGCGGAGGAGTGGAATGGCACGGTCACGGCGGGGTTCTTCATTGCGGACGCTGCGGTGGCTTGACCGTTCCGGCCTTGCCGGGCTACGCGCTGCCTGCGGTCCCGTTCGTCTAGAGGCCTAGGACACGGCCCTTTCAAGGCTGTAACACGGGTTCGAATCCCGTACGGGGCACCAGTAACCTTGTCAGGCATTGTGGCGGCGTGGGCACGCCTGCACGGACCAACTGCTCCGCAGACGCATCCTGATCCGACATCAAGGGAGCACACCATGCCAGGCCTCTACTTCGATGAGCTAACGGTCGGGCAGACGTTCAAGCATCCGATCAGCCGCACGGTGACCGAGGCGGACAACGTGTTCTTCAGCGCGCTCACCCATAACCCGGCGCTGTTGCACCTGGACGAGCATTACTGCCGCGAACACACGGAGTTCGGCCAGCGCTTGGTGAACAGCGCGTTCACGCTCGGCCTCATGGTCGGCATCTCGGTGGGCGACACCACGCTCGGCACGGCGGTCGCCAACTTGGGTTGGGACGAGGTGCGTTTCCCTAAGCCGCTGTTCCATGGCGACACGGTGCGGGTGGAGACCGAGGTGGTCGAGTTGCGCGAGAGCCGGTCGCGGCCTAGTGCAGGTATCGTTACGTTTCTACACCGCGCCTATAACCAGAAGGGCGAGTTGGTGGCGCACTGCAAGCGCTCGGGGCTGCAGCTAAAACGGCCTGCGGGCGACAGTGCCTCAATCGGCGCTAAATGAGATAACGTGGCAGTGATTGGACCCATGTATCAATAAAGACCGCGACATTGGCATGGAAGTGCCTAGTGGGAATGCCTAGTTGTAGCGGCCGGTGAACAACATCTTATTGAGCCACATCCCAGTATAACTTCCCAATCAAGAGTTGTTAGCTTAGCACGCGCCCGGTTCGAGGCCGCTGGGACCCTTGATTGCGGTCCGGAGCACTTTCGGCTATGGTGCATCACCGTACAGGAGCCTTTTCTATGGCATTCGTCCGTCTCCGTCTGGCCACCCTAGCCTGCTTGGTTCCGTTCGCGTTGCAGGCCCGAACGCTTGAGGTTGGCGCAGGCAAGGCGTACCCGCTTCCATCCGCCGCCGCCGTGGCCGCCCGCGACGGCGACCGGGTGCAAATCCAGCCTGGCGAATACTTCGATTGCGCGACCTGGAGCGCCAACAACCTGACGGTTGAGGGCGTAGGACCAGCGGATAAGGTCGTCATCAGCGACAAGACCTGCGGCGGCAAGGCCCTGTTCATCACCACCGGAACCGACACCACCGTGCGCAACCTGACGCTGACCCGCGCCCGCGTGCCGGACAGCAACGGCGCGGGCATCCGGGCGGAAGGCAAGAACCTGGTGGTGGAGGGCGTGCGGTTCATCAACAACCAGAACGGCATACTGGGCGGCGGCGTGCCGGGCGGTTCACTCATCGTGCGCGACAGCGAGTTCGTGCGCAACGGCACCTGCGAGAACAGTTGCGCTCACGGCATCTACGCCGGCCCGCAGGCGCTGGTGCGGGTCGAGCGCTCGCGCTTCTCCGACACGCGCGCGGGCCATCACATCAAGTCGCGCGCCGAGCGGACCGAGGTGCTGGGCAACACCATCACGGACGGCCCAGAGGGCACCGCGAGCTACCTGGTCGACGTGCCGAATGGCGGCTCCGTGCTGGTGCGGGACAACACGATGGAAAAAGGTCCCAAGGCCGACAACCGTAGCGGGGCAGTGATGATCGGCATGGAGGGCGTGACGCAGCCGACGCGCGAGATCCTGATTGAGAATAATAAGTTCCGCAATGACGGCAGCTACGACACCTTTTTTGTGGTGAATATGACGGCGACTGAGGCGATGCTGCGCGGCAACCAGATTTCCGGCCGGGCCAAGCCGTTGCGCGGCGACGGCGAGGTCACGGCCGCACGCTGACCTTGATGCCCCTGCGATGGGGCCTGCTGGCAGCGGCGCTTGTGGCCGCTCCGGCAGGGGCCCGCACGTTGTCGGTGGGGCCTGGCCAGGAGTATGACCGGCCGTCCGCCGCTGCCGCGGTGGCCGCCGACGGGGATACCGTGCTGATCGAGCCGGGCACCTATTATGACTGCGCCATCTGGCGGGCATCGAACCTTACCATCGCTGGCCGCGCGCCAGGCGTGGTGCTGACGGATGTGGTGTGCGAGGGCAAGGCGCTGTTCGTGCTGCGCGGCGATAGCATCGCGCTCCGGGATCTTACGCTGACCCGTGCCCGCGTGCCGGACGGCAATGGCGCCGGCGTGCGGCTGGAGGCGGGAGCGGCGACGTTCGAGCGGCTGCGGTTCACCAACAACCAGGTTGGCCTGCTGGCGGGCGGCGGGCCAGGGCGCACCATCGTGCGGGACTGCGTGTTCGAGGGCGGCGGCATGGCCGGTGAGCAACCGACGTTCGCGTTGCGCGTGGGTCCAGGAACAGAGTTGAGCGTAACGGCGTCCACCTTCAGCAAAACCGCGGGCGGGCAGGTCCGCACCGATGCGCTGCGGTCGGAACTGCGCGGCAACCGTGTCGTCATCGACAAACCCGGCCTTGGCATCGAAGCCTCGAACGACTTGCTGATGGAGGATAACACGTTGGAGCTGACCGGTGAGGCCGGCGTCGCCGTTCGCGTGCTGGGCGGGGAGGCGGTGCTGCGGCGCAACCGCCTGATTAACGGCACCGGGCGGCCCGTGACCCTCCTACTCGACTGGAGCCAGGGCAGCACCGTGCTCGACGGCAACATCGTGCCGCCCGGCGATGCGGAGGTGGCCTCGGACGGCGCCTGGCGTCACCGGGCTGTCAGCCTGTTGCGGGACACCAAGACCGGCCTGCGCAGCGTTGCTGGCGCCACCAAACGGACCGTGCTGGACCTGGTGCGGTGAGGCGCTTCCTGCTGGCGTGCGCGCTGCTGTGCGCGGCCCCGGCCCATGCCGAGCGGTGGCCGGAGTTCGAGTTGTTGATGTGGCAGGAGCAATCCGCGGCACGCTTGGCCGGCTTGGCGCGGATGGGGTTCACCGGCACGCGCGTGCACGGCAGTGGCGGCCGGGTTGACCCGGCGGCAACGGCGCTCCGCCGCGAGCTGGGGCAGCGGTGGTACCTCGAGAACATCGCCACGGATTTCTACGCGACCTATCACCGTTGGACCCCGGACCGCAGCGTCACCGCGCGGTTCGATGACGCCAAGGCACGACGCCGGCAAAATCCCGCTGATTCCAGCGTGTTCGTGCGGGAGCCTAGCCTGTCCGACCCGGCCTGGCTTGGCGCCATACAGGCCCGGCTGGCGGATGTGGTGCGCAGCCAAGTGCCAGACCGGCCACTGTTCTACAACCTGGCCGACGAACCCGGCGTGGGCGACCTCGCGGCGGCTTGGGACGCCGACATCGCGCCGGCGTCGCTGGACGGCATGCGCGCCTGGCTGCGGACCCAGTATCCTGACCTCGATGCGCTGAACCGGCAGTGGGGCACCAGCTTCGCGGACTGGCCGGCGGTGCAGCCCGAGCTGACCGACGCCGCAATGGCGCGCACCGACGACAACTTCTCAGCCTGGTCGGACTTCAAGGCCTGGATGGACGTGGCGTTCGCCAACGCGCTCCGGGCCGGCACCGACGCGGTGCACCGGGCCGACCCGACCGCGCTGTCCGCCATCGAGGGCGCCCAGGTGCCGGGCTGGGGCGGCTACGACTACGGCCGCCTGGCCGGCGCCGTGGACGTCATGGAGATTTATGATTTCGGCAACGCGCCCGAACTCGCCCGCAGCTTCGACCCGGCGCTCATCACGCTCCGTACCAGCTTCAGCGCCGGCCTGCGGGAGGTGCATGCCAACTGGCGCAACTTCCTGCGCGGCAACCGCGGCATCATTGTCTGGGACGAGGCCGACACGGTAGTGGCCGACGACGGCAACCCTGGGCCGCGTGGGCGGGAGCTTGCCGGCCTGGTGGCCGAGTTCCGCGCCATCGCTCCAGCATTATGGGCCGCGGCGCCACGGACTGATCCCGTGGCGATCCTGTACTCCCAGGCCAGTTTCCGCACGCGGTGGATGCTGGACCATCGCATCAAGGGCGCTGCCTGGTCCGACCGGGACGCCGAGCGCGAATACGATGACAACGCCTGGCGTGCGGCGCGCCGGCAGGCGGCGGGGCGGCTGGCGGAACTTGGGGTTGCGCCGCGTTGGCTGTCGTCCCAGGGCGTCGAGGCCGGAGCGCTGCGTGACGCTGTGCTGCGCGTGCTGGTCCTGCCGCACGCCATCGCGCTGTCCGAGGCCGAGGTCGTTGAAATCCGTGGTTTTGCGGCCCGCGGCGGCGTGGTGCTGGCGGATACCGAGCCTGCCGTGTTCGATGGGCACGGCAGGCGGCGTGCGACGCCGGCGCTCCAAGGCGTCGCACGCTTGTTCCAACCGCTGCGTCCGGACGCGGAACCTTCGGCGCCCTCGATGCTGGCCCCGCTGGCCGCGCTGCTTACGACCGCCGGCGCCGGCCCGGGCCTGACGTTGCTGGGGCCGGACGGTGAGGTGGCGGCGGGGGTGGACGTGCAGCGGTTCGAAAACGGCGGCGTCACCATCGTAGGACTTCAGGCCGCGTCCCCTTGGGGCGCACCGGGCCTGGTCACGCTGAAGCTGCCAAGCGCCGCATTCGTGCATGACATGCGGACGCCTGGGCCGGTCCAGCATACGGACCATGTGACAGTGGCGCTCGACCCAATCACGCCGACCATCTTGGCGCTGTCCCCTGCCCCGCTGCCCGGCCCGGTGCTGTCCAACGCGGCCGCTTCGACGGGGCGGCTGTCGGTTCAGGCGGCGCTGTCCGGACCCACCGCGGCCGGAACCACGGCGTTGCGCATGGTGCTGCTGGACCCGGACGGCCAAGCCGTGCAGTCGAGTACGTTGCGTCTCTATAACGGCACGGCAACTTGGGATGCCGCGCTGCCGCCGGGCAAGCCGGGACAGTGGACCGTCCGTGCCACGGACCCGCTCAGCGGACGGACAGCGACCGCCAGCGTGACGGCGCCATTGAACTAGGGCCTGTTGGGGTTCGGTTATCGTGAGTTGTGACGGCTGCTCCGAGATGGATCATGGCTGCGAAGCTCGTGTCTGTCTTGTGGCTTCGCATGGCCACTCGCTTGAACTCCTTCAGCTTGCAGAAGAGGTTCTCAATAAGGAGCCTGTTGCACAATCGCCTTCGGGAACGTCGTAGTGGCGTGTTTTGGTGCG
>CAXTCN010000051.1:0-29393 GCA_964242575.1 uncultured Acetobacteraceae bacterium | reverse complement strand
TATCCAACAAACCTTACGCGGGCAGCTCGTCTCTCAACCGGGTTGAGCAGCTACACGCCCAAGGTATCAGCGGGCAAACACACCCTGCCACTCCCTCCTACCAACTGTGCGCCGGCTCGTATGATTGAGCGAACTGGTCCCTTCCCACACTGGATCGGGCTGGGTGCGCCAGGAAAGCGCCGGTGCGGCACCCTAGCCAGACAGCACCTCAATACGATTTGCGCCCGCCCGCCGCTTGGCCAGGCCGACCACAATCCGCATGTCCCGGCCCAGCTGCGTCAGGCAGGCCAGCATCTTGATCTCTGGTGACCTCGCCGATCCGGCTGGCGAGGTACGCCTCGACCAGCATTCCGTCGGCATCCGGTCGGCCCAGGTCGGTATACACGTTGATGCTACCGTTCAACGGCTGCCTTGGCTGTGCCGGATTGGCCGTCCCGGTTAGCCGGCACGCGCCATGCCCCGCCGGACCTGGACAACAGGACTTTCGTCCTTCTCCGGGTCGAGCACCTCCAGCAGTCGCGCGGCCGGGCCGGACGGGCGCTTGGCCCCACGCTCCCATTGCGCCACCGCAGACTTGTCCACGCCCAGCAGGCGCGCGAATACCGGCTGGCTCATGCGTGCCGCCGCCCGGATGCGCCGCACCTCGGCACTGCCGTAGTCAGGCCGCGGTGGCAGGCACAGCGCGTCAAGGTCGCGCAGCGTCGTCGCGTCCATTGTGCCCACGCGGTGCAGCGCCGTCCCGAACGCGTGCGCCGTCGCAAGCACCTCATCCTCGACCATCTGCCGCGCCGGGCGACGCCGGGCGGGAGCCTTGGCCATCGTCCGCACCTTGCCCTCCATCGCCTTCGTCCCCTTCGGTCGGTTCGTCGCCGCCGCTCCCACCTTCGTTGCCGTTACCTTTGCCGCCATCGCACATGACCTCCTTCACGTCGTCTGCCGCCAGAAGCGCCCCGAGCTGCACGTCCGTGGTGGTCACGAATGCTGCAGCAGTCTTCGCCAGCGCCTCGTGCCCGGCCTGCGTCAGCGTCGAGGCAGCGTTCTTCGCAAAACAAAAAGCGAACAGCACCCGGTCCTCCCTCGACCGCCAGTAAGCGATAATGGCCCGGTAGCCGCCGCGCTTGCCGCTGCCCGGCCGGGCCAGGCGCTTCTTCCACAGCCCGTCGCCAAGGTCCGCCTCCCCTGCCCCAAGCCGGCCGGACAGCACCTCCCGCGCAGCCGTGCACAGGGCGTCGTCAGGCAGGCGCTCCTTGCGGAGCAAGCGCGTCACCTGGGGCAAGGCAAACACTCTCACACGTAGCCTCTAGCACTAAGTGCTAGGGTCGTCACCCCGTTTCAAGGATTGCCGGTCGGGCGGTGTTCTGGGCGTCTTCCCTTCGGGGCCGGGCCACTGCCCGCTGCGCTTCGCTCCGCTCCCGGAGCCGCGAAGGCGCGTCTCCGCCCTGCGGGGCAGTGTCCCTGACGCGGGTTCTGGCGCCAGACGGCGCCCAACGAGGGGAACCACAGGGCGCCGCCCTACGGTTCCCTTTCTGCACGCCGCCTACAGCACAGCAGGGCCGCCCCGGATCGCATGGCCCCAAGCGGCCACGCGCCCGGCGCGGCCCGGCCGCGCCCGGCGTCATGCACACCCCTCTCTACCCGGTCTCGCCGACGGGCAAGGAAGCAGCGGGGCTGCTTCCGCTGCCAAAGGGAGACCATCATGACCAACACCAGCACCCGGACCAGCCGCAAGGCCAGCACCGCCCGCAAGCCCGCCCGCGTGCCCGCCCAGGCACCGGCGGAGGAGGAGAACCGGGCCGACATCTACGAGCGCATCACCGACCGGATCGCCGCCGCTATCGAGGCCGGGGCCGGCACCTGGCAGATGCCCTGGCACCTCGGCGCGGACGGGGCAGCGCCGCGGCTGCCGGCCAACGCCGTAACAAGCAAGCCCTACCGCGGCATCAACACCGTCGTGCTGTGGGCCACGGCGCAGGACGAGGGCTACCCGAGCGCAGTGCGGGCGACATACCGGCAATAGGCCGAGTTGGGTGCCCAGGTCAGGAAGGGCGAGCAGTCCAGCCCCGTGGTGTTCTGGAAGGTCAACGGCCCGGACGAGGGTGAGGACGGCGACAATGGACAGGACGGCGCGAATGGACACCGGCCCCGAGTGCTCGCACGCGGCTACAGCGTGCTCAACGCGGCCCAGGTGGACGGCTACGAGGCCCCTGCCCTGCCCGCGCTGCCCGAGCCAGAGCGCATCGGCCATGCCAAGGCGTTCTTTGCCGCCCTTGACGCTGACATCCGGCACGGCGGCAGCCGGGCCTGCTACGTGCCCAGCTTGGACCAGATCAGGATGCCACCCTTCCCGGCGTTCCGCGACGCCGTGGCCTACCATGCCACCCTGGCGCACAAGGCGACGCACCTGACGGGGCACGCCAGCCGGTGCAACCGCGACCTGCGCGGCCGGTTCGGCGAGGAGGCGTATGCGGTCGAGGAGTTGGTGGCCGAGCTTGGGGCGGCGTTCCTGTGCGCCGACCTCGCGCTGGCCCCCGAGCCGCGGCCGGATCATGCGGCCTACGTCGCGTCGTGGTTGAAGGTGCTGAGGGGCGACAAGCGGGCGATCTTCACGGCAGCCGCCAAGGCGCAGCAGGCGGCGGACTGGATGCACGCGCGCCAGCCCGCCGCGGCGGAGGGGGCCGATGAGGCGGCGTAGGCCGGGGCTGGGCAGGGGCGGCGCGGGCCGCCCCAACCGCCTCCGGACAGGTCGGAAGCGGAACGGTCGCGCTTTGGGCGGCGGGCCGCTTTGCGGCCCGGGTGCTTGGTATCCAGGCCGCACGCTTGGCTCATGTACATGAGCATTGCCGGATGTGGAGATAGCAGTGCATAGTGTCATCAGCATAGCGCGTCATCAGGTAATCTCTAAATCAGGATTGTGCCGTGAAGGTTGTTGCCATCGTGTCGCAGAAAGGAGGAGCAGGTAAGACAACCCTCGCCTTGCACATAGCCGTGGCCGCGGAGCGTGCAGGGTTGTCGGCCGCGATCCTCGATATGGACCCACAGGGCACCGCAGAGCGATGGAGTGAGTGGCGCAAAGAGGAGCCACCAGCAGTCGTCGCTGCAAAGGCAACCACGCTTGCCCGTAGGCTTGAGCAGGCGAGGGCCGGGGACGGTGACATCGTGGTCATCGACACCCCTCCTTTGGCCCAAACCGAGGCAAGGGAGGCCGCGCGCATCGCGGACTTGGTCCTGATCCCATGCCGACCGTCAGCTTTTGACCTGGACGCCATCCGGATCACGGCCGACCTTGCGAATGACATTCGCAAGCCGGCCTTCGTGGTGGTGAACGCTGGCCCGCCACATGGCACGTCAGTTTACAAGGACATGGCTGAGACCGTGGAAGGTTTTGGGCTGCAAGTGGCGCCAGCGCGGCTGGCGGAGCGGGCGGCCTTCCGACATGCCGTGCGCGACGGCAAGTCCGTTCAGGAGGTTGAGCCGGACGGCAAGGCTGCAGAGGAGGTCGCAGCATTGTGGAGATGGATTGCCGTACAGCTCGCCATCCCACCATCCCGCAATCAGGTAATCTCTTTGGAGGCTCAGGCATGAAAAAGAATGCCTTCTCCAATGTCGCTGAACGCGAGCCAAGGGTTGTCGCACCTGCCGCACCGGAAACCCCGCCGAGCTACCCGAAGCATCGCCAGGGTAAGAAGGCTCTGATCGCCTACTTCTCTCCCGGCGTCTCCAAGGCTCTCCGGCAGATGGCACTGGATGAGGACACAACCATGCAGGCGCTTCTAGGCGAGGCAGTCGATCTGCTCATGCGTGCCAGGGGCAAGCACCCGTTCGGCGAACGCTAGGGGATCGCACCCAAGCGGATGGGGGCCTGAGTGTCGGTTTGCATCTGCCCGCGTAAGCGAGCCATGCGACCAAGCTTGGACCGTTGCCGTTCCCGGTAGGTTTGTCTGTACTCCTCCCCGTCCTTCCGCCACCAGCCAAGCTGCACGCCAGTGATGGGCGCCCTGGAATAGACCCGCTCGACTTCGATCTTCACACCCAACTCTGATAGGCCGTTTACCTCGACGCAGGCAGGATCGATCACGCGCTTGATGAGGTCGTTGCCACGCTCATAAGCGTTAGGAGGGACTCCAAGCAGGTCGCGGAACCGTGCGACCGTGAAGTGTTCTGTGCATCGGTCCAAGTTGCCGCGCAACTGGACCAGCTCGTACAAAGCAATCGCATACTTGCTTGTCATAGCGCAGACGATCTCCGCCTTGATGCGGCCCCAGCGGGACGACTCAGCGAGGATGGGAACCAGTGAGATGGGCACCCGATATCGCACTGGACCTCCTACCCCTTCATCCGCCGGGATGTCGAAGGACTCAAACAGGTGGGTCAGCAGTATGCGGTCCCGGCCAGTCTTTGCCTCACGGTAGGCGACCTTCACCTGGACCGAGATCAGGCGTGACAGGCTATCCCGGATGCGGTCGGTCCCGTTGTGCTTGGACGGGCGTAGTGCGGTGATCGGAAGCTCCCAACAGGCAGTCGGGTCACCAAGCCGACCGCTGTCATGGGCGTGCTGGTATAGCAGGTTGAGAATGGCCCGGTCAGACGCTTCGAGGGCATGAGCCCCCGTGATCTCGATCAACTCGGCAGCTTTCGGGATGCCATGTAGGTTCGTTCGTTGTTCAAGCGTCAAGCTCATTGCGACATGCTGCGACATGGGAGGAAGCTGTGTCGCGTCGAGGATGCACCCGTTTTGTCGCAATGCTCCCTCCAGTGGCACCGTAAGGGAGGCTCGTGACGGGCCTGGACAGGGCTAAACCGCCCTTGTGATGGCCAGCCGAGCCACTTCCGGGCCGTAACTGACCCACCATCGCCCCTTGATGCACCCGTTTCGTCGCATCTTACCGTCAGCACCCGTTTCGTCGCAACACCATACCGCCCGGCCATGGCCTGCACCCGTTTAGTCGCGATAGAGCACCCGTTTAGTCGCATCACTGCACCCGTTTTGTCGCAACACGCCACCCGTTTTGTCGCAACGCTATTGCGTAACCTATTAAGAAATATAAGAAAAATCGGACCTGAATCTATGAACTTAAAGAAGAACTTGAACTTCCCGCTGTGGACAACTTGGACCTGTGGACAGTTTGCCGCGTAGCCAGACCATAATCTGCATAGCAGGTAATCCTGTCATCCTATAATGCGTAGTGATGAAAGTGGTTTGTAAGAAGCACCGGCGGTTAGGCATCTACCCTTCCCGGTGCAGCAGGTCGTTACCCGTGACAGGGCGGAGATTCAGCTCCGATGGTGCCTTGAGCAGCAGTTCGGCAGTGGTGATAGCACCATACGCAGTGGTGCAAGCGATCCAAACCCGCAAGCGGTAAAGGCCCGGCTGCAGGTCAGCCCCCAACACGAGCGAGACGGTCGCTTCCTGGCTGCCAGGACGGCTAACGAGGACGGAACGCCCATCAAGGCTGCGCCCTTCCAGCCAGGCTTGCAGGTAGCAGGTGGGGGCAAGGCCGCCGCCCCTGAAGTTGGCCACCAAGTCTGCGCCGATCTGGTAGCGGCCGGCTTCCTTGACGCGCAGCCAGCCTTGCAGCTCGACGCCGACCGGGCCGGCGAAGCGCACGCCGCGGCTGCGGATATCTGTGAAGGGGATCGGGCCAACCCTCATACACGAACCCGCCCACGCTATCGGGCGGCACGTCCGACAGCGCGGCCACGTCGCGCGGTGCGCCATGGGCAATAGCCAGCGCACCTGGCCTGTAGGCTGCACCAGACGTCGCAGGGGCGGCGGCAGCGGGCGGGTTGGGGGTTGGCAACCCTGGAACCGCAGCGCCGCCCTGAGCAGTCCTGGATAGTTGTGAGGAAGATTGGTCCATCCGGCGCAGCAGCTCGTCCAGCTTGCCCTCGATGCGGTCAAGCTGGCTCAGTGCCGCTGGTAGGGCGGGAGAAGTTGCTGCCGGTGCAGGCGTTTGGGCGTTTGCGACAAACGAAAGGCCAAGCAGCAAGGATGCCGACAGGAACAGGGCAGGACGGGTCATGGCTAAGTTCCAGGCTTGATGGTGCCAAAGCGGTCGGTGTTGGGAGTCGGGGCGGCCAGCGCGTCCGACAAAGACTGCCCCGGCGCGATACTTGGGACATTGGCGGCAGCTTCGCTGGGTTGGACAGCCCGGCTTGGTGGTCCTCCATGAGCTTGAGCAGGGTGTCCACGGCTTCGCGGCCGAAATCGGGGCCGCTGCCGCCGGGGGTGGCGCTGACCAGGCTGTAGGCTTCGTCGATGAACAGCACGCCGTCCAGCGCCAGGTTGACGGTGTCCCGCACCTGGATGGCGGTGTGGCCGACATAGCCGGCAACCAGGGTGGAGCGGTCGGCCTCGACCAGGTGCCCACGCTTGAGGTAGCCCAAGCCATGCAGGATTTCGCCCATAAGGCGGGCCACGGTGGTCTTGCCGGTGCCGGGGTTGCCTAGGAACACGCAGTGCAGGGCAGGCGGCTCGCCCTTGTGGCCAAGCTTCGTGCGCTCCCGCTCCGCCGCCAGCACGTCGATGAGCTTGCGGATTTCGGACTTGACCGAGGCGAGGCCGACCATGCCATTCAGTTCGGCCAAGGCGCGGTCGAGCGGGCGGGTGGCCCGTGGCGGCACGGCAGGTGCAGAGGAGGACACCGCCGGCTCTTGCGGCTTTGGCCTTGGCGCTTACTGCTGAGGCTGACTGCCACCGGGCGCCCTGACACCGCTTGAGGCTTGGTACGTGATGCAGGGCCAGGAGGTAGCGCCAGCTGGCGGGATGACCTTGGAACAGGCTAAGGCGCTGCCCGGCAAGGTCGAGGCTGGCGGCGGGTGGGTCCGGCTTTGGCAGGCATGACTGGGCCGGATCACCGCACGGATGGCAGCGCCGGGAAGATCACCTGGATAAGGATAAGGAGTTAGCTGGCTGGGACAAGCTGCTTGAAACGTGCCGAACGCCGTTGGCCAGTCTTTGTGGGTCAATCCCAAGGTGGCGAAGAACCTGCTTCGAACCGAGGCGCCAAGCCAGTCGGACCGGAAGAGGTCGCGTTCAAGGCTGGGGTCTCCGGGACATCGTTGACCGCTGAGCCTTCATTGCGTACACATCCAGTGCCCACATTGGAGACAGCGCCATGGCCGAGCAGGAGAAAGCCCCGCCCCGCCCTCCGCAGAAGGTCGGCGTGCGCGAGTTCCGCGGCAATCTCCTGGGCTACATGCGCCAAGTCCGCCAAGGCTCCTCGTTCTTCGTGACGTCGCGCGGCGAGGTGGTTGCGGTCGTTCAGCCGCCACAGTCTCCGCCGCCGCCCCGTCGGCAGCCAGGCACCCTGCGCGGGAAGATCCGCATGACCCCGGACTTCGACACCCTACCCGACGACATCCTATCGATTATGGAGAACGGGGAGGCGTGAGGCTTCTCCTCGACACGCACGCCTTGCTCTGGTGGCTGTCTGATGACTTGAGGCTTGGTAATCACGCGAGGGACCTCATAGCGGACCCGGTGAACGACATCCTCGTCTCGGCAGTCTCTCTTTGGGAGATCCTGGTGAAGGTGCGCGTCGGCAAGCTGGTGGCCGACATCCAGGAGATCCTTAACGAGATGAAGGCGCAGGGCTTTGAGCTGCTGGATATCAACCCGGCTCACCTTCTCGCGCTCGCCACCCTGCCGATGCACCACAAAGACCCCTTCGACCACCTGCTCATCGCCCAGGCGATCGCCGAGGCGGCTACCTTTCTGTCGGAGGATGGCTACACGCCCCAGTATCCCGTGCAGTACGTGACCTGCTCGGACCCGGCGCCCGGCCCGTCGGAGCCCTGAGCTCCACAGCCGGAGCAGTGGCACTGCCTAACCTTGCGGGCGTACCGAGGGCGGCGACCCCGGAATGCGCGTCGGTGGCCGGCTTGCCGACTTGCCGAGTTCGGAAAGGACAGCCTCCGCAACACGCTGGGAGGCAAGGTTGCCTGAACGCGCAGAGCCAGGCTGGTCCAGGCACCGAGTATGAAGCCGACCGGCAAGGGCGTGACTTCTACCAGTCCGGCGGATTGGCCTCGGCCAGCTTCCATCCGAGTGCCTCGATCTCTGCCAGCACCTGCTCATCGACCAGGCCCTCGCCCATGGAGCAGTACCAGTCCAGGTAGTTGCCCTCGGCACGAAGCGTGGCCACGATGCCGCCGGCAGACCGCCAACTGCAGGACCACACCGGGCCGCCCGCATCCTTGCGCCACGTCGTGTTGCACAGGGCGCTGTAGAGCAAGGTGGAGAACAGCTCGCTGCGAACCAGGGCGCGGAGCCGGTCGGACCGGAAGAGGTCGCGTTCAAGGTCCGGGGGTTCCGAAGCGTCACCGGCCGGCGACACGTCCAGGTCGGCATCCCGCTCGTCGATGAAGATCAATGCTTTGCCACTGTCCACTTTGAGCCGCCCGCGCCGACGCAGTGCCGAGTTGGGCAAGCGTCGCGTCCAGACCCGTTCGCCATCCGGCGTCGCCGTGGTTCCCGCAACCAGGCACTCCGCATCCGTAAGCAAGCCGTCCGGCAAGGTGCAGCCAGTTGCGCTGAGCGGCACGTCATCCCGAAGCGTGAGCTCGCCCGTGCCATGCTGCTCCACGCGTGTGCGCGTTGCCCAGTTCGCGTCGCGTTCGGCAAACCATTCTTGCAAGTTCATCGCCATGGTCGGCTCTCCGTCGGGTTAGGGCCGAAGGAGGTGGAAGGGATGACCCGACCTCTCCGCCTTCGGCGGGGGTCATGGTCCGGTGTGCCGCTTAGCGGCGCACGTGCCTCCCCGTCCCACGCTGCAGCAGCATGCGGTGCCGGCAACCGAACGGGTGTGAGGCCTTAAGCATGCCGGCTTCGTATCGCTTCGGCCGTCAAAGGCCAACACCTTTGGAAGGACCGCGTCGGTAGCCGGCTTGATGTGAAGGCTGCCACCCGGTGCCGGGATGTGGTTTCGACACCGGGTGGCAGCGCGTTCAGCTCACCCTGACGTCATCGGCACCTCCTTGCCCATCGCCTTCCGGTTGCCTGCTTCGCCCGCTTCCTTCGCCGCAGCACCGGCATCGAAGGCCCGCAAGCCCCGCCGTCGCCAGCGCAGCTTGAGGTCGGCGGGCATGTCGGTGCCTGCGCCGTCCAGCAGGTCGCGGAGCATGAGCAGCGCGCCGTAGAAGGTGGCGCGGTCGTCGTCGAGCCGGTCGGCGAGGCCGGCCTTGGCGACGAGGCCGCCGTACTCGATCAGCCAGCGGGTGCGTGCCTTGCGGTCGCGTGCCCAGTCCCGGTGCCCGGTCAAGGCGCGCGCCTTGCCGAGCCGGGCCAGGTGCTGCTCAACGCGCCTCAGGGCGCGCCAGGAGGTCAGGATGATGCGGCCGGCCGGGCTCAGGCTCCGCATGTCCGTTCGCTTTGGCCGCCGCCTTTGCCGGAAACGTAGTGCCGGCTGCGGCGTGCCCGTCCTTCCCTGCCTGGTTGTCCCTCCGATCCGTGGCGAGCGCCTTGTCGCGGGCGTCCACCAGTAGGGTGCGGAGCTGGTCGGCGTCGATCACCTTGTGGATGCCGGTCTCGACGACGAGCTCGCCGAGCCGGAGCAGGTGGTCGCGCCGTAGCTTCTCCGCTTTGGCCTGCAGGGCTTGGAGTTCGGCGTCGATGTCGAGGGTTTTGCGTGCGCTCATGTCTGGTCTCCTGCGCGGGAGGGTTCCCGCACAGCCAGGGTCCGGGCCGACGGCGCGAACGGCCAATACGACGCGCGGCCAGCCGCGATGGTCGGTCCTCTTGCGACCAGCACGAGCGGTTTGGCCCTGTGCTGGGCCGTGGCTTGGCGGATGGCGTGGAGGGTCGAGATCATGTGTGGTCCTCTGGCGGGGGAAGTCCCGCGAGGCCCAGGGTCCGGTTTGCCGTTGCGAGCGAGCGCACCATTTTCTGGGACGCCCCCAGACTTCTGTTGGCCGTGGATGTGCAGGGCTCATCATGTAAGCCGGGCCAGCTTCGGCAACCGCGGACCGCCTGGGGCGATGACTAGGTGACCATCTTTTCCCTGGTCGCCCAGCCAGCGTCCACCGCGCCTGATGTTTACTGTGGGTGCTGTGCGCCCCTCCGTTCGCCCAAGGCGGCCGGCTGCCGCACAGAAGCCGGTCCCGGCCTTGCCTAACGGCTGACCCGTGAACCGCGTCATTGAAGACCGGAGCGCAGCGTAGGTCAGTTTAATGCGCGTGTATGCAAAAGCTGCGCTTTTGCTTGCGAGCACTCGGCAAGGGCTGGTACGATGTCCTCAGGCAGCGCGGAGCAGCGCCAGGTGGCGATCTACCACTTCCAGGCCAAGGTCATCAGCCGCCAGCAAGGGCGCGGCATCGTCGCGGCTGCCGCCTACCGTGCGGGCGAGTGCTTGTTCGACGAGGAGCTGGGCCGCAGCCAGAACTTCTTGGCCAAGGTCGGCGTGGTCCACTCCGAGATCATCCTGCCCGAGGGCGCACCCAGCCGGTGGCTGAACCGCGAGACGCTGTGGAACGAGGTGGCCGCCGGCGAGGTGCGCCGGGACGGCGAGCAGCGCCGGAGCCAGCTGGCCCGCGAGATCGAGATCGCCTTGCCGCGCGAGCTGAGCCAGGCCGAGGCGGTGCGGCTGGCGCAGGACTTCGTGCGCGAGCAGTTCGTCGCGCGCGGCATGGTGGCCGACCTGAGCGTGCATTGGGGCACGGCCAGCGACGGGAACGCGCAGCCGCATGCCCATGTGCTGCTGACCATGCGAGGGATCGACCCCACGGGACGCCGGCGGCCGGAGAAGGTCCATGACAGACGAGCCAACCGACGCCGCGATCCTGAACGAGGCGCAGGGCGCGCACCGCACGTCGCGGGAGATCCTGACGCTGATGCAGGCGCCGGCGGACGACCCGATCGAGGTTATCACCGCGGCCCTGGCAGCGATCCAGGCGACGCAGCGGGAGATCCTGACCCGGCTGGACATCATCGAGCGGCGGCTCGCCTCGCGCAGCTGATCGCTGCGGCCCGCCTGCGACTGGGGCTGCAGCGCCAGGCCGGCATGGCGCCCGCGTCGGAGCAGGCGGGCTTCGGCCTGAAGCAGCGTGCCTGGAATGACCGGGCGCTGGTCGGCTTGTGGCGGGAGCGCTGGGCGGAGATGGCCAACGCGCGGTTGTGCGAGCTGGGCCACGACGTGCGGATCGACCATCGCTCCCATGCCGCCCGTGGCCTGGAGCTCGCGCCGCAGAACAAGGTCGGCCCGGCCGCGGCCCGGCGCGCCCGGGAAGGGCAGGAGGGCGAGCGGACGGCGGAGCACCGCGCCATTGCCCGGCGCAACGGCGAGCGGCTGCTGGCCGAGCCGGCGTTGGCGCTGCAGGCGATGACGCAGGGGCAGAGCACCTTCACGCGGGCGGACCTGGCGCGGCTGGTGCACCGGCAGAGCGACGGCGCCGCGCAGTTCGCCGCCGTCATGGCGGCCGTCGAGGCGTCGCCCGAGCTGGTCCGGGTCGGCGAGGACGGGCGCGGGCGCGCCCGGTTCTCGACGGCGGAGATGGTCGGAGTCGAGCAGCGCATGGTCGCGGCGGCAGTGGCCCTCAACAAGCGCACGATGCACCGGGTGGGGGACAAGCGGCGGCTGTCGGCCCTCGGCGGTGACCAACTCGGCGAAGAGCAGCGCCTGGCCTACCTGCACGTCACGCGCTCGCGCGACCTGGCCGTGGTGGTGGGCATCGCCGGCGGCGGCAAGAGCAAGATGCTGGGCGCGGCGCGGGCGGCCTGGGAGGGACAGGGCTACCAGGTGCGCGGCGCGGCGCTGTCCGGCATCGCGGCCGAGGGCCTGGAGGGCAGCGCCGGGATCGCCAGCCGCACCATCGCAAGCTGGGAGCATGCGTGGGACGCCGGCAAGGAGCGGCTGACCGCCCGGGACGTGCTGGTGGTGGATGAGGCCGGGATGGTCGGCTCGCGCCAGCTCGGCCGGCTGCTGCGGCGGGTGCAGGAGGCCGGGGCCAAGGTGGTGCTGGTGGGCGACGCCGAGCAGCTGCAGGCCATCGAGGCGGGCGCGGCCTTCCGGGCGGTGGCGGAGCGGGTGGGCGCGTTCGCCATCACCGAGCCGCGGCGGCAGCGGGAGGGCTGGCAGCGCGAGGCGACCAAGGAGCTGGCGACGGCGCGCACCGACATGGCGCTGAACCGATACACGGCGGCGGGCATGGTGCATCGGCACGTGACGCGCGACGCCGCGCAGGCTGCCGTCATTGCGGGCTGGGACCGGGCGCGCCAGGAGAGTCCACGACACAGCCAAATCCTGTTCGCGCATGAGCGGGCGGACGTGCGGGCGCTGAACGAGGCGGCGCGGGCGGTGCGCTGTGCTGCCGGCGAGTTGGGGCCGGACCACCAAGTGCAGACCGAGCTTGGGCTGCGCGTCTTTGCCGAGGGCGACCGGGTTTACTTCCTGCGCAACGAGCGCGGGCTTGGGGTCAAGAACGGCACCCTGGGCACGGTTGAGCAGATCGAGCGCACCGGGCCAGGCCCGAGCGACGCGCGGCTGGCCGTGCGGCTGGATGCGGCGGACGGGCCGGGGCAGGGGCGGGTGGTCGAGGTGGACTTGGCCGCCTATGCCGACCTGGACCACGGCTATGCTGCGACGATCCATAAGAACCAGGGCGTCACCGTGGACCAGGCGCACGTGCTGGCGACGCCCGGCATGGACCGGCACCTGACCTACGTGGCGCTGAGCCGGCACCGCCATGCCGTCCACCTGCACTGGGGCGAGGACGACTTCGGCGGGCGGCTGCCGGCGGTGCTGGGCCGCGAGCGTGCCAAGGACACCACGCTGGACTACGGCGCACCCGAGCCGGACCCCGTGGTGGCCTACGCCGAGCGGCGGGCGCTGGCGCCGCGCATGCCGGACAGCGCCATCATCGTGCCGCCCGCCCCGGCCGCTGAGCAGACGCCGGTCGTGGAGGGCTACGACCTTGCTGCTATCCCAGAGGTGCTGCAAGACGTCACACCTGTCCGTCGCCCGCGCGACCTCGTCGCCGGCAGCCCGGCAGACGGGGCATCGGCTGCCGATGTGCCGACGCCACCTCCCGCAGCGCGTGCTGCCCCGCAGGCGCCGCCGCCGCCCGGCCGCATGGCCAGCGACATTCTTGCCGCGCTGCACCAACCCCGTCCCGAGGTGCCGGCCGGCGCCGACCTGTCGTGGTCGGACGACATGGCCGGGCACCTCCGGCGCTACGAAGAGCGGCTTGCAAAGGAGCGGGCAGAGCGCACGCAACCCGCCCCATGGCCGTGGAGCCAGGTGCCGGCCGAGGCCGGCCCGCCAGCGCCGATGCTGGCGGCCATCCCCTACCAGCCGGTCACAGCCGAGGAGGTGAGGGCCGCGGTCGATGCCGACACGGCCGTCAGGCAAAGCCGCGACCGCCTGGACTACACGCTCCAGCGGGCCTACCGCGATCCCGCTCAGGCCAAGAAGCAGCTCGCCGCCCTTGAACAGGAAGCCGGCACTGCGGCGGTTGCCGGCCGCCTGGCGGAGAAGCCCGGCCTGCTTGGCCAGTTGCGTGGCCGGGCGTGGCTGGCCAGCGTTGACACCGAGGTCGAGCGCATATTGGCCAAGACTGCCGTCCTCCGCATTGGCGATCAGCTGGTGAGGCAGCGCGAGGCCGAGCGGAACGCGGCCGATGCCTTCCGGCTGCCGGTGGAGGAGCGCCGGCGGCGAGGGACGGTCGAGGTGCCTGGGCTGTCCGGCCGGGCGCTTGCCGCGCTGGAGGCGGTGTCGCAGGCGGGAGCGGCACCGGGCCGGTATGGCCTCCAGCTCTGGGACGACCGTGCGCCCCGGCCGGACGAGATCGGGTGGGCGGCGCGGGTCGCCCCGGTCTGGACCGCTATCAAGGCTGACGCGGAGCTGCACGGCGAGTTGCAGCGGTTCGCGCGGACCGCCGAGCAGCGCCTGCCCATCCGTCGTGCCGACCGGCCCGACGAGGTCCTTAGCGGGCCGGCCGCGGCGGCGCGGACCTTTGCCGACACTCTTTGGTCTGCCGACAGCCTATGTGCCCAGCATCGGGGGTTCCAGGCCTACGTCGCAGCGGAACCCGAGCGGCAGGCCCGGGCCGTGCGCGAGGCCGAGGAGCTGCGGTGCCAGGCCGAACACAAGGCGCTGGCGCCGGCCCGCGACCGGGTGCTGCAGGAGCGCATGCAGGTGTGGCGGCGGACGAACCACCCCCACGCCCGGCTGTCCGACTACGGATTCAGTGCCGTCTGGACCAAGGCCGAGACCGTCCTGCGTGCCGAGGTTGAGAGGATGCCTGCAGCCGAATTGCGGCAGGCTGCAGCCAAGCTGGAGCTGGCCGACCGGATTGCGGCAGCTCGGAAGCCGGCACCACGGCCAGGACCGTCGCCTAGCCCGTTCTGACCGGGCGTCCGTTTCAGGAGCCCATCACAAAACGGGGGCAAATGGGCTAATGAGCGGGCCCAATGACCGCGAAAGGGTGCGTTTGGCCACGGCTTTACAAAACACGCGATTTGTTAAGAGTGCCGGTCCTGATCTCCAGCAAAATTAGGCTTCGCGTCACCACGCGCCAAACGTGCCGGGCGGCGAAGTGTCAAAAGACAAGGTGGGTGCCCGAAGCGCAGCAGCGTACAAGCTGCTGATAGAACTAGCTTCTGCCGCAGGTGGCCATTCTGCACAGCTTCGTGGTCACTGGGCCGACAACGCGCAGATCGGCCCCGAAGGCCCACAACTCCATCTTATTCATGCCGCATAGATCATTGGCCACCGTCATTGCTCCAACCTGATCGTTCGGACAGGGTGCTGCCCACCAGATCGCCCTTCGCACGGTAAGTGACGAAGACCCTAATTGGATGCAGCGTGAGACCGGTATTGCCGCTTGGACTTGACCACGAGCATGCCGTCCTCATCGCGCGCCCCTGCGACCTCGCTCCAGCACGCTGATCCGGTCCAACACGTTGACAGCACCAGTCGTCGTGATGTTGCTGCGTGCGCCATGAGCACGGTGCGTTGGCGAGCCGTATGGAGACCTAGCTTGTGACGAAGCCCCAGCGGCGCGGCGCGCCACCTCCCGCTTCGATGGCCATCCTACCGGCACGCGCCGCCGAGGCGCTGCAGCAGGAACGGTTCAAGGAAGCGGTCGAACTCTTCAAGCAATTGGTCCGGCAGGATCCACGGCCGGAGTGGAAGGAATCCTTGGCCGACGCCTATGGCGGTCGGGCCCGCGCGCTGGCTGCCAAGGGCATGTTCAAGGAGGCCGCGATGGTCCTCGAGAACATCCTGGCCCTGGGCGGCATGCTGCGCGACCCGCACCTCTACGCGACATGCCTGATCCGCGACGGGCAGCAGGCCAAGGCGGCCGCTCATCTGCTGCACTGCGTCGCCAGCGGCGCTTTGCCGGCAGGCCAGCGGGCAGCCCTCGAGGAACTGGCGGCCGCCTTGCTGGTAGCGGCGCCGCTGCTTCCGGCGCCGGCATGCCCCGACCCGCCCGAAGCGGCGCGCTGGCGCGAACTGGCCGCCGCGTCGCGCGAGGCTCTGGCCGCCTGGGTCGACGGTGCGACGGCGGAGGAGATGAACCGGCACCTGGAGCGCATCTCGCTGCGCTCCGCCTTCCGGCCGATCCGCTTGCTGCTCAAGTGCCTTGCCATCCTGCCTCCCGATCCCGAGCGGACCCGGCGGCTGCTGGAGACGATCGGGCCGGGCTCGCCGTTTTTCCCATTCCGACAAGCGGCGGAGGCGGCGGTGCGTGCAGGGCCCGGACTCGACGCCGATGCATGGCACCGCCTGTCGCCGGCGCAGCAGGCCTTTTCGGCCGAGACCGGCGGCCTACAGGCGGCTTCCGTGCAGTCCCTGGGCCGCCTGTCGGCCGCCGCGCGCGGCGGCCCGGCAGCGCTGTTCACCTGGTTGCTGAAGCAGGCCGACTTGCCTCAGTCCGAGGTCAGGAGCGCCTGCCTGAACCTCCTGCCGCAGCTGCCCGACCGTGTGCCGCAGTTCGAGAAGAGCTTCGGGCCGCTGCCGCCGTTGCAGCGGCATCGCGTGCGGGCGCTGGCGGCCGAGGCGCGTGGCGACTGGGAAGCCGCGGAACGGTCCTGGTCGCTTGCCGCCCAACTGGCCGGCGCGGCCGAGGACCGCACGTCGAGGCTGTCGTCGGGCGTCATCTACCGCCACCTCGCGCATCTCGCGGCCCTGCATCCGGAGATCGAGGGCGACGGCGAAAGCGACCCCGGGATCTTCTATCTGGAACGCAGCGGCGACGTGGATCCCGACCACATCCCCACCGTGCTGGCGCGCATCGCGTATTATCGCGAGGAGCTGCGGGAGAAGGACTGGCACCGGCTGGCGGACGAGGCGGTGCAGCGCTTTCCCGACGACAGCCAGATCCTGCTGCAGGCGACCCAGTCGGCGGTGGCGCGCCGGGCCTACAAGAAGGCGGCCGGGTTTGCCCGCCGGCTCTTGCGGATCGACCCCATCAATGCCGGGGTGCGCCGGCAAATGATCGAGCTGCAGCTGGCCCATGCCCGCAAGCAGATGCGCGCGAAGCGTCCTGACCTTGCCGCCAAGGAACTGTCGCAGGCGGCCGAGTGGGACCGTCCGGATGCCCCGAGCGGGCTGCTGCGCATCGCCCGCGGTCTAGTCGCCCTGCAGGGCGGCGACAAGGAGCAGGCGGATGCCTGGCTGCGCGAGGGGGTGGCGCTCGCGGGCGGCGGCGTTGCTGGCTGGTTGCGCGCGGTGCTCGAGGCAGAACTGATGAGGTGCGCCGGCGGCGATGCCTTGTGGCTGCGCGAGGAACTGGCGGCCGCATGCCGGACGACGCCGACGAAAGAGCCGGTCATGGCGGTCGCCTCCGCCTTGGGCCAAACGGAGGCCGGCGAGAACAAGCGCGCGGTGTCGAGCTTGCTGCTGGGAATGCATGCATGGCTGCTGCAGGGGGCCGGGATCGTCTGGTCGCCGGCAGAGTTCCAGGCCCTGGCCGACGTGTTCGTGCGCTTCGATGCGTTCGAGCTGCTGCGGGACTACGCGCGGGCGGCGCGCGGGCGGGAGCCGGCGAACCCGGAATGGCGGTTCCACGAGATCGTGGCCCGCACCCGGGGCAATGGCGGCGCGCTGACCCTGGCCGAGACGGACGAGCTGGACGAAATGGGCAAGGCGGCATTCGAGCGGCAGGACTTCCACGCGGCCAAGCGGATTGCGCGGTTCCTCGGCATGGACCTGCCCCGGCCGTCCCGCAGAAGCCGGATGGCGGATGACCTGGTGGACGAGATCGACGACGCCCAACTCCTGGACTTGCTGCAGGCGGTGCTCATGGACATGCCCAAAGGGGCAGCCGACACCCTGCGCGGGCGTGTCCGGGAGATCGGGCGGCATGCGGCGGTTGAGGAGACAATGGATAGCTTCCGCTTCTCCGAGCTCGGCGCCATCCTGCCGGAGCCGATGCTGCGGCAGCTCTGCGAGGCCATGGTGGCGCGGGCAATGGGTGGCCCGGCGCCGCGGAAGGACCGGCTCTGATGCGCGATCCCTTCACCGTTCTCGGCGTGGACGAGGCGGCCGACGATGCCGAGGTCCGGCGCCGCTATCTCGCCCTGGTGCGGGAGTTTCCGCCGGACCTTGAACCGGAGCGGTTCCAGGACTATCGCGCGGCTTACGAGGCGCTCGGTGACGAGCGGAAGCGGCTGGAGATGACGCTGCTGCGCACCAACGAGGCCGCGCTTTCGCGCCTGGCCGTGGCGGCGCTGCATGCGGCGTCGCCTCTGGCAGCATGGGCGACGAAGCGGACGGTGGCAGCGCTTCTTGCGGAGGGGATCATGCAGGCCGCGACCGAGAAGTAAGCCTGGCCAGGAGTTCTCTCCCGCACCCCGCCAAGGCAGGCCCGTGGGCCACGACTTGGCTGAAGGGGGCTGGGGCATGGGTTTCAGCAGAGGGGATCATCCCCCGGCCTTCCTGACAGGAGACAAAGTGGACGACAGCATCAAGCAGGCGCTGCTCAGCCGGTTCCAGGCCTACCTCGACACTGCGGAACCCGAGGCGCCCGAGCCCCGGACCGAGGCGTCCGACCTGTATTCCCTGTTCGTCGAGGTGGCGGGCCTGCGCAGCGAGGTCCGCACCGAGTCTCGCCTGGTGAAGGAAGCGCTGGACCAGTTCCGTGGCGTCTTCGACATGCTGCAGGCGAGCCAGGCCGGCGTGCAGCAGGAACTGGACCGCGCGCGGTCCGCGGTGCGCGACCAGGCGGACGCTGCGCTGCGCCCGCTTTTGCTCGATGTCGTCGACCTGCGCGACCGCCTGCTTGCGGCGCTGAAGCTGGCCGCGGCGCCGCGGTCCGGCTGGGCAGGCCGCCTGCTGCGCCGGCCTGCGTCGGGCGGCGAAGCCTGGCAAGAAGGCCTGCGCATGACGTTGCGTCGCCTCGATCAGGTCCTGCTCGACCGCCGGGTCGCGCCGATGCAGCTGGTCGGCCTGCCGTTCGATCCACGGCGCGCCCGCGTGGTCGCCACGTCGGCGAACAGTTCCGCGGCGGACGGGACGGTGCTCGAGGAGGTCCGCGCCGGCTTCTTGTGGGACGACCAGGTATTGCGGACCGCGGACGTGATCGTGAGCAAGAGTGCCGCCAAAACAGGAGAACGCGCATGACGGACACCATCGTCGGCATCGACCTCGGAACCACGAACTCGGAGATCGCCATCTACCAGGATGGCCGGCCGCTCGTGCTCGCCGACGAGCGCGGCCGGGTGGTGCTGCCTTCCGTGGTCGGCCTGTCCGAGACGGGCGAGCTGCTGGTCGGCGAGGAGGCCCGCAACCAGTTCATGCTCTACCCCGAGCGCACGGTGCGCTCGATCAAGCGGCGGATGGGCACCGATGCGCGGGTGCGCCTCGGTGAGCGCGACTACGCGCCGCAGGAGGTCTCGGCGATCATCCTGTCGCGCCTGAAGGAGATGGCACAGCGCCACCTGGGAGGTCCGGTGCGCCGCGCGGTGATCACGGTGCCGGCGTATTTCTCGGACGCGCAACGGCAGGCGACGCGCGAGGCCGGCGAGATCGCCGGGCTGGAGGTGGTGCGGATCGTCAACGAGCCGACGGCGGCGGCCCTCGTCTACGAGGCCGCACAGCACCAGGGCAAGCGCATCCTGGTCTATGACCTCGGCGGCGGCACCTTCGACGTTTCGGTGGTCCGGATAGAGGGCGGCGTGGTGGAGGTGATCTCCAGCCATGGCAACAACCAGCTCGGCGGCGACGATTTCGACGAGAAGATCGTCGCGCACGTGCTGGAGCACCTGAAGCTCAGGCACGGGGTAAGCGTGTCCGACCAGCCGCAGGCGATGGCGCGCATCCTGCGCAGCGCCGAGGCGGCGAAGAAGCACCTCTCCGACCACCCCTACGCGCGCATGGAGGAGGAGTACCTCGCCGTGAACGACGGCAGGCCGGTCAACCTCGACCTCGAACTGAGCCGCGACGAGTACGAGGCGATGATCATGCCGTTCATCGAGGAAACGCTTGGGGCAGTCCATGTCGCCCTCGGGTCGGCGGACCTGACGTCCTCGCAGGTGGACGAGATCCTGCTGGTCGGCGGCGCGACGCGGACCCCGCTGATCCGCCGCCGCCTGGTCGAGGCGTTCGGGCGCGAGCCGCGCGGCGAGGTCGATCCGGACCTGTGCGTCGCCATGGGGGCGGCGATCCAGGGCGCTGCCATGGCCGGTACTGAAGTCTCCGCGGTGCTCGTCGATGTCACGCCCTACACGTTCGGCACGAGCGCGCTCGGGGAGCTGGATGACGGCCTGTATCCCTACTGCTTTGTTCCCATTATCCCGAAGAACACGCCTATCCCGGTGCGCCGGAGCGAGGTGTTCTACACGGTCGCCAACGAGCAAACCTCGGTAGAGGTGCGGATCTACCAAGGCGAGAACAAGGATGCCGAGGAGAACGTCAGGATCGGCGAGTTCCGGGTCGACGGCCTGAGCAAGGCCCCTGCAGGAAACCCGGTGATCCTCGATCTCGCCCTTGACCGCGACGGGATCCTACAGGTGTCGGCCCGCGAGAAGAAGACCGGCCTTGAGCAGCGGATCACCATCGAGAAGGCGATGTCGCGCTACGACCAGGCGCAGCTGGACGAAGCGCGCGAGCGGATCGGCTCGTTGTTCGACGGCCATGGGGAAAGGACGGAGGCGCAGGCGACCGCCGGCTCCGCCCTCGATGCGTTGCTGTCGAAGGCAAGCGCCAAGCTGGACAGCGCCGGCGCGGAGGATCGCGCGGAGATCATCGACATGATCGAGGCGCTCCGGGACGCCCGAAGCAGCGGCGACGGCACGGCCCTGGAGGAGGGGCGCCAGCAGTTGCAGGACCTGCTGTTCTATCTGGAAACCTGACCGGTGGACCGCTGCCCGCTCTGCCGCGCCGCCCTCAACGGCGCCGAGACCTGCCGCCGCTGCCGGGCCGAGCTTCGAACGGCGCAACGGGCGGAGCGCGAAGGTCGGGCCCTGGCCGACGCGGCCATGCGTTGCCTGGCTCTTGGCGACACCGACGTTGCGGCGCAGCTGCTCCGGCGTGCGCTGCTGCTCCATGCAGCGCCAGAGACCCTGGCCTTGTGGCAGGTCGTGGCAGCGTCACAACGACGGTTCAGCGATGCAGAAGCCGGCGAACCGCAAGATGTGTCATGCTGCAGTTAGAAACGACATTGTCCCCGTTCATGCTGGTTGCTGCACTTAATGATGATACTCATTCGACGGCCCATATCAAATACACTGCAATCGTGAAACTCCGGTTGCGCTGGAAGCTGCCCGCAAAGGGACGACAACGGGGGAGCCGTCTGGGCCCGATAACGAGCCCCTTTAATGGCGAGAGCGCGTCGCGGCATTCAAGTCGCCGAGCACGAAGCCGAGGTGAGTGCGATGCATCCCGGATGTCACGTCCCAAATCGCCCGCGTAGCGGCACCCGGCTCCTCCAGTGCGAAAGCCAGTCCTGCCAGCAAGGCAGTGCGGACAGGGAGCGGCACCTCGGTCAAGGTCGAGAACGGAATCATGATCCCGTGGCGGTCAAGGACGGCATTGAACCCGGGAACGATCGCATCAAGCGTCCTCCCGCCATGCTCGGGTATCGGATTGCGGGCGGTCGAGATCATCAGCACGCGCAGCATCGTCATGGGTACGGCGGATGCGACCGGATTGGTGCGATCGACGGCGCCATCCAGAAGCCGCTCGCCCTTGAGCGCCGCGCCCCAGAGGTGGGGGAAGAGGTCGGGCAAAGCCGCCCAGGGGGCTTTGCTGGCGGACACGACTGGCGAGCCGCAGTGTTCGCAGGAGACCCGCCATGTGTGGAACCAAGAGCGCGGGATCGCTCCGGCATGGCCATCCGCGGCCAGCAACCGAGCACACCGCTCACAGCGGTGATCGACGGCGCGCGCCACCAACTGGCTGAGCGTCGAGCCCACGTGTGCCATGGTCCTGATCACGGTGCGGTCGCGCCGGAAAATATGGGCAAGCCGCGCTTCCTGAGCAGGCGTGAGGTGGCGGTCGAGGCTCGGCAGCGAGACCGCGTCGGGCACGCAGAAGCGCCGCATGTTGGTGACGCTCAGCCCGTAGAATGCGGCGTGCCGCGCCAGCCAGGATGACAACACCTCGTCGCGAGCAGGAGCTAGCACGACCGGCAACGGCCGCGGCCATTTGCATGCGGCAGCGAGATTGGGTTCGATCACGCGAAGGCGGCTTCGGGATCGACGATTGGTTTCCAGCGTCCCACGCCATCGTCGGTGATCTGCTCCCGACCGGTCTGGATCGCTTCGATGGCAACGTCCTTTAGCAGGCGGAACACGAGCGCCGTCAGCCCCTCGGTGATCTGCAGAATGCGGCGCAAGGCCCCGCCGCTCAGCATGCTCGGCTCGCGCAGGGGCAGGTTGCGCAGGATAGAGCCGACGAGCGCCTCGAACTCGGCACTGCCGGACCAACGGGTGAGCGACAGCTTGTTGAAGCTGTCGCTTTCCCTGGATCATGAGACTCGCCTCGACAGGACCGCAGAACCGTTGGAGTGGTTCCCCGATCGTGCGACTCAACCCAGCGCTGAGGTTGCTGGGTCAGGGTTCTTTGCGCCGCCCGCGGCGTCCCAGAGATCGTCAAGAACTCCTTGCGCGGATCGATGCGAATGACTGCACACGGGCGACATGGAAGTGTAGATCGGGCAGTCATGCAGCCTAGGGTTAGCGATATGGACGCCAGCCTGCCGTCCGAGGTTGCCCTGGCCGGCATCGTGCCGCGCCTGGACCAGCGCACCCTGTCGGGCGCCAGGGGATCGCAGCGTGCTGCGATCCGGGCGATCCAGGAGGACACGGCCTCGTCGGGCAGCGGGGACGGCGCCAAGGGCAGCCGGAACACGGCTGTGGCTAAGCCTGGCTGCGCGACAACGCCGCCGGGCGCAGCCGGTGGGACTCCGGGCCTGCGGCGATCAGCCCGCGCCAGACCTCCGCGTCCTCCAGGGCGGACAGGTCGATCCGCTCCCGCCCGCTGGTGATCGCAGCAGCGCCGGCCCGTCCCAGGGCGCGGCAGATCGACAGGGTAATGCCGCCCGAGCGTTCGACCAGCAAGCGGCACAGCCGGGCGTCCTCCACCGGCGAGGGCTGGCGAAGCGGCAGGCCCTGGACCAGCACTGTGACGAACGCCTGCAGCTCGCGACCCATTGCCCAGGGCTCGATTGCGACCTCCGCCATGCGGCTGCGCAGCTGCGGGTCGGACAGCAGCGCGAACCGCGCCTCGGGCACGCCGGCGCAGATGAGGGCGACCTGCAGCTCGTTGGACAGGAAGCGCAGCAGCTGCAGGAACAACCGCTGCTGGCGGGCGCTGCCGACCAGGACCGAGTTGATCTCGTCGATCATCAGCACGCGCGTGCCAAGCTCGCGCAGGACGCGGAACGCCGTCTCCCGCGTGTCCAGCCGGTTGCGCCGGGCCGACAGGTTCAGCGGCACCCCAACCGACTTGAGCACCTGCACGTAGAACGCCTCCTCCGAGGTGTCCTGCGGCATCAGCGCCAGCACCACCGGATGCGGCTGCACGCCGGTCGCCTCGTCGAACGGACGGGCATGGTCGCGCTGGAACTTGCGCAGCAGCATCGTCTTGCCCATGCCGGACTCTGCCAGCAGCAGAACGTTCTCCATCCGGTCGCTCGGCTGCTGGTCAAATATCTCCTGCAAGTGGGCTAGCACCCGGGCAGCAGGATGGTGCGTGATCCAACGCCTCGACCGCATCGCCTCCAGACGGGCAGCATCGTCAGCCATGGCCACCTTCCGGACCCCGGGATGCAGGTGGACCAGGTCATCCGCGGTCACGACAGGAACTCCGTCCGCCAAACATCGTCCTCGGCCATTTGCGGCACGCGCCCTTGCTCGTCAGCCTCGCATCCACCCGGGACCGCCGTGTCTGACATCCGCTGCACAGCCGTCCTTTCCGGTTCGGCCTTTGGCTGCCGCGCAATCGCACGTCGCGCTGCTCTGCTGTCGGCCTGCGCCGCGGCGAGTACGCGCCGCTGCTCCACCACTGCCGCAGTGACCGCAGCCTCGTTCACGGTCCGACGCCCCTCCACCCGCAACGCCAGGGTGGCCGCCCGCTGCTCCCACAGTGTCACGGGCGGGCGGCCGAGGTCGGCACTGGGGACGCGCAGGTGCCCGCCGCCGGGCACCTCGACGAACACCGCGCTCATGTCGCGCGGGTTATATTTGACCCGGCATCGGCGTTCCGCCTGGTCCAGCAGCGGTGCCAGCGCGCCGTCGTAGTAGGCCACGTTGAACAGGCGCACGCCGTCGCGGCGGACGACACGCTCCTCGAACGGCAGGAAGTCCAGCACGAAGGCCGCGGCATCGCTGGGCAGCCTGGGCCTCCCAACCGCAACGCCCTCGGCCCAGGCAGCCGCAGGCGTCCGGCCCAGCGTCGAGTGGACCTCGTTGTGGTACGGCCCCAGCACCTCCAGCGCCAGGATGCGCTCGAACTCGCCCAAGGTCAGCACGGCCCGCTGCTCGGACGGGTAGTCGCCGCGCTCGGCGACGCTGGAGAACGTCGTCCCCGGCAGACCGTGCACCCGCCTCATCAGCGTGCCCATGAGCCGTTCGATGTGCCCGCCGAACCGAGGCGTCGCCGGCGGGCGGTGGTTGATGCGGATGCCGTGCTGCTGGCAGCCCAGCTTGAGCGCGCGGGAGTGGAACTCCTTGGCATTGTCGAGGTGGAGCGAGGCCGGCAGGCCGTGCATCGGCCACTCCAGGTCTAAGCTGCGCTCGGCTAACCACGCTGTTTTGGGCAGCGCGCCCTGCGCGATCGCCAGGGCGACGCCGGCCGCTGATGGCGGGTCGAACGACAGGTGGAAACCCAGTACCGAGCGAGAGAACACGTCCAGCAGCAGCGTGAGCCAGGGGCGGCCGAGGACGGCGCGCGACAGATCATCGGCGAGCTGGATGTCCACCAGCGTGTGGTCGATCTGCACGATGGCCAGCGGCGCACTAGGGCGCAGCCCCGGGGCGACCGGCGTGTATTGCTGGCGCGCGGCCTCGGTGCCCTCCCGCGCCACCGTCAGCTCCCTAGGCGAGCGGGCCAGGATGCGCGCCTGGATCGCCCTGCGCGACGGGGGCTTAAGGGAGGCGACGCGGCAGTCGGTCCGTATATCGCGCTGCAACTTGCCTAGGGTGGGCCGCTCGCGGGTCCTGTAGACAGCGTCGATAGCCTGCCCGATCTGCTGCTCGACCGCCTCTGGCAGCAGGCGGGCGCCCTGCTTTGGGCCGGGCTTAGTCGCCACCAGTGAGCGGGTGACTGGCTGTGTTCTGAAAGCCTGGATGAGCCGATAGAGCTGAGCCGTGCTCAGGCCGAGAGCTTGGGCCGCAGCCGTCACCGCGACGCGGCTGGTCTTCGTGACGGCAAGGGGACGAACCACAGCCTCCCGGCGGACCGCCTCCGCCCAGTCCTCGTCGGGGACGTCCAGCGGGCATGATGGTGCAGCGGACGGCTCGGCCATGGTCGGCGCTCCAACGGTCCAGTCTCACCATCCTAGCACAGGCGTCCAGTGATCCAGGAGGCAGTCTCATGATCCAGGAGCAGGCAAGTCCATGAGTTTGGCTGAAAGGGAGTCGCATCATCCAGGGAAAGTGACACTGCACGACATCCGCGAGGAGCTGGATAAGGCAGCAACGGGCGCGGTCACGAAAAGCATGAGCAAGGACTTCACCAACGTCCCCGACCGGGACCTCGCGGCAAGCCTGCTGTAGGTGTGGCGGTGCTAGAGGGCATAGCGTCGAGTGTCATGCAGACAACGTTATGGGTGAATGGGCCAGGAACATCAGCGTCTCAAAAACGTGGTCAACGATTGTGAGACGCCTGATGTTTGCGGGATGCATTCTGTGGACAGAAAACGGCTCTTGAACGGAGGGGGTCGGAGCCGTCCAGAAAGCGGAGGATTGCGGGACGGCCAAGTGAAATCAACGGCGTTCACTTTAGTTCTGGCTTAGCGTTGCCTGCATGACACCCGACGCTATGCCCTCTACGGGCACCGCAACGAGGTGGAACGCTTGTGGGGCAGGCTGAAAGAATGGCGGGCCGTGGCGACCCGGTACGAGAAGCTTGCCCAGTCCTTCTTGGGCGTGTTCTGCCTCGCAGCAACCATAAATTGGATCAAGCCCTAACAGAGCCAGCATTACAGTTGCACTATCTTTCTAGTTGAAAATCGGCAAAATCTCTTTCGCTAACTACTAAAATTAAAACGGCACAAACGAGAGTAGTGACATCAACTTTAGGCTGATACGTTGCCGAGATACAAACCTATTGAGAACATGCAACTGTAGTGCTAATTTTGTTACGCGAATCGGGCAATCTTCAACGCGGACGATGGCTCGCAAGGTTAAATTGACACCAGCCGTTTCGGTATAGCCGCTGCACAATGTTGATTCGGATTGCCTTCGACAGACACTGAAAGCGTTACGCCATCCCCCCGTAGTCAACCAGGCTCCGCGACTGCGGCTGATCGTAGGAGGGCACTGATCCTCTCATTCCCGCAAAGTTCGGTATGCTGCCTCTCGCAGCCGTGTTGCGAAAGAGCAATTCATATGGAGACAGCCATGGGGCGTTAGGGTTAGCTGCCCAAGCGTTGTGCTGTGTATGCGACCGCACGGCGATTCATAGAGTGGAATGCGACATAGATTTGTCGATCTATCCAGCGACCGGGGTCTTGAAAACGATGCGCGTCGAATCGCCACGCTAATGAGGCTGTCGCTACACTGCTGGCCGCTTACGTAGCTATGGCAACCGTGCTCGTGGTAGATGACGAGCACGGGCTTGCGGAAGTATTCGACGCCCTTCTCAAGGAAAAGGGGCATCGCGTGCTGAGCGCCTTCAACGGCAAGCACGGACTGGAGGTGCTAGCCCGAGAGTGCGCCGATCTCGTCTTTCTTGACTTCATGATGCCGGTGATGGACGCGGCCGCGATGCTTGACTTGATGATGGCCGATCCAGTCTGGCAGAAAATCCCAGTCGTGATAATGAGTGCGTTGCCTCAAAAGACTATAGCTACGCGATGCTGCGGCTATGTCGATGTTCTTATCAAACCGTTTCAGGTTTTTCAGGTAGAGGATGTAATCGGCACTTATATACGTGCTTGATCCAGCCCGGGGAAGGTTCGGGATAAGTGTAAAAAGTGGTCACAAGGGGACGGTGAGATAGAAAACCGTTATTAGTAAGGCACTTAGCGTACGGCCGCCAGTCCGTCTGTGTCTTTGGTCTCGGACTTTCGCGTCAGCGGCTGGCCTCGCTGTCCGGAAAAGGTTCAGCCATCGGTCCCCCAAGAATAATGTGTTTTCAATAGGACAGCGAGACCACTCGCGCGTCCGGCAAGGTAAGCCTTCCTGAACATGAGTCTGGAAACCGGCCTGGATGGGCTTGTGGCCAAGTTTTACACGTATCCTCATCCTACCCCAACCTGTGCTGATCGTTCTCCTATATACGACAGGATATGTGGGAGAAAGAAACTGAGCTGGTAATGGTCCGCCGCCATGTTCGCCAAGGTGCCGTCAGCTTGACGCGGCAGTCTCAGCTTGTGGCGAGGCTGCGCGCCAATGGGCAGCCCACAGATGTCGCGGAACAGCTCCTGGCGATCTTCGAGGAGAGCCAACGGCATCACCAGGCGCACCTTGCGCGCTTGGGGGGCTGACCGGTCAACTTCCCATAGTGGATGTTATGCTATGGTGCGGTGCAGCATCCCATACTTCTCGCTCACGCACTTGGGCAATTGTGTCTGCCAGACGCCTTCCCAAACACTGCACGGTGGCAAGGTCGGAAGCGTCGAGTGCGCCGCTCGCAGCGTGCATCTCATACCACGTCTCGTTAATCAGAACCCATCCATCCGGCCGGAACAACCTCCGTCCGGTGGGTGCCACCGGGCTTATAGGTTCCGATTGATGGGACTTGGTATCAGGTGCTCACTTTCACGATCCTGCGGATCTCTGCCCCGATGTCTTCAGGTGAGAGAACATAGTCTATACACCCGGTATCGATTGCGCTTGCAGGCATGTCCGGCTGTCCAGCAGTGTCCAAGCTCTGCGCGATTGTCACGCCGCCGACATCCCTTATGGCGCAGAGCGCCTCGGCCCCATCCCCGTCGTAGCCAGAGACGATGACAGCGATGAGCCGTCCGTTCCAGTGCTGCGTAAGGGAGCGGAGAAAGACCGTGATGACGTCAGGCCATCCTCTCGGTTTCGATATCGGCTTCAGTCGGAATGTCCTGTCAAGAAGGTGCAGGTCACGCTGGGGCGGAATGATGAACACACGGCCCGGCCGGATTTGCAGATCTTCGGTGATCAGATCGACTGGCATTCTGGTGTAGTTGGGTAGGATCTCATGAAGCAGAGTGGCCACCGTTCGAAGATGGTTGACGATGACGACCGCAGCACCGAGGTCGGCCGGCAAGTTCTGCAGCAGGCGGATGTAGGCATCGAGACCTCCGGCTGAACCACCGACACAGATCACAGGAAAGTCGTTGGCCAGCCTACCAGCCTCCATGGGTCCTTATCCTGCCTGGTCAGCCGAACTGGTTGGCTTGTTGCAAAACAGTCTAGAAAGTCGGCGGTCCTCGACAGGTTCCGATCTATCCTGGTGACCCAGGGTCTTCGCTCTTTGGTCAGCATCAAGGCCGCGTTCCCGCAGAATAATGCCTGAAACTCGCACCGTGCAAATTTCGGCACCGGCTTGTCCGTCAAACGAACCCTGACGGACACTATGCCTGGCATGGGCCGTACCATGCTGCCGTGGGGTCTTTTGACGAATGAAACACCCGCCCAGCGTGGGAACCGGGTGCCCGCAGCATCTGCGATGGCTATGCTGCCCTCATGGATGCAGTGCCCTTCACCACCACTGCCGACCTCGCCCGTGACCTCCATGCCCTCGGCGTTGCGGACGGAGGGGTGCTGATGGTGCATTCCTCCCTCAGCAGCCTTGGCAAGGTTCTCGGTGGAGCGCCGGCCGTCGTGCGCGCACTCCTCACGGCACTTGGCCCCGGCGGCACTCTCGTCATGCCGGCCTTTTCGCCGGAAGTGTCGGACCCCGCACGGTGGGCTGACCGCTCCTTCGCGGTCGCTGACGCGGAGCGTGCCCGCGCCCATGTGCCCGCTTTTGACGTGGATACCACGCCCACCACTATGGGCCTCATCCCTGAAACCTTCCGCCGCTGGCCCGGGACGATCCGCGGGCCGCACCCGCAGGTTTCGGTTTGCGCTTTCGGGTCGCGAGCAAAGGAGATTGTGGCACCGCACGCCCTCGAATGGGGCCAAGGTGCGGGATCACCTTTCCAGCGTCTCGTTGCCATGGACGCCGGCCTGCTGCTGCTCGGCGTCGGTTTTAACCGCGCCACCCTGCTCCATTACGCCGAAAGCCTAGTGCCACACGGCCGCAGAAAGACCCGCCGCATCCCGTTTGGCGAAGGCAGCGCACGCCGCTGGGCAGAGGCACCCTGCATCGGTGACGACCTGAACACCCATTTTCCGCCGCTTGGCACCGCCTATCTCGTGGCGGGCCGGGCCCGGACGGGGCGGGTTGGCACCGCCGATGCGGTTCTTGCCTCGGCTGCTGACCTCGTCGGCTTTGCGACTGACTACCTGGCGCGGGCATTGCCGCGTCCGGCGACATAGCTCGTTACACGGGGTCACGACATAGAACGTGGCGTGATCGTCGGCGGCACGGTCTAGCCTCCCTGACGCTCAAGCTATTTGTGCCAGGGGTGCCTCTATCCAGTTCCGATGTCGCAGCAGCCCGACCATGCCGATGCCGATTATGGAGGCGCCGCAAGCAGTGACGACAGGCAGTGCACCAACGAGGGCGAACGCCGCGGGCGCCAGCAGCATGGCCACCAGCAACCCAGCGCTGTTCACGGCCATGTAGGCCCGCATCGCCGCGGGCACGTCCATTGGATAACGTTCTTTACGCCATCCCTGGCGCGGCAGCTGCCTTCTGCGGCGCAGG
>CAXTCN010000050.1:0-30732 GCA_964242575.1 uncultured Acetobacteraceae bacterium | reverse complement strand
CGCTCAATCCTGGATACGCTCAAACAGTCAAAACCTCTGTGCAGAGGTACTAGGTGTGCTGCGGTCCCACCCTGAGCGCCGGTGGCGGGGGCGCCGCCTCCCGCAGTGCAACGCGCAGGACGCCCCATCCCAGCAGACCGGCCAGGACGGAGCCGCCGAGACTGGCCTCGCTCGCACCATCCCCGCAGGAGCGTCATGTTCGTCTTGGCCCAGATCTCGTCCATGGACACCAGGCGGCAATCAACCAGGCCCTGGTGCCGACGCCATCGGGCACGGCCTCTTCTTGAAGCTCAGCCCGACACGGCGCGCCACACGCCACAGCGCGAAGCAGCTCACCACGATGCCGCGGGCGTGCAGCTCAGCCAGCAACCCACGCAACGTCAAGCCAGGCTTGGCTGCAAGCCGATCCAGCAGCCACGCCTGCTCGTCGGCCAGCACGAACGGCTTCTTGCCGCCCATCGGCAACGCCGCAAAGCTGCCGGTCTCGCGCAAGCGCCGCGCCCAGCGCAGAACTGTCGAGGTGCCGACCCAGAACCGACAGGTCACCTCCTCGCAGGCCATGCCCAGTCGAACGGCGCCCATCACGCAAAAGCCGGAGATCCTTAGAATGCGGAGCAGGCATCAGGGCTGGCCTCCTCACCAGCCCTAAGCTTGGATCACAGCACGCCATTCTGTGACAACCCACGAATAAGCCAACCTGAAACGGTCAGGCTCTAGCCGAGCGCGTGCTTGGGTTGCCCAAGTCGTACTAAGTTTTCAGGCCGCCGCGCGGATGGCGGCGGCTTTGACGTCCTCGGTCACGGCGCCTTGGAAGGTGGCGAAGTTACGCTCGAACCGGCCCACTAAGTCCTGGGCGGCCCGGTCGTAAGCGGCCTGGTCCGGCCATGACTGGCGGGGGTCTAGGATATCGTTCGGGATGCCGGGCACGTCCTGGGGGATCATGAGGCCAAAAAACCGATCCTGCACGTAGCGTGCGTCGCGCAGGCTGCCATCCAGCGCCGCCGATAGCAGGGCGCGGGTGTGCTGGATGCTCATGCGCTGGCCGACGCCGTATGCGCCGCCAGTCCATCCGGTGTTGACCAGCCAGCAATCGGCGCCATGCCGGTCAATCAGCTCCGCCAACATGCGGCCATACACCTCAGGCTGCCGGGGGATGAACGGCGCGCCGAAGCAGGTGCTGAACGTCGCTTGCGGTTCGCGGCCCATGCCCTTTTCAGTGCCGGCAACCTTGGCCGTGTAGCCCGACAGGAAATGATACATGGCCTGGGCCGGGCTGAGTTTGCTGATGGGAGGCAGAACGCCGAACGCGTCCGCGGTCAGCATCACAACGTTGCGCGGTTGCCCGGCACGGCCAGAGAGGTCGCAGTTGGGAATGAACTCGATTGGGTAGCAGGACCGGGTGTTCTCGGTCAGCGACCCGTCGGTAAGGTCGAGGTTGCCGCGCTCGTCGGCGATGACGTTCTCCAGCACCGTGCCGAAACGGTGGGTGGCGGCGTAAATCTCGGGTTCCGCGGCTTTGCTGAGGTTGATGACTTTGGCGTAGCAGCCGCCCTCGAAGTTAAAGACGCCGTTCGGTCCCCAGCCATGCTCGTCGTCGCCAATCAGCGGACGGTTCGGGTCGGAGGACAGCGTGGTCTTGCCGGTGCCGGACAGGCCGAAGAACAACGCGACCTCACCGGGGCTGCCGTCCGATGAGCGGCTGACGTTGGCGCTGCAGTGCATCGGCAGGACGCCCTCAGCCGGCAGCTTCCAGTTCATCACGCCGAAGATCGACTTTTTGATCTCCCCGCCGTACTCGCTGCCGGCGATGACGATGACGCGCTGAGTGAGGGAAACGGCGATGGCGGTGCTGGACCGCACGCCGTCGATGGTCGGGTCGGCCTGGAACTGCGGGGCGTGCAGGATAACGTAGTCCGGCTCAAACGCGGCAAGCTCGGCTGGGTCGGGCCGGATGAACATGTTGCGGGCGAACAGGGTATGCCAGGCTTCGGTGCTTACAAGGCGGACGCGGATGCGGTGCTCCGGATCAGCGCCGGCATAAAGGTTCTGGGTGAACAGCTCGCGCCCTTGCAGGTAGGCCAGGACGCGGCCTTTCAGGATGGCGAAGCTGCTGGCGGCGAGCTTTTGGTTGCCGGGCCGCCACCAAACCTCGTTACTCACCTCTGGCTCGTCCACCGTGAACTTGTCCTGGACCGAACGGCCGGTGTGAACGCCAGTTTGGACGATCAGCGCGCCATCGGCGGACAGGACGCCCTCATTACGCCGCAGGGCATGGGCAACCAGTTGCGAGGCGGTAAGATTGTCGTGTACAGTAGCGCCTGACTGCACCCCGGTGCCGGACAGGGCGTTCCGCGCACCGAGCGACGGCTGCGCCGTAAGAACCTGGTTGGTCATGGACGCTATCCTCTGTAGTAACCCGGCGTTGTCGCAGGTGCCGTCATGTTGTGTCGCTATTAAGCGAGGCTAGTCCTGGCGTCCAGCATCAGCGCTTGCAGATGGCTTGACGGCTGCAAGGGCCACTAGCTCCGAACGTATGCCGCTGGCGCCGGAAACCGGTGCTGACCAGGGGACGCGCAAAACCTCGTCGCCACGCGCAAGATCGCACCCGTCCACGTCGCAGGCCACCATGGCCCAGCCTTGGGCATGGCCGCCAAACCGTCCGGCGATCACGTCGAGGGCGGGACCGTGGTCCTCATTGCAGTGGCTCAGGACATCGGCCTCGGCAGCAAGGATGCTGGCCACGGCAGCGGGGTCTGGTTGCAGATCGGCTTGCCTAAGGCGCGTGGCGCTGGCGAACCCGCCAATGAACTGGCCGCCCATCGGCCGTATGCGCCACAAGTTGAAGTCACCGAACCCGGCGTAGAACGCTGCATAGGGGTGGCGCGCGACCCAGCGGCGCTTGAGCGCCGGGCCAGGCTCAAGCGCTGCAAGGCCGGTAAGCGTTAGCCGCGCGGTTGTTTGCGGGTTGGGTCCGTTCGACTCGGCTGTGAGCAACAGGGCGCAACGCGGCTCGATGCGGAGGTGCCGCGTGTGTTCTGACAACTCGGACAACAGCAGCAGGATCGAGCCATCCGGCGCTGGCGCCGGCGTCGCGAGCGAGTTGAAGGGCTGCCCGCCGGTGACAGTCGCCAAGGAGCCGACCCGCGCCGCACGCAACAGCAGCCGGGCTGCCGTGATAGGAGGCACTACGCTGTTCGGCTCGCTGCCTTGGGCATCCTCTGACATTGGTTCCGCGGTCCCCGTATTCTGCCACAATAAAGGCCTAGATGGTGTCAAGCGGCTGGCCGTTCAGGTCCGCGGGATCAAGGGAGTTCCCATCCATGAAACAGACGATCGCACTGGTCGATGATGACCGAAACATCCTTACGTCGGTCGCCATGACCTTGGAGCAGGAGGGATTTCTGGTGCGGACCTACACCGATGGCGAGAGTGCGTTGCAAGGGCTGATTGCCCGGCCGGTGGACTTGGCGGTGCTCGACATCAAGATGCCGCGGATGGATGGCATGGAGCTGTTGCAGCGCCTGCGGGCGCGGAGCCAGCTCCCGGTTATCTTCCTCACCAGCAAGGATGAGGAGGTGGACGAACTGATGGGGCTTCGGCTGGGCGCCGATGACTACATCCGCAAGCCGTTCAGCCAACGACTGCTGATTGAGCGCATCCGGGCTTTGTTGCGCAGGAACGACTCCAGCCGTGTCGAGGGTGCGGGGGGAAGCCTGGTGCGAGGCGACCTGACGTTGGACGAGACCAAGCACCAATGCATTTGGCGCGGACACGACATCCAGTTGACCGTCACTGAGTTCCTGCTGGTAAAGGCGCTGGCAGCCCGGCCCGGCTTGGTGAAGTCACGGGACCAACTCATCGACGCTGCATACGGTGAGAACATGTACGTCGACGACCGGACAATCGACAGTCACATCAAGCGAGTGCGCAAGAAGTTCCGGGCGAGTGATGAGAGCTTTGACCACATCGAGACGCTGTATGGCATCGGCTACCGGTATAAGGAGGCCTAAGTTAGCATGCCGGACGTCGGCGCCACGCCAGTAGTTCGTCCGTCTTCAGCGACTGTGCTGCGGCGCCGCTTGGTTTCGCCGCTGCTACGTCGTATCTTACTGGTCAACGCGTTGCCCCTGGCTTTGCTGGTGGCGGCGTTGTTATACCTCGACCAATACCAAGGCGCATTGCTTGAGGCTGAAGTCCAAGCTTTACGCGAGCAGGCTCGGATTTATGCTGGCGCCCTGGGTGAGAGTGCGGTTCGAGAACAAGAACCCGGCACTCCAAGCCTACAGCCAGATTTAGCTCGTCCGCTGCTACGGCGCCTCACCGAGCCGACCCCCAACGCCCAAGCGCGGCTTTATGCGCCGGACGGCCTGCTGATTGCTGACAGCAGGGTGCGGGACGGTGTAGGCGGCGCTGTCGTCACGGCGCCTCTGCCTCCTGCAGCAGACCGCGGGCGCGTGCTGGGCGTCATCGGCGTGATCTACGACCGGCTGTTATCTTTGCTGCCGCACCGGGCACAAAGCTCCGTCGTTGAGGTGAGCGCCAATGCTGCCGGCATCGACTGGCAGCCTGACGTCAAAGAGGAGCTTCGGATGACCGGCTCCAACCTTAGGCGTGAGATGCCGCCTTACATCCGCCGAACCCAGGAGAACCGCCTTCTCGTCACGGTCGCGGAGGCGGTGCAGCGGAACCGGCAGGTTGTTGGCATCGTGCTGCTGACCCGAGAGGCTCGGGATGTGGACGATAGCTTGCTGACGGTGCGAATGAGCATCCTCGGGTTGTTTGCGTTGGCGTTGGTGCTGACTGTGGGCCTGTCGTGGTACCTGTCGCTGACAATTGCACGGCCCATCCTGCGGTTGGCCGGAGCCGCCCATCAGATGCGCGAGGGTAGAGGACGAGCAGGCACGGTGCCGCTGTCGCTGCTGCGGCGCACGGATGAGGTCGGCGAGCTGGCGCAAGCCTTGTCCGAGAGTGCGGCGGCGCTATGGACTAGAATGGACGCGACGGAGCAGTTTGCAGCCGATGTGGCGCACGAGATTAAGAACCCGCTTAGCAGCATCCGAAGCGCAATCGAGACTTTGCGGCGAGTGAGCGATTTGGAGCAGCAACGGCGGCTTCTGGCGATTATTGGTGAGGATGTCATCCGGCTGGATCGCCTGATCAGCGACATCAGCGATGCAAGCCGCATCGACGCGGAGCTTTCGCGAACGGCGATGCAGGCACTCGATGTCGTGCCCATCCTAGAGACCCTGGCAGAGATGCACGATGCGACCCGGCAGGAGGACGACCCAGTGATGGTGCTGCATGTCGCAGCGAGCCCACTGCTTGTGTGGGCAGTCGAGGGGCGCTTGGTCCAGGTTTTGCGCAACCTAATCGGCAATGCCAAAAGCTTTTCACCAACCCGAGGGCAAATACGGTTGAGCGCGCGACAAGCAGGCGGTCTCATTGAGCTTAGCGTCGAGGACGAAGGCCCAGGAATACCAACCTCCCGTTTAGAGCACGTCTTCGAACGTTTCTACACGGAGCGTCCCACGACTGAGCAGTTTGGCCAACATTCGGGACTCGGCCTTGCCATAAGCCGACAGATTATTGTTGCCCTTAAGGGCAAGATCACTGCCGAAAATTTGCGCGATGAAACCGGCAAAACCACAGGCGCTCGATTTGTCATTCAACTGCCTAGGGCTTGATCAGCATAATTTGTTTCACGTGAAACGTTGGTTGTGATAACGCGGCAGCTCGTTGACGCTGTGGCTTAGATATATGAGCCTGTGCCGTGCAGTTACATGCAAGTTGTGGAGCCCATAATGGACGTGGCGTTCTGATAATCGGCGCGTCCGGTTCGGGCAAATCCACCATGCTACTGCATCTGATGGAAAAGGGTTTTAGGCTGGTTGCGGATGACCAGGTTATAGTTGCAGGCCTAATGGCCTCACCTCCGGCAGCCCTGGCGGGTGTTATCGAGGTAAGAGGACTAGGTCTAACACGGTCCGCCTTTATCCGGTGCGCAAAGCTCGTGCTTGTCGTCAGGCTGGGTGTTGAGGACCGCTTGCCATGCCCCGAGGTCCATCCTGAAACTGGCTTGCCGATTTTATCAGTAAAGCCCAGATGCCCGGTCATTCATAGGCGTGTAAGTCTCGCTTTAAACGTGGTTGCGGGTAGGACCGGCCAGGTGTCCGGAGCTTTTATATGACAAACAGGAAGGTGGTGATCGTCAGTGGGCTGTCCGGAGCCGGCAAGGGATCCATCTTGCGCACATTCGAGGATCTCGGCTTCGACGCCGTCGATAATCCTCCTATGCCAATTGTGGCAACGCTGATCTCTCAAAGTGCGCGACCACTCGCGATTGGTCTCGATGCGAGAAGCCAAGGTTTTGATCCCGCAGCCATCCTGCAAATTATCAAAGATCTCGACAAATCCGTCAATGTTGCATCAGAGCTGATCTACGCGCGTGCTGACGACACTGTCCTGCAACGCCGCTTTACGGAAACTCGACGGCGGCATCCATTGGCGACAGAAGGCTCGGTGCTGGACGGGATAAGGTCGGAAACTAAACTGACGCGACCGTTGCTTGAACAGGCTGACTGGGTGGTGGATACTTCAGCCATGACTCCTGCTGCTTTACGGCGCGAGATTGAGCTACGGTTTCGGCACGACGGCGACCGAGAAGATGCACGACGCGCCATGGCAGTCACGGTTGTGTCGTTCGCATTCCCGGCCGGCCTTCCGCCAGAGGCGGATATGGTGTTTGACGCGCGTTTCCTGAACAACCCCCACTACGTCCCTGGCCTAAGCAGCAAAACGGGACTGGACGACGAAGTGGGAGCCTATGTGGAGGCAGACGCCGACTTTGCTCGATTTTTTTGCTCGATTATTGACCTGTGTAGGTTGGTTTTCCCTCGTTTTGTTACAGAGGGAAAGAAGTACGTGACCGTCGCAATTGGGTGTACAGGCGGTAGACATCGATCAGTGCATATAGCCAAGTTGCTTGGAATAAGCTTAAAGCCCACGTTAGACAATGCGGGCCGGCACGATGGATGGTCGGTTCTCGTGCGTCACCGTGACATCTCACAGCCACCCGTAGAGGTGGACGAGGCTCACCCTCGGGACCTCAATGTGAAGCCAGACCTACGAGCATCGAACGAGTCTTGGAGCGTTTAGCATCTATTATGATTGGATTAATCCTTGTTACCCACGGTCGCCTAGCCGATGAGCTGAAAGCGGCAATGGAACACGTGGTCGGAGCGCAACAAAATGTCGAGACAGTTTGCATCGGACCAGAGGATCACCCTGATACTCGTCAGGCTGAAATCGCTGAATGCATTTATAGGGTTGACACAGGAGAGGGCGTAATCCTGCTCACCGATATGTTTGGTGGCACACCAAGCAACTTAGCAATTTCGATGATGGTCAGAGATGGAATTGAGGTGTTGTCGGGGGTAAATTTACCAATGCTAGTTAAACTAGCGAAGATCCGCTCATCTACTCCGCTGGTAGAATGCGTTCTGTGCGCACAAGCTGCGGGACGAAAGTATATTGCTGCAGCTTCGCATATTTTGCCATCATGCAAGGTAAACGTCTGTAAACTATAATTAGACTTGTACGGTGGAAGAGCGCTGAAGGGTGGAAGAGTGCTGTATCGCTCAGTCTTGGTTAAGAACCGCCGGGGGCTTCACGCTCGCGCCGCCGCTAAGTTCGTTACTCTTGCCGAGCAATTTGAGGCTGCGGTGGAGGTCATGCGCGACGGACAAACTGTATCGGCTCGGTCCATCATGGGCCTGATGATGCTTGGAGCTGGAAAGGGAAGCACGCTCGATCTGCAAGCCACGGGCGATGATGCAGAGGCAGCCATTCTAGCATTGTCTGGGCTGGTGGAAGCTGGGTTTCATGAAAGCGATTGAAGGGTGCACCATAAACCAATCCAACGGTGAGTGCCGAAAGGACGTTCGACTAACCGGCGTGTCTGTCTGCTCCGGTGTCGCAATTGGGCCGGTGTTTTTGACGGCTGAGCCGCCACCCCACATCACGCGCAGCAAAATTTCCGCTGCTGACGCTCAAGGGGAAACTGCCCGGTTCGACATGGCTCTTTTGCAGTCACGCCGGCAGCTTACAAAGCTGCGTAGCCGATTGATCACGCTCCCAATCGAGTCGCAGGGTGAAATTGCGCCACTGCTCGACGCCTACTTACAAATGCTGGGCCAGTCCCGGCTCACGCGCGGCATACGCACACGAATCCAGGAGCGTCTCGTGTCAGCGGAGACTGCAGTGATGGAGGAGGCCAATTTACTGTCGGCGACCTTCAATGCCATGGAAGACCGCGATAACGCCATGCTCAAGCGGCAAGCTGATGAGGTGCAGGAAGTCGGCCGGCGACTTGTTCGCAACTTGACTCGCGCGCCGTTCCGTAGCTTTGCCGCTGCCGTCCAAGGGTCAGTTCTCGTGGTGGAAGGGCTACGGCCCTCTGACGCGGCCTTGCTCGACCCAGCTAGGATAGCCGGTGTAGCCACCGAGGAGGGGGGAACGGACGGGCATACAGGGATCCTGCTCCGCTCATTGGGTATTCCAGCCGTTCTGGGCGTGGCTGGTTTGCTGAACTACGTACGCGGCCACGAGACCATCATACTTGATGGTGGAGCCGGGCAGGTCACGATCCAGCCGTCAGCGTCTAGCCTTACGAGCGCGCGCCGGGCAGTTTCTGCATTTGCACGCGAAAGGCAACAACTAAGTCGGCTGCGGCGGCTTGAGGCAGTAACGCTAGACGGTGAGCCGGTAGATTTGCAGGCCAATCTGGAACTCCCTATCGAGCTACCGATGATTGCACAATCGGGAGCCGAGGGAATCGGGTTACTGCGTAGTGAGTTCTTGTTCATGAATCGAGAGGATGTTCCCTCCGAGGAGGAGCAAGCAGCAGTGTATCGTAACGTTGTCGAGACAATGGAGGGTGATCCGGTCACTATTCGTGTTCTAGATTGGGGTGGAGAGAAAGACGTGGAGGCACTGGTGAATGCCGGTTACGTCCCGGACATTCACGATGCGAACCCGGCGCTTGGCCTGCGCGGCATAAGAATGCTGCTCCGCTGCCTGCCGCTTCTTGAGACACAGCTTGCCGCCATCCTGCTGGCTGCGAACTCTGGCCCAGTTCGCGTTCTACTTCCAATGATCACGAACGTCTCCGAAGTGAAAGAGACGCGGCTTGTCTATTTACGAGTTGCGGAGCGGTTAAAGACCGCAGGATGTAAAATCCCTTCTGTACTGCCCCCTCTCGGAGTGATGATCGAAACGCCAGCGGCTGCTTTGTGCGCTCAAGAATTGGCAGGAAATGCAGATTTTTTTGCAATCGGAACAAATGATCTTTGCATGTATACGCTGGCAGTTGATCGTGGGGAAAGCGATGTAGCGAACCTATACGATCCATTGCATCCCGCAGTCTTGAAGCTACTCCAATTCACGCTGTCGGGCGCAGCCGCGCATAAGATACCAGTCTCAGCATGTGGAGAAATGGCAGCGAACTCTGAACTGGTGCCGCTGCTGCTTGGCTTAGGACTGCGAAATTTCAGCATGAACGCGTCAGCAGTTCCTCGCGTAAAACAGGCTGTACGCAGCATTACCATCGATGACTGCCAACGCTGCGCGTGGCAAGCTTTGAAGCAGCCCGATTCCGACGCGATCCGTAGAGTAATCGCCAGCTTTGGCCATAAACCGTGATGCACCACCCCAGGAACCAAGCGCCAGGTTCGGTTGCGGCAAGTGGAAGGCCGCGGTCCCGGCGGCTGGATTAAGGCTCCTTACGACCTGGACGCCCGGTCCCGATCCGGCATGAGCTGGATGAGCTGCATGGCCCACCTGACAGAAACCTGCGATGCGAGCGCGTGGCGATGAATTCTTCTCGAGCGGGAGAGTGGCTGGCCGGGAACCGCTGAGCTCCGGGCTAAGTGGGCGGGCGGCCTGCCCAAGCCATGCCGCGGAACCCTGGCCGGTGCCTGCGTTCAAGCCATGCAAGATACCCGCGGGGCGACAATGCAGTGGTCAATTCCAATTGGAACCGTGAAGGGCACCGTCATCCGGGTGCATATCACGTTCCTGCTGTTCCTGGTCTGGATCGGCGTGTCGCACTACGCGCAGGGCGGGCAGGAGGCCGCGGTGCAGGGCGTCGTGTTCATCCTTCTGCTGTTCGCCTGCGTGCTGCTGCACGAGTTCGGCCACGTTTTCGCAGCCCGGCGCTATGGCATCCAAACGCCCGACATCACCCTGCTGCCCATCGGCGGCGTGGCGCAGCTTGAGCGCGTGCCGGAAAAGCCGTCCGAGGAGCTTGTGGTCGCGCTAGCTGGTCCGGCCGTGAACGTCGTGATTGCGCTGCTGCTGACTCTGGCTCTGGGCGGCCTGCCCGCCATGGATGCCGGAACCCAGGTGCAAAACCCCGGTGTCGGACTGCTTGGGCGCCTGGCCTGGGTCAATATCACGCTGGTGCTGTTTAACCTGATTCCGGCCTTTCCCATGGATGGCGGGCGGGTGTTGCGGGCCTTGTTGGCCTACCGCCTCGGCTATGCCCGCGCCACGCGGATCGCCGCCAGCGTGGGACAAGTGTTCGCCTTTGCGCTGGGTTTGGCCGGGTTGTTCGGCAACCCCGTGCTCATTTTCATCGCCTTGTTCGTCTACATGGGCGCCGCGTCGGAGGCCAGCGCGGCCGAGCTGCGGGACCGTAGCCGCCAATTCACCGTCTCCGACGCCGCCGTCACCCGGTTCGAGACGTTGTCGCCCGCCTCGACCATCGAGGACGCGGTGGAGCGCCTGCTGCGCACCTCGCAGCACGACTTCCCCATCGTGGACGGCGCCGGGCGCATGCGCGGCGTGGTGACGCGCACCGACATGATCCGCGCGCTGCGCGAGCAAGGACCGGACACGCCGGTGCTGGACGTGATGCGGCGCGATATCCCGGTGCTGGCCGATGGCCAACCGTTGGAGGAGGCGCTGCGCATCATGCAGTCCGGCGGGCTGCCGGCAGTGGGCATCGTGGACCCGGACGGCAGGCTGCTCGGCCTGGTCACGCCGGAGAACGTAGGGGAACTGATGATGGTGCAGGCGGCTCATCCGCCCGGGCCGGCGCCATCCGGCCAGCCCCCGGCCAGCACGCCGCCCTCTGGCCCATGGGCGTGGGGCCGGGCCTAAACGCGAGCCAGCCTACTCCGCGGCCCTGGGCTGGTGTTCGGCCAGCGTGGGGTAGTCCGTGTAGCCGTGCGCGCCGCCGCCGTACCAGGTCTCCTTCGACGCATCGGCCAGCGACGCCCCGGTGCGCAGGCGCTCGACCAGGTCCGGGTGGCCGATGAACGGCCGGCCGAAGCAAATCAGGTCGGCCAGATCCGCCTGCTGTGCCTGCAAGGCAAGCTCGCGCGTGTAGCCGTTGTTCGCCATATACAGGCCCCAGAACATGCGCCGCAGCCGCTGGGTGCTGAAACCCGGCGGCTCGTCCCGCGCACCCTGGGTCGCGCCCTCGATGCAGTGCAGGTAAACGAAGCCGTAGCGGCTGAGCCGTTCGACCAAGTAGCCGTAGGTCTCGATGGGGTCGCTGTCGAGCGGGGTGTCGCCGGGCTACGGCGCCAGCGGCGAAAGGCGGATGCCGGATGTGTTCGCCTGTACGCGACGGCGGCCGGTGCCCAGGAGGTCAGCCCGGCGCCGCCAACGCCGCCGTCACGGCGTCGTCCACCGTGTCCAGCCACACGAACGTCATGCGCTCCCGCACGCTGGCCGGGATGTCGTCCCAGTCGCGCCGGTTGCGCGCGGGCAGCATCACCGTCGTGATGCCTGCGCCCGCGGCGGCCGTGACTTTCTCACGGATGCCGCCCACCGGCATCACCAGGCCGCGCAGGCTGATTTCTCCGGTCATGGCAATGGCCGGGTCGATGACCCGCCCGGTCATCAGCGAGGCAAGCGAGAGGAACATCGCCACGCCCGCCGAGGGTCCGTCCTTTGGGGTCGCGCCCGCCGGGACATGCACGTGCAGGTCGGTCCGCTCGAACACGGCCGGGTCGATGCCCAGGGTTTCAGACCTGGCGCGCACCACGCTCAACGCGGCCTGTGCGCTTTCCTTCATCACGTCGCCGAGCTGGCCCGTCAGGATCAGCTTGCCGCCGCCCGGCGTCCGGCTGCTTTCGATGAACAGGATGCTGCCGCCCACCGGGGTCCAGGCCAGGCCGGTCGCGACGCCCGGCATCGCCGTCCGGCTCGCGATCTCCGCCTCGAACCGGGGATGGCCCAGGATCGCGGGCAAGTCCTCGGAGGCGATCCGCACTGGCCCAAGCTCCGCGTCCTCAGCCACGCGAACCGCGACCGAGCGGAACACGGCACCGATCTCGCGCTCTAAGGTGCGCACGCCGGCCTCGCGCGTGTAGTCGCGTATGACGGACGCCAGCGCGTCCTCGGTGACCTCGGCCTGGCCCTCCGCCAGCCCGTTGGCCGCGCGTTGCCGGGGCACGAGGTAGCGGGTGGCGATTTGCAGCTTCTCCTCCTCGGTGTAACCAGAGAGCTGAACCACCTCCATGCGGTCGCGCAGCGGCCCCGGCACCGTGTCCATCGTGTTGGCGGTGGCAATGAACAGCACGCGGCTGAGGTCGAACGGCACACCCAAATAGGCGTCGCGGAAGGTGCTGTTCTGTTCGGGGTCCAAAACCTCCAGCAGCGCCGCCGACGGATCGCCGCCGAAGCCCCGCGCGCCCAGCTTGTCGATTTCGTCCAGCATCATGACGCAGGCGCGGGAGCCTGCGCGCCGCAGCGCCTGGATGATGTTGCCCGGCAGCGCGCCGATGTAGGTGCGCCGGTGGCCGCGGATTTCGCTTTCGTCGTGCACGCCGCCGAGGCTGACCCGCACGAACGGCCGCTCCGTGGCGCGGGCGATGCTTTGCCCGAGCGAGGTCTTGCCGACGCCGGGAGGGCCGACGAAGCACAGGATCGGGCCGCGCCCTTCCGGGTTCAGCCGGCGCACGGCCAGGAACTCCAGGATGCGGCGCTTGATCTTTTCCAGCGCGTAGTGGTCCTCGTCCAGCACGCGCCGGGCCTCGGCGACGCTGATCGGCGGCTCGGCCTTGAGCTGCCACGGCAGTTCGGTCAGCCACTCCAGGTAAGTCCGGACCATGCCGGTCTCGGGGCTGCCCTCCTGCATGCGCTCCAGCCGCCGCAGCTCCCGCCGCGCCTGGCGGTCGACCTCCTCCGGCAGCCCGGCCCCATCCAACGCGCGCCTAAGGTCCTCCAGCTCCGGTGAGCCGCCCTCGTCGTCGCCCAGCTCCTTGCGGATGGTCTTGAGCTGCTCGCGCAACAGGAACTCGCGCTGCCGGCCCTCCATGGTCTCGCGCGTGCGGCGGCCGATGTCGGCCGACATGCGCAACACCTCCAGCCGGTAAGCCAGCCGCCACAGCACGCGGTCGAGTCGCGCCGGCAGCTCCACCGTCTCCAGGATTTCCTGCTTTTCCGCCGGCGCCAGCGGCAGCAACCCGGCTACCAAGTCCGCAAGCGCGCCCGGCGACTCCGCACCCTGGACGGCCACGGCCAGTTCGGGCGGTACGCCTTCGATCAGGCTCAATGCCTCCAACGCGCGCTCGCGCAGTTGGAGCAGGCGCGCCTCCATCTCGGCCCCGGCAGCCTCAGGCTCAGGGATGCGCTCGACGCGCACCGTGGCGAACGGCTCACCGGCTGGGCCGCCCAGCAGCCGCACCCGGCCCAGGCCCTGCACGATTGCATTGTGGGCACCGTCGCGCCCGGTGACGTAGCGCAGCAGCCGGGCCTCGGTGCCGACGAGGTAAAGGTCGGCCTCGCCGGGCTGTTCGACCGAGGCGTCGCGTTGCAGCACCAGCGCCACGGGGCGGCCCGCGCGGGCCGCCTCCTGCAAGGCGGCGGCCGTCATGGCCCGATTGGCCACCAGTGGCGAGACGGCGCCGGGAAACAGCACCATCTCGCGCACCGGCACCAGGATCAGCTCGTCTCCGGCCAGTTCGGCCGGCGCCTGCGTATCCATCAACCAAGCTTCCGCAGGGTGACAACGAGGCAGCCGTCCTGCAGGTCCCGTCCGGACAGCTCGTAGGCGCCGGGCGGCAGCATGACCCGGCGCTCGAAGCGCCCGTGCGGCAGCTCCATGCGGTGCACCCTTGCCGCACGCAGGCCAGCGAGCACGCGGCGTTGGCCCACGATCGCCAACTCGTTGCCGCCAATCACGAGTTCAACATCAGCGGCGCGCACGCCCGGCAGGGCCGCGACGATAACCAGGGCGTCCTCGGTTTCCAGCAAATCGACCGGCGGCTCCCAGCCAGCGGACACGGGTCGGAACACCTGGCGATGCAGGCGCTCCGCCCGGGCGAGCGCGCCGAGCGCCTGGGTCCACATCGCTTCGGTCGGATCGCGCGCCATGCCTATCCTTATCGCTTGCGACCCGAAAACGCCCGTTTCGCCTGGAAGGTTGCGGCGGGGCCGCAAGGCGCCGCAACCGGCAGCCTCGCGCTGCCCTACTTGTAGTAGCCGACGCCGCAGACCTGGTCGCCGACTTTGGTCACGTAGCTGATTTTCGGCGCCGGGTCGCCTCCGCTCGGGCGGGGGAACGAGTATGAGACCTCGTTCACCGTGCCTTCGGCGCTGCCGGCTCGCATGATGTCCTCGCCGAAGTTGCGCCCGGCGCTGTCCTTCAAGTCGCGCACCGGCTTGCCCCGCAATGTCGGGTGCGCCGTGAACATCCCGTCCGAGGCGTTGGCGCAGAACGGGTACAGGTCGCGGTCGCGGTAGCCGCCGCTCGCGCCGGCGTTGAAGCTTTCCAGCGCCTTCGCCTTGTCGGCGCGGACTGCGCTGACCGCCTTGTCGAGCATGGCGCGCGCCTCGGCCGCCGTGCCGAACTGCGCCTGCTGGGCCAATGCCGGGCTGGACAAGGCTAGTGCAGCGGCCATAGCGGCGATCAGGGTTCTATGGATCATGTTTCCTCCGTTCACTGCGGCGTTTTGCCGCGGCAGGCCTGGACTCGGCAACGGCCCATTCGCCGCCGCCATGATCCGGACCCGGCCGCGCCATGGCAAGGCGTGGACGGTCCGATTCCAGTTATCTTTGCCCTGACGAAGGCGTGAGGCCAGCCGGGGCGTTTGCGGCCAGGGCGGCACTGCCTGCGGCAACCTCATTCCTGTATGTCATGTGGCGCTTAAACCGACGTTAAGGTAACGTTTACCCAGGCGAGTAGCTGGCGTCCGGTTGGGGGAAAGTGGCACATGGCACATCAAGACGGCAAGGCTGGCAGCGGGACCGGCCCTCACCCACCCGAAGTTCAAAATACTGCGCCAGAGGCCGTGGCGGGTGGCTACAAGATCGCCATCCACCGGACTGGCCCGGCCGTCACGATCACGCTCACGTCCCATAGCGAGTACGCCGGCATTGAACTGTATGATAGCTTAGTTCAATCGGTTACGAGGGGCTCGCTGAAGCTCGAGCTGAACTTCCCACATCCTAAATTGCCCTAAGCCCGGCCAGCGTTCCGCTCAAGCCGGCGCCAGCTCACGGCTGCGCAGCAGGGCGGCCGTGCTGGGCGGACGGCCGCGGAACGCGACATAAAGGTCCATGGGGTCGCGGGTGTCGCCGGCTGCCAGCACGGTGCGGAGCCGGGCGGCGATGGCCGGGTCGAACGGGTCGCCGGCTTCGGTGAACGCCTCGAAGCCGTCGGCATCCAGCACCTCCGCCCACAGATAGGAGTAGTAGCCCGCCGCATAGCCGCCGCCCGCGAACAGATGCTGGAAATGCGCCGGCCGGTGGCGGATGGCGATTTCCGCCGGCATGCCAATCCTGGCGAGGTAGTCCGCCTCGAACGCGTCCACATCGATTGTCTCCGGTGCTGCGTGGGCGTGCAGGGCCAGGTCCATCAGCGCGGCGGCGGCGTACTCGACGGTCCCGAACCCCTGGTTGAAGCCCCGGGCCGCGAGCAGGCGCGTAATCAGCGCGTCCGGCAGCGGCGCGCCCGTCTCGTGGTGCAGGGCGTAGCGGCGCAGCGTGTCCGGCAGCGCGATCCAGTGCTCGTAGATTTGCGACGGCAGCTCTACGAAGTCGCGGCGGACCGACGTGCCGGACTGCCCGGGATAGCGCACCCGGCTCAATAACCCATGCAGCGCGTGGCCGAACTCATGGAACAGCGTCTCGGCGTCATCGAAGCTCAGCAGCGTCGGCTCGGACTTCGCGAAGTTGTTGTTGTTGACGATAATCGGCGACACGGGGCCGTCCAGCGCCTCCTGGTCGCGGTAGCTGCTCATCCAGGCGCCCGACCGCTTGTCGGGGCGGGCGTAGGGGTCGGCCAGGAACACGCCGACATGCCCGGCCGCGTCGCGCACCTCGTAGGCCCGCACATCCGGATGATACAGCGCCGCGTCGGGCAACGGCGTGAAGGTGACGCCGAACAGCCGCGTCGCGGTGTCGAACGCGGCGCGCTGGATGGCGTCCAGGACGAAGTACGGCTTCATTTCCGTCTCATCCAGGGCGTAGTCGGCGCAGCGCACGCGCTCGGCGTAGTAGCGCCAATCCCAAGGCGCCAGCGCGCCGTTGAAGCCCTCGGCGCGCGCCACGGCCAGCAGCCGGTCGCGCTCGGCCGCTGCCTTGGCCTTGGCCGGCTCCCATACCTCGTCCAGCAACCCCTTGGCTGCCTCGGGTTTGCCGGCCATCGTGTCGGCCAGGCGGAACTCGGCGAAGCTGTCGTAGCCAAGCAACCTGGCCCGTTCGCGGCGCAGCGCCAGGATTTCGGGGATCAGCGCCCGGTTGTCGTGCTCGCCCTGATGCGAACCGCGCGCGACCCAAGCCTCGTAGGCCGCCTGCCGCAGGTCGCGGCGGGCCGAGAAGGCCAGGAAAGGCTCGATCAACGAGCGGGACAGCGTCACGGCATAGCCCGCCATGCCGCGCTCGGACGCTGCCTGCGCCGCCCCGGCTCGCACGAAGTCCGGCAAGCCGTCTAGGTCGGCCTCGATCAGCGCGAGACGCCAGTCCTTTTCGTCGTGCAGCACGTTCTGGCCGAACGCGGTGTGCAGCACCGCGAGGCGCTCGGAAATCGCGGTCATCCGCGCCTTCGCCGCCGCATCGAGGGCTGCGCCGCTGCGCACGAAGCCGAGGTGGGTGCGCTCCAGCAACCGCATCTGGTCCCCGGCCAAGTCCAACTCGGCACGCTGGCGGAACAGCGCGTCAACGCGTCCGAACACGCCCGGGTCAAGCGAGACGCGCATGCCGTGCTGCGCGAGCCGCGGCGACATTTCCCGGTCCACCACCTCCAGCGCCGCGCCGCCTTGGCTCACGACCAGGTTGGAAAACACGGCGCCGACCCGGGACAGCGCCCGGCCGCTGCGTTGCAATGCCTCAATCGTGTTGGCGAAGCTCGGCGGTGCCGGGTCGCCCGCGATGGCGCTGATTTCCGCCAGGTGCGACTCCATGGCCTCGGCAAAGGCGGGTGCGAAATGCTCCGGCCGGATGCGGTCGAACGGTGGGAGGCCGAACGGGGTGGTCCAGGGGATCAGGAGGGGGTTGGGCTCGGTCATGCCCCATCACGGCGCAGAAGCGGCGTCCAGGTCAAGATGGGCGCTGTCTTGTGCCGGCCGATCCCTGCGCCCAGGTCGCGCGAACGTCAGCACCGCCTCGTGGTTCGGCCCCGCCAGGCTCAGCAGCGGCCCGGCGGCGGCCGCCGCGTCGGCCTCGTCATGCGTCACTTGCAGCACCGGCAGCCCAAGCCGGGCGGCGCGCTCGAACACGAAGCGGCGCATCCGGTCGCGCAACCCGGCGTCTAGCCGCGAGAACGCCTCATCCAGCAACAGCGCGCGCGGCTCCGCGAGCAGGGCGCGCATCAACGCGACGCGCGCGCGCTGGCCGCCCGAGAGCGTGGCCGGGTCACGCGGGCCGAAGCCCGCCAGCTCGGCCTCTGCCAGGGCCGCCTCGATCCGCGCCATGCGGGCGGTGCGGCCGCGCAGGGCGGGCGGCAGGCCAAAGGCAAGGTTCTCGGCCACCGACAAGTGCGGGAACAGCAGGTCGTCCTGGAAAAGGATGCCGATGCGTCGCCGATGCGGCGGCAGGTGCGTGACCTCCGCATCGCCGACCAGCACGCGCCCGTCCGCGCGGAACGCAGGATCGAGCGTGCCGCACACAAAGGCCAGGAGGGTGGACTTGCCGCAGCCGGATGGCCCCATCAGGGTCATGGCCTCGCCCGGCGCAACCGTGGCGTCCGGCAGCGCTAACAGCGGCACGCCGTCCAGCGCGATCCGGACGCCAACCAGCCTGAGCGGCAAGCCCGTCACGCCACCCGCATCCCACGGCGGCGCCGGTGCGCCCAGGCGGGCAGCGCGACCGCCGCGCCGTAAACCGCAAGCGGCATGAGCACCTGCACCAGCGCATACGCGCCGAGGATGCGGCGGTCGCTGCCGGCCGACAGCGTGACTGCCTCGGTCGTCAGCGTGGCGATGCGGCCCCCGCCGGCGAACAAGGTGGGCAGGTACTGCCCGACGCTCACGGCGAACCCGACCGACGCCGCCGCCAGCAGCGGGCGCAACAGCAGCGGCAGCTTCACCGCGAACACGATGCGCCACGGACCCGCGCCCAATGCAGCCGCGGTGCGCGCAAAGCGGGGGTCGAGCGCGCGCCAGGGGTCGGCGAGCGAAAGATAAAGGTAGGGCAGCACGAACAGCAAATGCGCCCACGCCACAGCCGCCAGCGTGCCGTCAAGCGAAAGCCGCACCAGCGCCACCTGCAACCCGAACAAGAAGGCGACCTGCGGCAGCAGCAGCGGCGCATACAGCACCGCCATCGCCGCGCGGCCGGGCCGAAGGCCGAAGCGCTGCTCGGCCTCGAGGCAGCCGAGCGCGAGCAGCAACGCCACGGTCGTGGACAGGGCAGCGAGGCACAGCGTGGCGCGGGCGGGCGCCGCGAGCGCCTGCACCTGCCCCGACCATGTGGCAAGGCTCCAGGCAGACGGCAGCGCATCGGGGAAGCGCCAGGCGCTGGCAAACGACCAGACGGCCAGCGCCAGGATCGCGAGCAGGCTGGCGGCGATGGCCAGCCCCAGCGCGAAGGCGGCCATAAGTGCCGGCACGCCGCCGCCACCACGCCCGCCTGCAAAAACCCAGCCGCGCCCCAGCCGCCCCACGATCCGCCCAGTGGCCCAGGCGAGCGCGATTGCGGCGGCCACGACGCCCGCCTGCAACAGCGCGCCCGCCGCGGCGGGGAACCAGACGGCCAGGTCGCGGTCGCCGAACCAGCGCACCACCAGCACCGCGAGCGTCGGCGGGTTGGACGGGCCGAGCACCAGCGCCACGTCCACGACCGACAGCGAGAACGCCAGCACCGCATACACCGGCAGCCGCATCTGCGGCCAAAGCTGCGGCGCGACCACCTTCAGCCAAGCCATCGCCGGCCGGTAGCCCAAGGTGCGCGCCACCATCAGCGCGGGCGCGGCACGCACCTGGTTCAGCGCGGCCAAGGTCATCAGCAGCAGGTACGGCGTCTCCTTCAAAATCAGGCCCAGCACCAGCGCGACGCCCCAGGGGTCCGGCGCCGTGGCGAGGTCGGGCGGACGCTGCCAGCCGGTGGCCCAGGGCGAGAGCGCACGCGCGATCCAGCCGGAGGGCGCAATCAGAAAGCCGAAGCCGATGGCAAGCGCCGCATGGGGCATGGCGAGGATCGGCGCCAACGCGGTCTGCATGCGCCGAAAACCCGGCGTGCCGTGCGCGGCGGCGCAGAAGCCGGTCACCAGCACAAGCGACAGCACCGTGGCCGCCAGCCCGGTTGCAATGGTTTGCCGCACCGCAGTGCCGATCCCGGGTGCGCTGAACAGGCTGCGCCAGGGATCGAACGACAGGGCGCTGCCGCCGATTGCTGGCAACCAGCCGAACGCCGGCAGCAGCGTGCCCAGCAGTCCCGCGCCGATTGGCAGCAGCACAAGCCCAGCGGTCAGCGCCGGCGCGGCGCGCAGCAACCGGTCCGGCTCAGCGCGCGTAGCGCCGCTCCCATTCCGCGGTGATGCGCGTCATCCAGGACGGGTGCGGCTCCAGCAGCGGACGGCCGAGTTCGGCGGCCGACGGCGTGGCTTGGCCGCGCGGCAGCGCCTCGAACCGCGCGCGGTCCGTGGGGTCGAGCGCTGCGAGATCGAGCACGGTGAAGTTGCCCAGCACGCGCGGGTCTTGCGCTTGCGCCTGCGCCTGCGGTCCCAGCAGGAAGTCGGACACCACCATCGCCGCCGCCTTGTTCGCCGCGTTGTGGGGGATGGCGACGAAGCTGGTGTTGCCGATGGTCCCGCGCTCGAGCACGTAGCTGCGGGCGCTGGCGGGCAGCTCCCCGGTCGCGATGGCGGTGGACGCCTCGGACGGGTTGAACGTGATGAACAGGTCGATCTCGTTGTCCATCATCAGCGGGCGCTGGGCTGGCCCGTTCTCGGGGAACTGCGTGCCGCGCCGCCACAGGTTGGGGCGCAGCGCGTCGTACCAGGCCCAGAGCGCATCCGCAGCCGGGCGCAGCGTGTCGTCTGTCGCCGGGCTAAGCAGCGCGGCAGGGTCCGGGGCCAGCTCATAGAGCGCCTGTTTCAGGAACGTCACGCCCATGAAGTTGCGCACGTTGGGGTGCGTGGTCCGCCCTGGGTTGGCGCGCGCCCAGGCGAGCATGGCCGGGATCGACTTCGGCGGCGCCGGCACGCGCACGCTGTCATGGACAAAGACCACCTGCGCCATGCGCCAGGGCACGGCGAGCCCCTCGACCGGCACGGTGAAGTCTATGACGGTCGAGGGCTTGCCCTCGCGGTCCAGCAGCCGGGCGTTGGGCAACCGGTCCAGCACCGGGCCGAACAGCAGCCCTTGCTCCTTCATCGCCAGGAAGTTCGGGCCGTTGATCCAGACAAGATCGACGCTGCCGCCCTCGTTGCGACCGGCCGTCTTTTCGGCGACGACGCGCGCGACCGCCTCCGCCGTGTCGCGCAGGCGCACATGCGTGACCTCGATGCCGAAGCGGGGCCGCACCTGCTCGCCGACCCAGGCGATGAAGGCGTTGGTGCGGTCATCGCCGGCCCAGGCATTGAAAAACGCCGTCTGGCCGCGCGCGCGTCGCAGGACTTCGGTCCACGAGGCTGCGAGCAGCGGATCGTTGGGCGCTTGCGCAGCGCTGGGCAGCGGCGTCATCAACGCGGCTGCGCCGAGCAGCAGGTTGCGTCTGGTCGGAAGCATGAAGCGGCCCCTCGTCGGTCAGGCGGCGGCGGGTTCTGGCGCCGGCGTCGCGCCGCGTGCGTGGAAACGGCGCGCGCGCGCCGCGGCGATGCGCGGCGCCAGCACGTCCATGTGGAAGCGGTCGCAGCCGATGCACAGGTTGGCGTAGGGCCGGCCCTTTGGGTCGGTGGCGTGGGACCGCTCCAGGAACATATCGACCGACCAGCCCTCCGACAGCCCCATGCGCTCCGGCTGGCCGGCGTTGATCGCTTGGTAAACCGGGTCGCCGGCAAGGCTGTCGAGGATTTCGAGCAGCGGTTCCTCGGTGAGGTTGCCAATCGGCAGCTTCGTCTTGACGCAGCAGGGATAGACCGCGCCGTCGGGTTCAATTGAGACTTCCGACCCGTCATGGAGGTGGCCGAGGAAGCCCAGCCCGCCCGACCAACGCGCGCAGAAGTTGTCGGCGAGCGTCGCCGAGGACAGCCCGTTGGCCCAACCCCGCCCGCGCGGCCAGAGCTTGCCGATCCAACTATCCGGTTGCGCGCCAAAGAAGGAGTAAAGCGGGCCGCTCTCCTCGAACCATTTGCGGTGGGTGGCGGACACGCCTGAGCGGCGCATGCCGTGCCGCTCGAACAGGGTGGAGAGGCTAGCCATGAACGCCTGCTGCTTCGCCTCGCCCTCAAGGCCAACGTGGAAGTCATCGACCGAGGCGACCGAAATCATCCAGACGCCGCGCGCCATCAAGTCGGCGACGATCGCGTCGGTCAGGAGGTCGCCGGTGGTCTGCACGATGATCTTGACGCCCTGCCCCTCGTACTTGCGGCGCAGCGCCTCGATGACCTTGTAGGTGACCCGCTCGCGCACCGGGTCGAGCAGCGCCTCGCCGCCCGAGAGGACGATGCGGCCGGCTTTCTCCGGCAGGGCGCCATCCTGGTTCGGGTCGTCGCGGTCCAGGTAAGTCAGCCGCTCCGGCAAGTTGGCGATGATGCGCGGGAAGTTCGCCTCGGCTTGGGCGACGACACGCTCCAAGTCGCCGCGCACATAGGGGCGGAAGCGGTCCTCGTAGCAGTGCCGGCACTTCCGGTGGCAGGCCCACGCCATCACGTAATAGATCGATTCCACGCTTGCTCCGTCTGCCTTGAAAGCTGTGTTCGTCCACGCTGGCGCGAAGGTTACGAACGCTGCGCTGCCGGACCGGTGTAGCACTAGGCCTTGCGACGGCCTTGGACAATCAGGCCAGGAGCGGCGTCATGTCCGGGTCGCCCTTCTACATGGCCCTGCTGCAAGTAACTGAGGATGGCGGGGTACGGAGCAAGGTCGAGCGGCAGGAAAACAGGCTGTGCGCTCCCTTTACCCAACGGCATCCTCGTTGCGTCCTCCAAGCGGAGACCCTTCGGCGGCGCTGACGCCTGCAAGAGCCGCGATGATGGCATCCAAGCCGTCGGTCAGCGCGGCTGGACCCGGTTGCAGGATCAGCGGCGACTTGATTTCAACGATGCGGCCGTTCCGCACCGCCGGGATGCCGTCCCAGCCTGGCCTTTGCCGCATCCGCTCCGGGACGACCTTCTTGCCGCACCACGATGCGAGGATGACGTCGGGCGCCGCCGCCACGACCTCATTGGGCGACACGATACGGTCCTTGGCGGCCTTCTGCGTTGCCTTCCCGGCGAAAACGTCGTCGCCCCCGGCGATGGCGACCAGTTCAGATACCCAGCCGATGCCGCTGATCAGCGGCTCGTCCCACTCCTCGAAATAGACCCGCGGCCGAGGCCCGGCGCGGACCGAGGCCGCGATCCGGTCCAGCCGGTCCTCGTAGCTGCGCGCCAGGTGCTCGGCTCGGTCTCCGGCGCCCACCAAAGCGCCGGCCGTGCGGATCATGGCGAGGATGCCGGCGATGTCGCGCTGGTTGAAGGCATGGACGGCCACGCCCGCGCGGACCAGCGCTGCCACGATGTCCGCCTGCAGGTCGGAGAACGTCAGCACAAGGTCCGGATCGAGCGCCAGCACCTTGCCGATGTCCGCCGATATGAAGGCCGACACCCGGGGCTTCTCCCGCCTGACCTGCGGCGGACGCACGGCATAGCCGGTCACACCCACGATCCGGTCCTGCTCGCCAAGCAGGTACAGGGTCTCGACCGTCTCCTCGGTCAGGCATACGACCCGGCGCGGCGGGAAGTGGCTCATGCCTCGGCCCGGCGCTGGCTCATCCAGCCGCCTCGTCCGTTTTCGGCAGCTTCTCCGCCATGCCAAGCGAGGCCTCGCGCCGGTCCATCTCGGCCCAGACCTCATCGGGCGTCACGCCGAGCGCGGACCACAGCACGACCAGGTTGTACAGCAGGTCCGCGCTCTCGTTGACGAACCCAACCCTCTCGTCCCGCACGGCGTCAATCGCCGTCTCGGCCGCCTCCTCCATCAGCTTCTGCGCCATCTTGGGCACGCCGCCCGCCAGCAGCTTCGCCGTGCGCGGGCTGATCCGCTCGCCGGCACGCACCGCCTGGACCGCCATGGCCAGGCGCGCGAGCCGGTCCTCGTGCCCGGCTATGGCCGGAACGCTTGCCAGCTCGGCCGCCGGGGCGCGACGCTTCCTGCTTTTGGGCACCTTGGCGCCTTTCGCCCGCTTGGGCGTTTTGTCCAACAGCGGCTTCGCCCCACGCAGCTTCGCCTTCTTGGCGGCCTGCACGACCTTGGCCTTGCCGGCCTGCGCGGTCTTGGCCGCATCGGCCGGGCCGGCGGGTTGCTCCTCATGCCCGGCCGCAGCCAAAGCATCGTCCGGCCTTGCCGCCGGCAGGCCCTGCTGTCGCTTCTTGGGCGCTTTTGTCATACCGTTGTTTTCAGTTCCATTTGTTCTGTCCTGGAGCGGCCACGCCGTACAGGGCTGACAGCCGCGCCAAGAACTCGCACAGCCTGACCGCCACGCTTTATGACAGTTTTATCGCAGCCCCTGAGTTCAAGCCCCTCTGACGGAGGCTCTTGCCGCTTCCTACGATATCGTCTTTTGTGATTCGGGAACGGGACGCCCTGATCCCGCAGCCGAGGAAACACACCATGCAACGTCGCACTTTGCTGGCCGGGGCCGCCTCGCTCGCCGCGACAGCCTCCGCTGCTCCCGCCGTGGCGCAAGGCGGCAAGACGCGCATCGTGCTCTGGCACGCGATGTCGGCCGCCAACGGCGAGGAGGTTAACCGCCTGGCGCGCGAGTTCAACGCGAGCCAGCCGGACGTGGAGCTGGAGGCGATATACAAGGGCACCTACCCAGACACGCTGACCGCGGCGATTGCCGCCTACCGCGCCGGCCAAGCGCCGCATTTGGTCCAGGTGTTCGAGGTTGGCACCGGCACGATGCTCCAGGCTGGCCCGGCGGTGAAGCCGGTCTGGCAACTGGCAAAAGAGACCGGGCTCACGCTCGACCCGCAGGCCTACATCCCCGGCGTGCGCGGCTACTACAGCCTGCCGAACGGCGACCTCGCGTCGATGCCGTTCAACTCGTCCACGGCGATCATGTGGTACAACAAGGATGCGTTCGAAAAGGCCGGGCTGGACCCGGAGGCGCCGCCGCTGGTTTGGACCGATTTCATCAAGGCGGCGCAGGCGCTGGCGTCCAAGTCGCCAACCCCGATTGCCAGCACGTCATCGTGGCTGACCTGGATTCAGTTGGAACAGTTCGCGGCCATGCACGACCTGCCCTACGCCACGGAGGACAACGGCTACAAGGGGCTGGATGCCAAGCTGCTGGTCAACAGCAAGCCGCTGGTCGCCCAGTTGCAGCGTTTCCTCGACATGTCCAAGGACGGGTCTTTCAAGTACACCGGACGCGATACCGCACCGGACGCGATCTTTTACTCTGGACAGGCCGCCATCGGCTTCGGCTCGTCCGCCGGGCGCGCTGACATCGTCAAGAACGCCCAGTTCCGCTACGCAGCGGCGCTTCTGCCCTATGACCCGGCGGTCAACCCGACACCGAACAACTCGATCATTGGCGGCGCCAGCTTGTGGACCATGACCACGCCGAAACGGACCGAGGCCGAGTACAAGGGCGTCGCCAGGTTCTTCCAGTTCATCGGCCAGCCCGAGAACGCGGCGCAGTACTCGCAGAACACCGGCTACGTGCCGGTCACGGCCGCCGCCTACGAGCTGTCCAAGCAGCAAGGCTATTACGCGAAGAACGCTGGCGCGGACCTGCCAGTGCAGCAGCTTGCCCGCGGCACGCTGACCGCAAACTCCCGCGGGTTGCGCCTGGGCCGGCTGCCCGAGATACGCAACATCATCTACGAGGAAATCGAAAAGGCGCTGCAAGGTCAGCAAACCTCCCAGCAGGCGCTGGACAGCGCCGCCATGCGCGGCGACCGGGTGCTGCGCGACTTCCAGAAATCGGCGCGCGGATGAGCGACAGCGGCATGGGATGACGCTCGATGGAGCGGCGCACGCTGTTTCCGGGGCGGGTCCTGCCGGCGCTGCTGGTGCTGCCGCAGCTATTGCTGACCTTCGTGTTCTTCCTGTGGCCGGCGGGCCAGGCGATCTGGTCCAGCGTGATGCGCGAGGACGCGTTCGGCACCAGCACGCAGTACGTGGGGCTGGAGAACTTCGCCGACCTGTTCGCCGACCCGCTCTATACCGCGACCATCCTGCGCACAGCGGTATTCTGCGTCTGCGTCGCCGTGCTTTCGATGGGGCTGGCCCTGGTGCTGGCGGTGTTCGCCGACCGGGAGATGCGTGGGCGCGCGTTCTACCGCACGATGCTGATATGGCCCTACGCGGTCGCGCCGGCCATGGCGGCCGTGCTGTGGGTGCTGATGCTGCATCCGCAGATCGGCTTCGTGGGCGTCTGGCTGAACAGCCACGGTGTTGCCTGGGACTACAAGCTTAACGGCTTCCAGGCGATGATGGTGGTCGTGCTGGCGAGCGCGTGGAAGCAGGTGAGCTACAACTTCATCTTCTTCATGGCCGGCCTGCAATCGATCCCGAAAACGGTGATCGAGGCGGCGCGCATGGACGGCAGCAACGGCTTCTACCGCTTCCGCACCATCGTGCTGCCGCTGCTGATGCCGACCGTGTTTTTCCTGCTGGTCGTGAACCTGGTCTATGCGGCGTTCGACACGTTCGCCACGATTTATGCGCTGACGGCCGGGGGACCGGGCCAGTCGACCCAGACCATGGTGCTGAAGGTGTACTTCGACGGCGTGGTCAACGTGAACATCGGCTCGTCCGCGGCCCAGTCGGTCGTGCTGATGGCGGGCGTCATCGTGCTGTCGGCGCTGCAGTTCCGCTTCCTGGGACGGAAAACCGTCGCGTGACGGAACGGCGCGACTGGCTGGCGCATGCCGTGCTCATGCTGGGCGTGGTGCTGTTCGCGGTGCCGATCTGGATCGCCATCGCCGGCTCGACCCAAGAAAGCGGCGCCATCGCGCGCGGGCAAATCTCGCTTGTCCCCCGGCTGTCAGGGCTTGGCGTCTATGCGGACGTGCTGTGGAACGGCGCGGCCGGCGCTGGCTCCGTGTGGCGCGAGCTGCTGGTTTCGGCGGCGATGGCGCTCACCATCGCAACCGGCAAGATCGTGATCTCGATCACGTCGGCCTACGCCATCGCGTTCTTCCGGTTTCCGTTCCGGATGACGGCGTTCTGGCTGATATTCATCACGCTCATGCTGCCGGTGGAGGTGCGCCTGATCCCGACGTACCAGGTGATGTCCGACCTCGGCCTCATCAACAGCTTCACCGGGCTGTGCATCCCGTTGATCGCCTCGGCCACCGCCACGCTGCTGTTCCGCCAAACCTTCCTGGCGTTGCCGGACGAGTTGATGGAGGCGGCGCGGATGGACGGGGCCGGGCCGATGCGCTTTTTGTGGGACACCGTCATCCCGGTCTCGGCCGCCAACATCGCGGCGCTGTTCGTGATCCTGTTCGTGTATGGCTGGAACCAGTACCTCTGGCCGCTGCTGGTCGCCACCGACCCCAAGCTCGACACGGTCGTGATCGGCATCGTCAAGATGATCGGCGTGGACACCGCGACGGAGTGGAACAAGGTGATGGCCACTGCCGTGCTGGCGCTGCTGCCTCCGGTGGCGGTGGTGCTGCTGATGCAGCGGTGGTTCGTCAAGGGCCTGACGGAAGGCGACAAGTAATGGCCAGCCTGATGCTTGCCGGGCTGCGCAAGAGCTTCGGCCCAACCGAAATTCTCAAGGGCGTCGATCTCACTTTGTCCGATGGCGAGATGCTTGTCATCGTCGGCGCGTCCGGCTGCGGCAAGTCCACGTTGCTGCGCCTGGTGGCCGGGCTGGAAACGCCAACGAGTGGCCGGGTCATGCTTGATGGCCGCGACGTCACCGACGTGGACCCGTCGGCCCGGGACATTGCGATGGTGTTCCAGAATTACGCGCTCTATCCACATATGAACGTGTTCGACAACATGGCATACGGCCTGCGCATCCGCGGGCTGTCCAAGGACGCGATCAAGCAGCGTGTTAGCGGAACGGCGCTGCTGCTGGGCCTGGAACAGCTTCTGGCCCGCAAGCCGCGCCAGCTTTCCGGCGGGCAGCGCCAGCGCGTGGCCATGGGCCGGGCAATCGTGCGCGACCCCAAGCTGTTCCTGTTTGACGAGCCGCTGTCCAACCTCGACGCCAAGCTGCGCGTGCAGATGCGCGCCGAGATACGCCGCCTGCAACGCCGCCTGCGGGTCACCAGCCTGTACGTGACGCATGACCAGGTGGAGGCGATGACGCTGGGGGACCGCCTGCTGGTGATGCACCTCGGCGTTCCCGTGCAACTGGCGACGCCCATGGAGGTGTTCGAGCGTCCCGCCAACACGTATGTCGCCAGCTTCATCGGCACGCCGGCCATGAACATCCTGCCGGCAACGCTTAGCCGGAACGGAACGGCTGTGCTGATCCAGGGCGTCGAGGTGGCGCTGGACAACCAGCGTTACCCCGGCGGCGACGGCTACCCCCTGTCCGTCGGCATCCGCCCGGAACACGTCGTCGTCAGCGGTTCCGGGATGAGCCTACCGGTTGACCTGGTGGAGCCGCTCGGGTCCGAGACCCTGGTGCACGCCCGCCTGCCGGACGGTTCGCTGCTGACCGTGAAGGTGCCGAGTTCCCTGGCAACGCAAGAGACAATCAACGTGTCGTTCCCAGCCGGTCGCTTGCACGTTTTCGACCAGGGAACAGGGATGCGCCTTGAAAGCACCGCTGCTTCGGCAGGGGCCATGGCCGGTTCCATTCCCTAACCGCGCGACGGCGTCCCATACCGGCGCTTATAAGTCATAGTGCCAAACCGGGTGTTCTGGGCCTGCTTCGCCGGGCTTACATCCATCCTCATCGAGCTAATAGCCTGCAGGCGTGGCGTTAGCTGCGGGTGTGGAAGAACAACGAGGCGGCCATGCAATCCCAATTCACTACCGAGACAATCCTGGAACATTCCGACTCCGATGACGACGGCAAGATGAGCTGGCACGAGGACCTTGTGACGCTGTTGCAGGTGGCGTCGGCGGTCGGGTTCTGCTCGATCGTGAACCTCGTGGCGTTGTAGCCCTGAAATCGAGCCGTCGGTTTTCACCAGGAAGGCCGGATGGGTCAGGACCAGGGTCTGCACCCGCTGCTGCTGCGGCCTACGCGGCGTCGTGGAAGATGATGCCGACCGTGTGCCGCCGCCCTGCGCGGACCTTGCTGACGCCGTGGCGCAGCACCGTGCGATAAAAGCCGCGGCTGCCCTGCACTGGCCGCTGGCTCACCGCGAACACTACGGCGTCGCCCCGGCGCAGCGGCACGATGGACGGGCGCGACTGCATGCGCGGGCGCTGCTCGGTCAGCACGAACTCGCCGCCCTCGAACGCCTCGCCCGGCTCCGACAACAGGACCGCCACCTGCAAGGGAAAGACGTGCTCGCCATACAGGTCCTGGTGCAGGCAGTTGTAGTCGCCCGGCCCATATTGCAGCAGCAGCGGCGTCGGCCGGATTTGTCCGGCCGCATGGCAGCGGGCCAGGAAAGCCGCGTGGTCGCCCGGGAAACGGACGCCGATCTCCATCGTCTCGTTCCAGCGGTTGGCGATGGGGGCAAGGCATGGGTAGAGCGCCCCGCGTAGCCCGCCAATGAGGTCCGGCAGGGGATAGGCGAAGTACTTGTACTCGCCGCGCCCGAACCCGTGCCGCGCCATCGCCACCGTGCTGCGGAACCGCCCGCCGCTTTCATAAAGCCCGGCGACCTCCAGGCACTGCTCCGGCGTCAGCAGCTTCGGCAGCGCCGCCCAGCCCTGTCCGTCCAGGTCGGCCTCGGCCGCGGCCCAGTCGATGGCTTGGACGCGGGCCTCGGCGTCGTGCGCGGCGCCGGGGCGCTCCTGCACGGCCGCGCTCATGCCCGTGCCTCCCGGCTGAGCAGCTCCCGCTTGCGCTCGACGCCCCAGCGGTAGCCGGACAGCGCGCCGTCGTGCCGCACGACGCGGTGGCATGGGATGGCCACTGCCAGCGCGTTGGCGGCACACGCGCCCGCCACGGCCCGCACGGAGTTCGGTGCCCCGATCCGGGCGGCAATGCCGGTGTAGGTCGCCGTCCCGCCCGCGGGGATGTCCCGCAACGCCTGCCACACCCTTTGCTGGAAGGCCGTCCCACGCACATCGAGCGGCAGGTTCAAGCCGACATGCGGGGCTTCGACGAACCCGACCACCTGGGCCACCATCCGCTCGAAGCCCGCATCGCCGCCAACCAGGTGGGCCTTGGGGAAACGGTCCTGCAGGTCGCGGGCCAGGGCGTCCGGATCGTCGCCGATCAGGATGGCCGCGACCCCCTTCGCGCTGCAAGCCACCAGGATCGCGCCCAACGAGCACTGGCCGATGGCGAACCGCAGCTCTTCCTCCGCGCCGCCAGAGCGGTAGCGGCTGGGCGTCATGCCCAGCATGGTGGTGGACGCCGAGTAGAACCGGCCGTTGGAGTTGAACCCTGCCCCATAAATCGCCTCCGTCACCGTGGCGGCGCTCCCCAGTTGCTCCCGCACCCGCATGGCCCGGCGCGCATCGGCGTACGCCTTGGGCGTCACGCCGGCGACGCTTTTGAACAGGCGATGGAAGTATGACGGGCTGAGGCCCGCGGCCTCCGCCATCTCGGACAGCGAAGGCGCCTGGTCCGCCTCGTCGATCGCCCGGCAAGCCCTGGCGACGATGATGGCGTTCCCCGCTTCAGCCGACAGGCCGGCCGGGTTGCAGCGACGGCACGGGCGGAAGCCTGCCGCCTCGGCGGCGGCGGTCGTGTCGAAGAAGCCCACGTTCTTCGGGTTGGCTGGGCGCGACGGGCAGGATGGCCTGCAATAGACGCCCGTCGTCGCCACCGAGTACCAGAACAGGCCATCGGCGCCCTTGTCGCGTGCCACCACCTGCGTCCAGCGCGGGTCCTGCACGACAGCCGTCCCGCCTCGGGCCGGCCGGCTAGTCATCGACGTCATCATCGGTTTTGATCCCTCGTCGTTGTCATGCTGACCATGCCGGCATCGAGGCTCCGCCGCGCTCCGTGTATTGCTTTCGAATTGAAAGAGTTTCGCACCTAGCAGTCTGTCGGACTTAACGCGACGTGGATGGACACGGTAGGATCGGCGGC
>CAXTCN010000049.1:0-31068 GCA_964242575.1 uncultured Acetobacteraceae bacterium | reverse complement strand
GCTCGTCAGGCTCATAACCTGAAGGTCACAGGTTCAAATCCTGTCCCCGCAACCACCGCGAGCCGCCAGGACGCCACAACGCCGAAATCCTAGCCAAAACAACGCAGCGCGGCACATATCCCAGAATCGTCTGGTAAACGCGATATACATCCTGGCCAGGGCGACTGCGGTAACCTTGCGAATGCGGCCGCGGACAGCGCTGACCTGGGCGCGACGGTACTCGACCGTCCTGCCGCGCCAGTCGTAACCCCGCCAAGCAAAAGCGGCTACGCTAACCTGGCCCGCGAAGGCCTTAGCAGCGGCGGCGGGCACGTCCTCGGTCCGGCGTGGGAGTCGGCCCTCGGCCTGAAACAGCTTGAACGGCGAGGCGAGGCCCAGGCGCGTAGCGCTAGTCTTTCGCCAAGCAGCGGCGCGCAGTGTCCAGCGGTCGTCGGTATCGCTGACCATCTCTTGCCTAAAGTCAGCCAGTGTTGGCCGCTTGTCCTCCCTCGGTCAGCCTCCCATCCAACCAGCATTGCGGAACACAGGCGGCACCTGGTCCAAAGCGGGCACAATTGCATTCGGGATGTAATCCTTTGGTGCAACGCGCCCGATGCCCCAGTCTATCCATGCGCAGCGGAGCCGGAGGTCGCGGGCAGCCACGAGGTCCAGATGCGGGCTGGCGCACACGTGGCACACCTCCTCTTTGGTGACGCCCAGTTTGCGCCAGGCCCGTTTGAATATCTCCCGCCGCGGCTTGTATGCCCCGGCCTGCTCGGCTGTGGCGACACGATCTATCGTGCCAGGACGCTGAGCGTGTCCCGGTTCAGCTTTGTCCCAAGCTCCTTCATCACGCCCAACACACCTCCGTCGAAAAAACACCTTGCAGGTCCAAACCGGAAGCCGATAGCCGTCGCGCCGCACATTGCTGCCCGCAACGAAGGTGGCCTGGCAACTACTCCCCACGCCAGGCCGGAGCGCGCTTGCTCAAGAACGCATCCATGCCTTCGCGGAAGTCGCTGCTCATGTAGCACATCAGAATCAGGTCCTTGTCCGCATCGCCGCCTACCGCACGGTCCTTGATGCGGCGGAGCGCCTCCTTGGTGGCCTGCAAGGTGAGCGGCGCGTGCGACGCGACCAGGCGGGCCAGCTCGTTGGCTCGGGCGGCGAGTGCTGGGGCGTCGGGCAGCACCTCGCTGATCAAGCCAATGGCCAGGGCCTCGTTGGCCTCCACCAGCCGGGCGGTGAACACCATGTCCTTCACCTTGGCCGGGCCGACGAGCGCGGCCAAGCGGGCGTAGTTCGACATCGATAAGCAGTTGCCCAGCGTGCGCGCCACCGGGAACCCAAAGCGCAGGGTGCCGGTGGCGATGCGCAGGTCGCAGCACGCCGCCATGCCGGCACCGCCGCCCGTGCAGGCGCCATTGATGGCGGCGATGGTGGGCACCCGCACCCGCTCCAGCGCGCCCAGCACGCGGTCAATGCGGGCTTCGTAGCCTAGCGCGTCCTCGGGCGTCCTGAACGCGCGGAACTGCGAAATGTCGGTGCCGGCGGCGAACGCCTTGTCCCCGGCGCCCGTCAGCACCATCGCGCGGATGGACCTGTCCGCGTCCACCTCGGCGCAGATGGCCGCTAAGCGCTCGTACATGCTGAACAGCATGGCGTTGCGGGCTTGCGGCCGGTTGAAGGTGACGTGGGCGATGCCGTCCTGCACCTCATACAGCAGGTCCTCCGCAGGCTGGACATCAGGCATCTCTAAACCACTCCTTCCGTGTGCAGGGCCACGATCTCGTCCGGCGCGTAGCCGAGTTCCGCCAGCACCGCGTCCGTGTGCTCGCCCAGGGCCGGCGTCGCGGTGGCCAGCTCCGCTGGCGTGCGGCTCAGCTTGATGGCCTGGCCGACCAGCGCCAACTCGCCCAGCTCCGGGTGGCGTACCGTCGGCGCCATCCCGAGGTGCTGCACCTGCGGGTCGGCGAACACCTCGTTCATGACGTAGATGGGTCCGCATGGCACTTCGGCCTGGTTCAGCGTTTCGACCCAGTGCGCGCTGGTTTGGGTGCGCGTCACGGCCTCGATGGCGGCGTTCAGCGCGTCGCGGTGCTTGGACCGGGCTTCGCCATCGGCATAGTCCGGGTCGTCCAGCAAAGCGTGCAGCCCCAGGATGCGGGCCAGCCGCGGCCAGATGACGTCGCCGGTGGCAGCGATGTTCACATGGCCGTCGCTGGTGGCGAACACCCCGGTCGGGATGCTGGTCGGATGGTTGTTGCCGGCCTGCTGCGGCACCTCCGCCTGCATCAACCAGCGCGCCGCCTGGAAGTCCATCATGGCGATCTGCGCGCCGAGCAGGCTGGTTTGCACCCATTGGCCCTCGCCCGACACCTCGCGCTCCAGCAGCGCCGCCATGATGCCCTGCGCCGCGAACAGCCCGGCCGTGAGGTCCGCCACCGGAATCCCCGCCCGCACCGGCCCCTGGCCCGGCAGCCCGGTGACGGACATCAGCCCGCCCATGCCCTGCGCAATCTGGTCAAAGCCCGGGCGCATCCGGTATGGGCCGTCCTCGCCGAAACCGGATATGCTGGCGTACACCAGGCGCGGGTTCACTGCGCGCACCGCCGCGTAGCCGATGCCCAGGCGGTCCTTCACGTCTGGGCGGAAGTTCTCCACCAGCACGTCCGCGTCCCGTGCCAGGGCCAGCAGGATGCCGCGCCCCTTGGCGGATTTCAGGTCGAGCGTCATGCAGCGCTTGTTGCGGTGCAGGTTCTGGAAGTCCGGCCCCAAACGAGGTCCGCCCATGCCGCCGTCGGCGCCGGGCGCCTCGACCTTGATGACCTGCGCGCCAAAGTCGGCGAACTGCCGCACACAGGTCGGGCCGGCCCGCACGCGCGTGAGGTCCAGGACCTTGAAACGGGAGAGCGCGCCGCCAGCCATCAGGACATCACCGGGCCAAATTACTTTGCAAGTTGCCGAGCGGGCAGCAGGCCGTCCAGACCCTTCAGCAGCGCGGCGCGGAAGGCGGCGAATGGCCAAGCTCCGGAAAGCGCACCAGCGCCGTTGTTCCTGCGTGCTTGCGTGCAGGAGGCCAGCAGGTGCTTGCGGCGCATTCGCATCCTTATGCGGCGTGGAATCGCTTGACCCTTGCGGGTTATTGAACGGACCATGGGCATAGCACCGCCGCCCTGGGCAATGCCAGCGCCGCCCGGCGTCTTTGACACGCCGGCGCTCGCCGCCGATCCTTGGGCGCAAGCGAAAAGGGGCATATCCATGCGGGCGATGGTCGTGGGCGAGGCTGGGCTGGAGTTGCGGGAGCTGCCGGTGCCGCAACCCGGCCCGAACGAGGTGCTGGTGCGGGTGCGCGCCGCCGGGCTGAACCGGGCGGAGCTGGCGATGGCGGCCGGGCACGCGCACGGGGCGCTGGGCGGCAAAGGCGCGTTGGTCGGGCTGGAGTGGGCCGGCGAGGTGGCCGGTATCGGCGCAGAGGTCTCGGGCGTGCGCGAGGGCGACCGGGTGATGTGTTCGGGCAACGGCGGCTATGCCGAGTACGCCGTCACCGACTGGGGCCGGGTGCATCCGCTGCCGGCGGACGCCATGCCTTGGGAACAGGCCGCCACGCTGCCGATTGCCCTGCAAACGATGCACGACGCGCTAGTGACCAACGGCCAGCTCCAGCGCGGGCAAGCCGTGCTGATCCAGGGCGCAAGCTCCGGCGTGGGCCTGATGGGGTTGCAGATCGCGCGGCTTATGGGCGCGCGGCTGGTGGCCGGTAGCTCGACCAGCCCCGAGCGGCGGGCGCGGCTGCCAGAGTTCGGCGCCACCCTCACGGTTGACAGCAGCGACCCGGCCTGGCCCGAAGCCGTGCTGGCCGCAACGGACGGGCAGGGGGTGGACCTGGTGGTGGACCAGATTTCCGCCCCGGTGTCCCGCGGCAACCTGCTGGCGACGCGGGTGCTGGGCCGCATCGTGAACGTCGGGCGGCTTGGGGGCGCCACCGGCCCGTTCGACTTCGACCTGCACGCCATGCGCCGCATCACCTACGTCGGCGTAACGTTCCGCACCCGCAGCCTAGAGGAAGTGCGCGAGATCAACCGCCGCATGAGGGAAGACCTGTGGGACGCGGTGCAGGCGGGCACGCTGGCGCTGCCAATCGACCGGGTGTTCCCGTTGGAGCAGGCGAACGAGGCGCAGGCGCATATGCGGGCCAACGCCCACATGGGCAAGATCGTGCTCGTGGCCTGAAGCCTACTCCGCTGCCAACTGCGCGACCTTGCGGGCGCGGATGCGGCGGATGCGGCGGGCGTCGGCGTCCAGGATGCGGAACTCCAGCCCGGAGGTGTGGCTGATGACCTCGCCGCGCGCCGGCACCCGGCCGGCCAGGGTGAACACCAGGCCGCCCACCGTGTCGATGTCAGCCTCCCGCTCGTCTTCCGACAGCAGCGGCCCCAGCCGCGCCTCGAAGTCCTCGATTGACAGCCGGCCGTCCAGGTCCAGCGAGCCGTCCGGGCGCTCAACGATCATTGGCCCCTCGACCTCGTCATGCTCGTCGGCGATGTCGCCCACGATTTCCTCAACCAGGTCCTCGATGGTCACCAGCCCGTCGATGCCGCCGTACTCGTCCACCACCAGCGCCAGGTGCATGCGCGCCTGCCGCATCTGCAACAGCAGGTCCAGCACCGGCAACTGCGGCGCGACCATCAGCGGGCGGCGCAGGATAGCCTCCAGCTTGAACGCATCGGGGCGGCCGACATAGGCGAACACGTCCTTGATGTGAACCATGCCCACGATCTCGTCCAACTGCTCCCGGAACACCGGCAAGCGGGAGTGCCCCTCGCGCCGGATTTGGTCGAGCGCCTGGTCCAACGTCACGTCCACCGGCATCGCCACGATGTCGGCGCGCGGGATCATGACGTCGTCCGCCGACATGCCGCGCAGCCGCAGCACGTTGGCAATCAGCGCGCGTTCCTGCCGGTCCAGTTCCGGAATGGTGCCGTCGCTCTGGCTGTCGTCGGCGGACTGCTGCACCAGCTCGGCGATGCTGTCGCGGACGGTGTGCTCGGGGTTGCGGCCCTGCAGCCGCATCCGGACCCGGTTCAGGAACCCGCGCGATGTGCCGCTCATCGCACGCTCCACGGGTTCGGCACCCGGAGGCGGTGCAGCAGACGGGCCTCGGCCATCTCCATGCGGCGGGCGTCGCCGGGTTGATAGTGGTCGTGGCCTTGCAGGTGCAGCGCGCCGTGCACCACGAGGTGCGCCAGGTGGTGCGCGGGCCGGCGGCGCGCCGCCTGCGCCTCGCGCCGAACCTGGCCCAGCGCCAGCACGATGTCACCGCCCTCGAACGTCAGCACGTTGGTGGGCTTGTTCTGGCCGCGGTGCCGCGCGTTCAACCGCTGCACCGTGCGGTCGGACGCCAGCACGACCGTGCCCGCGCCCCCGGCCGCTTGCGCTGCCTGTGCCGCAATCCGCGCGGCGCCGGGTATTAAGTGACGCCAACCTTGGTCGGCGACCACCACATCTGTCGTAAGCCCCGCCGAGGCGGGGCCGCGTTTACTGTCCGGGTCCATTGGGTTCCTGATCGATCGGCGTCTCGGCCCGCGGGCGGCGGGGCCGGGCGGGCGTGTCCGGCAACGCGGCGTCGCGTTGCGCCTGCTCCCGTTGCTCATAAGCATCCACGATCCGCGCCACCAGCGGGTGCCGCACCACGTCACGCACGCCGAACCGGGTGACGCCGATGCCCGGCATACCGTCCAGCGTGTCCAACGCGTCACGCAGCCCGCTGCGCTGGCCCGGCGGCAAGTCCACTTGGCTCAGGTCCCCGGTGATGACCATGCGGGTGCCCTCGCCCATCCGAGTCAGGAACATTTTCATCTGCACCGGCGTGGTGTTCTGCGCCTCGTCTAGAATCACGAACGCATGCGCCAGGGTGCGGCCCCGCATGAACGCCAGCGGCGCGACCTCGATCTCGCCCGTGCCAAGGCGGCGGATCACCTGTTCGCCGGGCATCATATCGTGCAGCGCGTCGTACAGCGGGCGCAGGTATGGATCGACCTTGTCCTTGAGGTCTCCCGGCAGGAAGCCCAGCCGCTCCCCGGCCTCCACCGCCGGACGGGACAGCACGATGCGGTCCACCCGGCCGGCCTGCAGCATCGCCACTGCCTGCGCCACCGCGAGGTAAGTCTTGCCGGTGCCGGCCGGGCCAATGCCGAACACCATCTCGTGCTGCGCCAGCATCTCCATGTAAGTGCTCTGGCCCGGCGAACGCGGCCCGATCGCGCCGCGGCGGGTGCGGATGGCCGGCAGGTCGGAGAACGGCAGCCGCGGGTCCGCGTCCTCGCGCCCATTTGCCCCGTTCCCGTCCACCATGCGGATCGCAGTATCCACGTCGCCGCGCGACACGCCCTTGCCGGCCTCCAGCCGTTTGTAGAGGCTGGTCAGCGCAGCCTCCGCCGCCTGCACGCGCGTAGGCTCGCCGGAGATGGCGATGCGGTTGCCGCGCGACGCGAGCCGGACGCCCAACCCCTGTTCGAGCCGGACAAGGTGCCGGTCATGGTCGCCGAACAGCAGCGGGAGCAGGGCGTTGTCGTTGAACTGCAAGGTCAGCGCCTTCGCAGAAGGGGGCAGAGTGGACGAAGCCGGGGACGCTGCGATGATGTTCAAGCGCGGATACGCTCCTTGTTCAGGGTTCCAGACAGTGAATTAGGGTTGCCATGCACGATCGTCACCGGGCGTTCCTGCCCAATGAACGTTTCTGGCCCTTCTACATGAACGGGCTGAAGAAAAGGTGAACGCCCGGACAACTGGCCCGGACGGCGGCCCGGCCCGGTGAACAGCACCGGCAGCACCAAACCTTGGCTCGCGCGGTTGAACGCGGCCTGCTGGTCCCGCAGCAACGCCAGCAGGGTTTGCAGCCGCGCGTCCTTCACGGCCTCTGGCACCGCGTTGGGCGCGCCGGCGGCCGGGGTGCCGGGCCGGGGCGAGTACGCGAAGCTGAACGCCTGCGCGAACCGGACCTGGCGCACCAGGTCCAGCGTCGCGGCGAGGTCGCCATCAGTCTCGCCGGGATGGCCCACGATGAAGTCGGACGACAGCGCGAGGTCTGGCCGTGCCGCGCGCAACCGGTCCACCAGGCGCAGGTAGTCGGCTGCCGTGTGCTTGCGGTTCATCGCCGCCAGCACCCGGTCCGAGCCGGACTGCACCGGCAAGTGCAGGAACGGCATCAGTTGCGGCACATCCCGGTGCGCCGAAATCAGGTCCTCATTCATGTCGCGCGGATGCGACGTGGTGTAGCGCAGCCGCAGCAGGCCCGGCAGTTCCGCCAGCGCCCGCACCAGTTGGCCGAAGCTCCACACGCCACCATCGGGCGCGTCGCCGTGCCAGGCATTCACGTTCTGGCCCAGCAGCGTGATCTCTCGCGCTCCCTGGGCCACCAGGCGGCGCGCCTCCGCCAGCACGGACGCGGCCGGGCGGCTGAACTCGGCGCCGCGGGTGTAGGGCACGACGCAGAAGCTGCAAAACTTGTCGCAGCCCTCCTGCACCGTGAGGAACGCCGTCACCCCCGGCGCCGTGGCGGCGTGCGGCAGGTAGTCGAACTTGGCGTCGGCCGGGAAATCGGTGTCGATGACCGCGCCACCGGCCCGTGCGGCGCGCGCCACCATCTCCGGCAGCCGGTGATAGGTCTGCGGCCCCAGCACGATGTCCACGTACGGGGCGCGCGCCAGGATTTCGGCACCCTCCGCCTGCGCCACGCACCCGGCGACGGCAAGGATCGTGGCGTGGCCCGCGGCTTGCCGCGCCTGCTTTATGACCCGCAGCCGGCCTAGTTCGGAGAACACCTTCTCGGCCGCGCGGTCGCGGATATGGCAGGTGTTCAGGATGACCATGTCCGCGTCGTCCGGCGAGGCCGTCGGCGCGTAGCCCAGCGGGGCCAGCACGTCCGCCATGCGGCCGCTGTCGTAAACGTTCATCTGGCAGCCCCACGTCATGACGTGCAGGCGCTTGGGGGTAGGTGTCAACGGCGCGTCCCGGTCCATCCTGGCCGGACCATCCCGGACAGGCGGAGCGGAGGAATGGGCGCGAGCCCCGGCGGGGTCAAGCGTAACAGCGTGCGACGGCCTTCCTGCAACGGTCCATAGCCAGATGTTAACATGCCAGGACGGGACGGTCCCTTGTCAAGCAAAAGCCGGCTGCCCAGCGCCGGGGTTGGCCACGAGGGCCGGCGGCACCGGCCGGTTTTGCCGCAGGGCGGCCGTCCCTTCGGCCACGGTCTGCCAAACGGCCAGGGACAGCGCCTTGCGGGACGGGTAGGCGGCCGGGTCAATGGGGGCGTGCAGCAGGACCGTGGCGCGCAGGCCGCGATGCTGCGCCAGCCGCCAGAAATGGCTGCCGAGCTCCATGTCGCCGTACCAGGCGAACAACGGCCGGCTGGCCCGCCCGGTCGGCAACCCGGCCAACTGGTCGTACACCACCGAGACCGGCTGGATGAGCGGCAGGGGGGAGCCGGCCCGCTCCTCCACAATCGAGAAGAACGCCGAGCGGAACGGCAGCACGCGGGAGCCGTCCGAGCTGGTGCCCTCGGGGAACAGCACCAGGTTGTCGCCCGCGTCCAGCCGCCCCCGCATGTCGTCCCGCTCCCGCCCGGTGCTGGTGGCGCGGCGGCTTACGAACACGGTGCGGCCCAGCCACGCCACCGTGCTTACCACTGGCCAGCGCCCGACTTCGGCCTTGGAGATGAAGCACGCCTCCAGCACGCCGCCGAGCGTTGGGATATCAAGCCATGACGAGTGGTTGGACGCGAACACCACCGAGCGGCTGTCAATACGGCGCGCTTGGGCGCCGACCACCCGCACCTGTATCCCTAGCAGCCAGCATACGCCCGCCCAGTACGCCCGCGCGAACACCACCTTCGCCCGGCCCGGCAGCGCCAGGCACGCGCCCTGCACCAAGGCCGCCGGCACCGTCCACAGTAGTACAGACGCGCCACGCCGCAGGGCGCGCAGTGGGCGCACCACGCGGCTTGGGGCAGGAGGCGGCTCGTCCGCCATCGGGAACGAGGGCAGGCCAGGCTGGCGCACGCGACGGTTGGGCAACTTCATGCCACGGTTTTAACAAGCGGGAACGCCTGGAACAACGACGGCAACGTGACAATATTGATACAGCCTGCCACCGTAAAGACACAATGCCGTTGTTAAGCTGATCCGGGGAAGCCCATCGTCGAACCGTGCCAAAGCATGATCGGGGTACTATTCGAGTGAAGCGCTACGCCGCCATTGCCGTGATCGCCTTGGCCGCCGCATTGCGCACCGCTGGCGCGGCCGACCCGCAGCCCTACACTGTGGCGCTGCCGGAAACGGGCGACGCCGCGCTCGACCAGGCGCTGCGCGACAGCTCCAACCTGTTGTCGTTGCAGGACAAGGCGCCAGTCGGCCCGTTCGCGCTGGTGACGCGCGCGCGGGACGACATGGGCCGGCTGCAAACGGCGCTCAACAGCTTCGGCCACTACAACGCCAAGATCAGCATGGAGGTCGCGGGCCGCAGCCTGGACAACCCGGGGCTGCCCACCGCGCTCGAGGCCGCCACCGCGCCGGTGCCGGTCGATGTCAAGATCGATGCGGGGCCGGTGTTCCGCCTGCGCCGGGTCGCGCTGGTGGGCCAGGTGCCGGCCGAGGGCCGCGACGCCCTGAAGCTCGAACCCGGCGCCCCCGCCATTGCCGCGGACGTGGTGGCCGCCCAGGGCCGCGTGCTGGACGCGTTGCGCCGCGGAGGGTACGCGCTGGCGAAGGTCGATCCGCCGGTCGCCATGCTGGACCAGGCCGCGCAGGCGCTGGACGTGACGTTCCAGGTGGACGCCGGCCCGCGGGTGGACCTTGGCGCGGTGACGGTGGGCGGGCTCGGCCGGGTCAAGCCGGACTTCGTCGAGCGCCGCCTGCTGGTGCAGCAGGGCGAGCAGTTCGACCCCGACAAGATCGAGCGTGCGCGGCAGGACCTGGCGTCGCTCGGCGTGTTCGCCACGGTGCGGGCGCGCGCGGCGGACAAGCTGGACGCGGCCGGGCAAATCCCCATTATGTTCGATGTGACTGAACGCCCGCGCCGCGCGGTGGGGATCACGGCGGCGTTCTCCACGGACCTCGGCGGCAGCGTCACCGCGAATTGGCAGCATCGCAACCTGTTCGGCCGGGCCGAGCAGTTGAACCTCGGCGTGGCAGTGACGCAGTTGGGCGGCAGCTCCACCCGGGGCCTCGGCTACAACGTGACGGCCGGGCTGGTGAAGCCGGACCTTTGGCGGCGCAACCAGTCGCTGGCGGTCAACTTGCAGGGGGTGAAAGAGAGCTTGGAGGCCTATGACCGCACTGCCGCGCTGGCGGGCGTGACGCTCAGCCGCAAGTACAACGAGCGCTGGACCGTGAGCGCCGGATTGCAGGCGCAGCAGTCGCGCATCGTCCAGGAAGGCATTGGGCGCAGCTACACGTTGCTCGGCGCGCCGCTTGGGGTGCGTTACGACAGCACCGGGCCGGAGGGCCTGTTCGAGCCGGTGCGCGGCATCAAGGCGGCGGTGACCGCGACGCCCACGGTGTCGCTGGCGAGCCAGGGCTCCGGCAGCTCGACGTTCACCATCCTGCAGGCGACGGCCAGCACCTACTTCGATTTGGCGGCGCCGGGCCGCAGCATCGTCGCGGTGCGCGGCCTGGTCGGCAGCGTGCAGGGCGCCAGCACGTTCGACATCCCGCCGGACCAGCGGTTCTACGCCGGCGGCAGCGGCACGGTGCGCGGCTACAAGTACCAGTCAATCGGGCCGCGCTTCCCGAGCCGGCGCCCGACCGGCGGCACCTCGGTCACCGCCGCCACGGTCGAGTTCCGCCAGCGCTTCGGCGAGAGCTTCGGCGCGGCGGTGTTCGTGGATGCGGGCCAAGTCAGCGAAAGCAGCACGGCCTTCAACGGCGACCTGCGCGCCGGCGCCGGAGTGGGCGCGCGGTACTACACGCCAATCGGGCTGATCCGGCTGGACGTGGCGGTGCCGCTCAACAAGCAGCAGCGGGACGACGCATTCGAGCTGTACATCGGCCTCGGGCAGGCGTTCTGATGCGCCGTGCCGGGCGAGTGGCGCTGTGGGCGCTGGGCGTGCTGCTGCTGTTGCCGGTCGTGCTGGCGGGGCTGGTGCTGGCGGGCCTCAACACCGGGGCCGGCCAGCGCGAGGCCGCCCGCGCCATCGCAAGCCTGACTGGCGGGACGGTGGTGCTGGACGGGTTGTCTGGCCGTTTCCCGGACGCGCTGCGGCTGCGCCACCTTGAAATCCACGACGCCCGCGGCGCGTGGCTCATTGCCGACGACGTGGCGCTCGACTGGTCGCCTACCCGGTTGCTGCGGCGCGAGGCGCTGATCGAGCGGCTGGAGGCTGCCCGGTTGCAACTGCCGCGTTTGCCAGAAAGCGGCCCGGCCGAGCCTGCCCCTGCCCAGCCCAGCGCGCCGTTCCAGCTTCCGGTGCGGGTGCTGGCGCAACGCGTCCACGTGGACCGCGCCGAGCTTGGCCCCGGCGTGCTGGGGGCGCCCGCCGTGCTGGCGCTGGACGGCAACGCGGACGTGGCGTCGTTGCAGGCCGGGCGCGCCGACATCGCGCTGCGCCGGCTGGACGGCGAGGGCGCCTACACCCTCAAGGCCGAGATCGATCTCATCCGTGTCAAGGCGGCGCTGGACGCGGCGGAGCCGGATGGCGGGCTGGTCGCCAACCTGGCCTCATTGCCCGGCCTCGGCGCGCTGCGCATCCAGGGCAGCTTGGACGGGCCGCGCACCGGCGCTGCCACGGCGCTCATTATCACGGCCGGGCCGCTGCGGGCGGAGGCCAAGGGCACGCTGGATTTGGACAACGGCGCGGCGGACCTGGCCGTGACCGGGACCGCCCCGGCCATGACGCCGCGGGCGGACGTGTCGTGGCAGGCTATCGACCTGCAAGCCCGGGTGCGCGGCCCGTTCACCGCCCCGGACGCGAACGGGCGGTTGCAGGTGGACGGCCTGGCCGCCGCGGGCGCCGGCGTGCGGCGGTTGGTAGCGGACATCGAAGGCAACGCCGGCCGCGTCGGGCTGCATGCGGTGGCGGAGGGGCTGCGCGTCCCCGGCCCGGACCCGGCCGTGCTGGAAGCCGCGCCGCTGGTGCTGGACGCCGCCGTGCGGCTCGATGACCCGGCCCGGCCGGTGACGTTCACGCTGGCGCACCCGTTGCTGAGCGCGAAAGGCGACGCGCAGACCGGCGGCGACATCCTTGCCAACGTGGACCTCATTGTGCCGGACCTGAAGCCGCTTGCGGCGCTGGGCGGCATGGACTTGCAGGGCCGGACGGCGCTGAAGCTGCGGGCGGCGGTGCAGGGCAGCACGACGCGGGTGGACGCGGACGGCACGCTGTCCATCACCGGGGGGCTGGCGCCGGCGCCCGGGCTGGTGGGCGAGAATGCGACGCTTGGCGTCTCGGCGCAGGTGGCCGGGTCGGACGTAACGGTGACCCGCGCGGAGTTCGCGGGCAAGGCGCTGCATTTTTCGGCGCAGGGCACGAGCAAGACGGGCGTGTTGGACGCGAGCTACCGTTTGGGCCTGTTGGACCTCGCGGCGCTGGCGCCGACGCTCATGGGCGCAGTGCAGATCGAAGGCACGGCCAAGGGTGCGACGGACGCGCTGGCAGTCGCCGCGACGGCCACGGGCGAGGTGGGCGCGCCGGGCGTGCCGCGCGGGCCGGTGACGCTGACGGTGGCGCTGCAAGGCCTGCCGACCGCGCCGACCGGCCAGGTGACGGCACAGGGCACGCTGGCCGGCGCCCCGGTGGCGCTGGCGCTCAATGCCCGGCGCGAGGCGGACGGCACGCTGCACGCCACCATCGACCGGGCGGACTGGCGCAGCCTGCACGCCGAGGGCGGGTTGCGCCTGGCGCCGGGCGCGACGTTGCCGCTGGGCCAGGTGTCGCTGCGCATGGCCAAGCTCGATGACCTGCGTCCGTTCATCGGCCAGCCATTGTCCGGCGCCGTCACGGCGGAGGCGGTGCTGGACGCGGACAATGTCCGGCTGCAGCTGGACGCGCAGGGAGCCGGCATCCCCGGCAGCCGGGTGGGGCGGCTGGCGCTTACCGCCAAGGTGGCGGACCCGCTCGGCGCGCCTATGGTCACGGCGCATCTCGCGGCCGAGGGGATCGACGCCGGGGGTGCCACCGGCTCCGCCAAATTGGACGTGACCGGGCCGCAGGGCGCATTGGCGGTGCGGACCACGGCGGCGTTGCGAATGAGCGGGACCGACGCGCAAATCAGCGGCGCGGCCACGATAGACGCGGTCGCCAAGGCCGTGCAGCTCTCGGCGTTCCAGGTGGCGGCCAAGGGCGAGACCCTGCGGCTGCTGGCGCCGGCGCAAGTCCGGTTTGCGGACGGGGTGGCGGTAGACCGGCTGCGGCTCGGCGTGCGGCAGGCGGTGCTGGAGGTCGCGGGACGGCTGTCGCCGACGCTCGACGCGACCGCGACGCTGCGCACGCCGGCGGACATCGCATCCATCGTATCGCCGGAGTTCGCCGCCGACGGGACCATCACGCTCGATGCCAAGCTGACCGGTCCCATGTCGCAGCCCAGCGGCACGGTGCGCCTGTCCGCCACTGGTCTCCGCGCCCGCATCGGACCCGGCCGCGCGTTGCCGGCCGCCAACCTCACCGCCAACGCGCAGCTTGCCGGCACGTCGGCGCGGGTCGATGCGCGGCTCGCGGCCGGGACGGCAGCGCAGCTCACGGTGACCGGGCAGGCGCCGCTCGGGGCCGGGCCGCTCGACTTGCGGGCGCAGGGCGCCGTGGACCTGGCGCTGTCGGACCCGATCCTTACCGCGGCCGGCCGCCGGGCGCGCGGGCGGGTGCAGTTGGACGCAAGCGTGACCGGCACCGCCGCCAGCCCACGCGTGGCCGGGTCGGCGACGCTGACTGCGGGCGAGATCCAGGATTTCAGCCAGGGCGTGCGCATCACCGGCATCAACGCCAGCCTCCGCGCCGATGGCGACACGGTGCGCATCGTGAGCTTCACGGGGCGGGCTGGTCCGGGCACCATCGGCGTTACCGGCACTATCGGCGTGCTGGCGCCCGACTTGCCGGTGGACCTTGCGATCCAGCTTCGCAATGCCCGCCCGCTCGCGTCCGACCGGCTGACGGCGGACCTTGACGGGGACCTGACGGTGCGCGGCCCGGCCATAGGGGCGTTGCAGGCGGGGGGGCGCATCCTGATCCGCCGGGCCGAGATCAACATCCCCGAGCGCCTGCCCTCCAGCATCGCGGTGCTGGACGTGCGCCGGCCCGGCCAGAAGCCGCCACCACCACCGGAGCCGCCCGCCGCCATCGGGCTCGACCTCACGGTGGATGCGCCGCGCGCCATATTCCTGCGCGGGCGCGGCGTGGACGCGGAGCTGGCCGGGTCGCTCCGGGTGCGTGGCAGCAGCGCCGCGCCGCAGGTGGCGGGCGGGTTCGAAATGCGGCGTGGCACCATCAGCGTGGCCGGCACGACGCTCACCTTCACCCGCGGCAAGGTGGGGTTCGACGGCACCGGGGTCACCGGCAAGATTGACCCGACGCTCGACTTCGTGGCGGAAAGCAGCGCCGGCAACGTGACGGCGACGCTCGCCATCGGCGGCTACGCGAGCGCCCCCAAGATCACGTTGAGCAGCGTGCCGGAGCTGCCGCAGGACGAGGTGCTGGCATACTTGTTGTTCAAGCGCAGCGCCAAGGAGCTGGGCCCGTTCCAGATCGCTGAGATCGCCGCCGCGGTCGCGAGCCTGACCGGCGTGGGCGGCGGCGTGGGCAACCCGCTGGAGAGCGTGCGGCGCGGCCTGGGCCTCGACCGGCTTTCGATAGGCGGCGGCGCCAGCGGCAGCGCGCCGACGGTGGAGGCCGGGCGCTACATCGGCAACGGGGTGTATGTGGGCGCGAAACAGGGCACCACCGGCGCGCAGACCCAGGCGACGGTGCAGGTGGACATCACCAAGGGGCTGAAGCTGGAAACCGACGTGGGCACCGGGACCGGCGGCAACTCGGTGGGCCTGACCTACCAGTTCGAGTATTAGGCCAATGCCGTGCCGCGACACGGGCCGCGGCGAGAACGTCCCAGGCTGGCCCCCGGCGCCCGCCGGCCTGTTCGGTCGGATGGCCCGCTAAGCACGCCGCAGCACAAGCCTGCTTAGGCCTTGGTCTGTGCGCAAGCCTGTAGAGGTTTGCTTGGATCGACCCGGGCGTGCTGAGCGCCCGAGGACGATAGCGCGCGACGCTCGCGGGAGGTCGTCGGTCGGGGCCCGTTGCACAGCCCTCCGGCAAGGCTTCGGATGCTCGTTGGGCTTTTGCCAGGCTGGACACGCTGTAATCGCTGGAGTTGGCTATATCAACAACTCAAAAACGACGCTTAGAAAATTAGTAAAGCAATAAATTGTACGCCTCCTCATGTTGGATGCGCCTTCAACTTCCTAAAATCATTCAATACTTATATAGCTGTAATAATAATAATAATGTATTAACATTGCATTAAGAAACCGAATAATACGGCAATATAGGCTCATGCTTGCTGACCAGCAAGCATGACTGGCGTCCGATGGCGGTCGCCATTCCAAATGATTGGAGCCTTGCATGACCTACATAGCCCGTTCCGTTTCTAATCGAGACAGCGCACAATCCATGGCAGACGCCAAAGCCATTCCGACTTCAGTGATGCAGTATGACAACCTAGAGTGCCGACATGATGCATCAGATCGTATTTTCTGGTGCTTCCTGAACGTCAAAGATCGGCCAAGCTTTACTCAGGGGTTGCTGACCGACCTTCATGAGATCCAACAGCACATCCGCACCCTTGCGGCGGCTGGCCCTTGCTTCAGCCCGGCGCCGGTTGGCTGGGTCGTGCTGGCTTCGCGCACGCCTGGTGTTTTCAGCCTGGGTGGGGACCTCACGCTGTTCGCGGCCAAAATCCAAAGCGGCGACCGGGAGGGCTTGCGGCAGTACGCCTACGCTTGCGTCGATATCGCCTACCGCAATACCACTGGGTACGACGGTGGCGCCATCTCCATCGGCTTGGCGCAGGGCGAGGCTTTGGGCGGCGGCTTTGAAAGCTTGCTGTCGTGCGATGTGCTGGTCGCAGAAAGGCGCGCTCGCTTCGGACTGCCCGAGGTGTTGATGAACCTTTTCCCCGGCATGGGCGCGCACTGCTTCCTGACCCGGCGCGTCGGGTCCGCGGCGGCGACACGGATGATCCTGTCCGGAGAGGTTTTCACCGCCGAGGCCATGCACGCCATCGGCATAGTGGATGTGCTCGCAGAAGACGGACAGGGCGAGGACGTGGTCCAAAACTACATCCTTAAGCACCAGTCCCGGCATCGGTCGCACTCCGCCACCTACGCGGCAAGGCGCCGGATCAGTCCTGTGAGCCTGGTTGACCTTCAGGCGGTTTGCGATGTCTGGGTAGAGACGGCAATGACGCTGACCACCTCTGATCTGCGGCGGATGGCCCACCTTGTCTCAGCGCAAGACAGGAGCCGGCGGCGGCAGGCGAGCGTCCCTGCGGTTGCAGCCGAGTAGCCGGTAAAGCAGGGCAGGCCCGACAGCCAAGTGCGGGCTGCCGGGCCTTGTTGCGCCTCGTGGCAACAGGGTTCGGCAGTGGCCTCACGCGGAAGGCGCTCGCGTGAGCGCCGCCCTCTACGACGCCAAGGCACGGCGGTCATATTGATCCAGTTCGACACAGGCCTGGTTCCACTCGTGCCGTAGCTTGCCAAGTAGAATGCCTCCTTCCTGCGCGAACGTTCTTTCAGAGATGCTGCTTGAAGGCGCACACAAGCTTCGCACCAACTTTGCCCCTATGTTCGCCGACATGCTGCTTAGGGCATGAACCTCGAAGCGGAACTGCTTTATGTCCCGCTTGGACAAAGCTGTTTCCATATGTAAAATGATAAGCGAGCCGTCATGCTTGCAGTCGGTGATGAGCTGGCTGACGAACTCATGCCCACCCAGGCTCTGCAGGTCGGCCAGCGTCTGGACATCCAGGACCGGAGGCCGCTGCTGGAACGCTTGTGGAGCTTGGCGAGACTCTCTGGTCCGGTCTGCGACAGCCTCCTCAAGGGCACTGATCAAATCCGCAGACCGTGTCGGCTTGACAAGAAACCTCCTCATCCCGGCTTGGAGACAGCGCGCCTCTGTTTCTGGGTTGCCGTCTGCGCTCAAGGCAATAAGAGGAGTGCGCGGGCCGTTGGATGCTGAGAAATTACAGAGCTGCGCTGTCTCGATGCCGTCCATCACAGGCATGTTCACATCAAGGAGCGCCACGTCAACTTCGCTTCCGGTCAGCAATGCCAGGGCTTCCTCGCCATTGTTGGCGAGCATGACATGGAAGCCGGCGCGCTCCAGTATGCGGGACACGACCGATCTGTTTACCTTGTTGTCGTCGGCGACAAGCACCCGAAGCTTGGATAAAGCTCCAGCCGTCACAGGTGGGCGGTCGAACCGCCGTTGACCATGGGGGTGGCAGCCAGAGGTCGGGCAAGCCTCCGCAATCAGGAGTGCGCGGCGCAGGTCATCAGGGCTGCTCTGCCCGCTTATGGACGTGGCAAACTGCTCGCGCACCTGGCGGGAAGGGAGGCCAAGCAGCGGTCCCTGCACGGCCTCGATCGCCGCGTGCATACCCTGTGGGAGCGGCGTGCGGCTTTGCTCCTCCATCACGGCGATGCGGAGACCAGTCGCGTCCTGGGTGGAGGAGGGCGCTGGGCCAACGCTGTCGTCCGAGGCGAGGTCAACGTTGATCCAGAAGATGCTGCCAAAGCCCTGGGAGCTTTCAACGCCGATGTCCCCACCCAGAAGGTGAACTTGCCGCTCGCACAGGGCAAGTCCGAGGCCAGTTCCGCCGAAGCGGTTGAAGATTGCGCCATCAGCCTGGGTAAACGGCTTGAAGATATGCCCTAAGTCCTCCGGCGCGATGCCTATGCCCGTGTCCATGACTTCAATACGGAGGCGAACGGTCCCGTTGCCGGTTTCGATCCCGTCGGCGGCGATGGTCACCGAACCCTCGGAGGTGAATTTCACCGCATTGTCGCACAGGTTCAGCAACACCTCGCGGAGGTGGCGCTCATCGCCCACCAGCCGCAATGGGGTGCGCGCGGTGACGTAGAACTTAACCAGAAGTCCTTTGTCGCGTCCCGCAACCGACGCGATCGCCGTTACTTTGACAAAAAGACTAAGCAGATCGAACCCGGCCTTCTCAGTTCGCCCATGCCCAGCCTCAAGATGTGAAAACGCCAGCAAGTCCTGGACCAAAGATAGCTGTCCGTCGGCCGCGGTGTTTATCGTCGCCACCATCTCGACTTGGCTGGCATCGAGCCGGGTCCCTTGCAGCAGCTCCACGGAGCCGATGATCGCGTGCAAGGGATTGCGCAGCTCGTGGCTGACGCTTGCAAGGAATAGGGTCTTGGCGTGGTCGGCCTGTTCAGCGTGCCGGCGTGCTTGCGCCAACTGGCGAATAAGCGCGAAGGAGTAGGCTGGAAGGACGGCAAGGCCAGCCAGCAAGCCGAGCGACAGGCTTGGGTGAACGCGCCAGAACGGAACGGCAAGGATCACGCCCGTGAAGCCTAGGATGCTCAGGAAAGAGGCTGCGACCATGTTGCCGCCGCCAAACCTGAATCCGTAGCCAATGATGATCCAAAGATAGACGGCGTATAAAAACGCGGTCCCTTCCCCCCCGGCCGCAAGCATCGTCGTCGTGCCGGCGACATCCAGAAGCAGGCCAAAGCCACGCCTTTGCTTCGGAAAGCGCTGCACAAAAAGAAGGTGGACGAGCAGGGCAAAGGCGCAGGCGACCCAGAACGCCACCGGACGCGCCCATTGCCTGAACAGGAAACCGTCATCCATTGTCCAAAGGACACCAAGCATCAGGCATCCCGCGGCCAGCCGGTTCAAACCCATGACCCGGTCGCCGCGCAGCTCTTTTGGCAGTCTATCGTGTGCTCGCGTCATGACGGACCGCAGGCTGCCAGTTAGCTTGGCGCCAGCCGTCCTCCAGTCCCAATCGAGGGCAGGCTTGTCAGCTTGTTTCAAGAAATGTCTCATCTGTTCGTGAGCTAACGCCAACAATCAAGCCCGTTTCGGAAGCAATCGGGCTGCAAGGTTCACATCCACTAAGGCAGCCGGCGCATTGTTATGGCCCTGCATACGACATTTCGACATTCATTGGGTGTAGTGATTTGTGTCAGACGTAACTCTCGTGTCCTGTCGTTCTTAAAGCAGGCTTACCGCAATTTCGTTAAGCTTTCCTTGCACGGCAGCGCACGCCATGCAGCCAAGCCGGCCACGCCGCTGGCGATGGAACTGTTTGGCACGTAAACTGCATCGACCTCGCAATGCCACGAAGTCCGTGGTTCCGTCATCCCTACCAAGCGGAGAGCACTTGCATGACGCATCCCACTCCGAAAAACCCTGCGTTGTCGCGCCGCGTGTTCCTGCACCGCCTGGCCGCGGTCGGGGGCGCTGGCCTGGTGATGGCCGGGATGGAGGCGCTGGGCGTGTCGGCCGCCTCCGCGCATAGCGCGCCGCCCGCGCTGTCCGGGTCGGGCGCCGGACGCCGCGTGGTGGTCCTGGGCGCAGGCGTGGGCGGGATGACGGCCGCGTACGAGCTTTCGAAACAGGGCTACGACTGCCAGGTGCTCGAAGCCCGCAGCTTCGCCGGGGGCCGCTGCCAGACCGCCCGCGGCGGATCGGTCCTGACCGAGCTTGGCGGCGAGGCGCAACGCTGCGCGTTCGATGACGGGCAGTACATCAACCACGGACCATGGCGCATCCCGTTTAACCACCAATCCACCCTGCACTACACCCGGGAGTTCGGCATCCCGCTCGAGGTCATGGTCAACGACAACGACGCCTCCTACGCCTATTTCGAGGGCGGCGCCGGCCCGCTTGCAGGCCGGCCGGTGCGGAAGGCGGAGGTCGCGGCGGACTTGCGCGGGCATACGGCGGAGCTGCTGGCCAAGGCCGTGCGCAAGGGAACCCTGGACGACGCCATGACCGCCGATGACCGCGAGCTGTTCACCGCCTATTTGGCGCGTGAGGGCTACCTGTCGGCCAAGGACCTCAGCTACGCCGGGGCAGAGGGCCGGGGATACGAGGTTTGGCCCGGCGCCATGACCACGCCCGGCGCCGGCCGGCGCGGCACGCCCCACGCCATGCTGGACATCCTGCACTCCAAGGCCTGGCGCACGCTGCGCTCCGTCACGTCGTTCAGCCAGCAACGCACGATGTTCCAGCCGGTCGGCGGCATGGACCGCATCGCCCGCGGCTTCGAGGCCAAGGTGGGCCACATGATCCGCTTCGGCGTCGTGGTCGAGCGCATCGGCCAAGATGCGGACGGCGTGGAGGTGGCGTGGGTGGACGACGCCGGGCAGCGCGGCACGACGCAGGCGGACTACTGCATCTGCACCATCCCGCTGTCCGTGTTGCGCGGCATCGAGGTGGCGGCGCCGGACGCCTTCAAGCAGGCCATCGCGCAGGTCGCGTACCAGCCGGTCGGCAAAATTGGGCTGCAGATGAAGCGGCGCTTCTGGGAGCTGGACCACTTCATCTACGGCGGCCACGTCTATACCGACAACGAGGAGATCGGCAGCATGTCGTTGCCGTCCTGGGACTGGCAGGGCCAGAAGGGCACCGTGCTCGGCTACTACCAGTTCGACGCCGCCGCCGTGCGCGTCAGCGCCATGACGCCGGACGAGCGCACCGAGTTCGCGCTGGCGTTCGGCCAGAAGGTGTTCCCGCAGTACCGCGACAGCTTCGAGACAGCGTTCTCGGTCGCATGGCACCGGGTGGAGCACAGCATGGGCGGATGGGCCGAATGGACCGACGAGGGCCGCAAATCCGCGTACCCCGTCCTGTGCGAGCCGTCGGGCCGGCTGTATCTGGCCGGGGAGCATCTCAGCTACCTGACGGGCTGGCAGGCCGGCGCCATCGAGTCTGCCTGGCAGCAGGTGGAGAAGCTGCACAAGCGGGCCACGGCGTGAGCGCTGCCGTCCGCTGGACCGCCCGGTGCGTGGCCGTGGCCGCACTGGCGACTGCGCCCGCCAAGGCCGAACCGACGCCGGAGCAGCTATTCGTGGCCAACTGCTCCGCATGCCACCAACGGCACGGTCGCGGCATCCCCAAGGCGTTCCCCGCCTTGGCGGGCGATGCCCTGGTGCTGGGAGACCAGCAGGGCATCGTCGCCGTGTTGCTGAACGGGCGCGGCGGCATGCCGAGCTTCCGCACGCAACTGAACGACGAGCAACTCGCCGCCATCGCCTCGTACGTGCGCGGCGCCTGGGGCAACGCGGCCACGCCGGTGCCCGCGCAGGCTTTCACGGAGGCGCGTGGACAGCAGGGCGCGCCCCCCGCCGAAGACCGCAGCCTGCAAGCCCACTGACCATTAGGAGGTTCACATGCACCATCGGCAGGCACTCCACATCGTCGCGGCGTCGTGGCTCCTGGCCATGACGGCGGCCGACGCCGCGGCGCAGGGCGTGATCCGGCACCCGCTGCCCAACTCCGACTTCCCGATCCTGCAAAGCGCCGAAGTGCCGGGGAACCTCACGACGGTTTACCTCAGCGGCGCCGGCGCACCGGTCAGCGACGCGTCCGCGCCGGCCCGCAGCGTCCAGGCCTACGGCGACACGATGACGCAGACCGTGGCGACGCTCACGGCCATCGAGCGGACGCTGAAGGGCCTGGGCCTCGGGATGGGGGACGTCGTCAGGATGACCGTGTTCCTCGTCGGCGACCCGGCCGCGGGCGGGCGCATGGACTTCGACGGCTTCATGCGAGGCTACCGCCGGTTCTACGGCACGGCGGAGCAACCCCGGCTGCCGACACGCTCGACGGTGCAAGTGGCGGCGCTGGCCAACCCGGGATGGCTGGTCGAGATCGAGGTCACAGCCGTCCGGCCCTGACAGCGCGGCACTCAGAGCGGCTTCAGGCTGCGCTCGATGTCCGCACGCTGCGGCTCCAGGAACGGCGGCAGCGAAAGGCGCTCGCCCAGGGCGTCGAGCGGTTCGTCGGTCGCGAAGCCCGGCCCGTCCGTCGCGATCTCATACAGGATGCCGCTCGGCTCTCGCGTGTAGAGGCTACGGAAGTAGAAGCGGTCCACCGGTCCGCTTGACGGGATGCGCAGGCGCTGCAGCCGCTCGACCCAGTAGGCGTACTCGTCGTCACGCACCCGGAACGCGACGTGATGCACGCCGCCCGCGCCGGGGGAGGCGGCCGGCAGCCCGGGTTCGACCCGGACGTGAAGCTCCGCCGCCGGGCCGCCCTCGCCCATCTCGAAGACGTGCACCGTGACCCCTGGCCGGTCCGGCGCGGCGAAGGTCCGGCCCGGCCGCATCGCTATGACATCGGTGAGAAAGCGGCCAGAGGGCGCGAGTTCGGGCACGCTGATGGTGATCGGCCCCAGGCCGCGGATTTGGTGCACTGCCGGCACTGGGCTGCGGTCCCACGGATGGGACGGTCCGCCGTCGTCGTCCAGCAGCGTCAGGCGCTGGCCCTCCGGGTCCTCGAAGTCGAGCTGTTGGCGCCCGTCCACCTCGCGGACCGGCCCAAGCGGCACCCCCGCCCCACCCAGGCGCGCGGCCCAGTAGTCCAGCGTGCCGGCGCCGGCCACGCGGAGCGCGGTGCGGACGATGGAGCGTGCGCCACGCCGTTCCGGCCCGGCAGGCCAGTCGAAGAAGGTGAGGTCCGTGCCGGGACTGGCCGCGCCATCGGCATAGAACAGGTGGTAGGCGCTGACATCGTCCTGATTGACCGTCTTCTTGACCAGCCGCATCCCGAGCACCTGCGTGTAGAACGCGTGGTTGCCCCGCGCGTCGGCTGAGACGGCGGTCAGGTGGTGGACTCCATGGAGCTGCATCGCCTGTCCCTCTACAGTCATACGGCCCTCTGCACCTACGTCGGCGGCGCGCCGGTTCAGCGGGCTTCCCGGGCCTTGCGCGCCTCATACGCCTTGAGGTGCACGAAGGCGATCCGCAGCAGCCGCGTGCCCTCCGGCGTGCCGCGGGCGATCAGGTCGCCGACGATGTGGTCCGCCTCGATCCGGTTGCCGCGCTCGATGTCGCGCAGCATGGAGGCCGTGAAATCGAGGCCGGGCTGTCCCAACATGCCGCGCATGCGCCCGGCGAACGCCGCACGGGGCGGATGGCCGTTTGCGGCGGCGATGCCGGCGGCCTCGTCGAACAGGCCATGCGAGATGTCCGTCCCGCCCGCCGCCACCACGTCCCCCACCGCGGCGCGCATCAGCGACGTGAGGCAGGCCAGCGACGACAGGAACACCCACTTCTCCCACATGTCCTGGACGATGGTCGCGCTGGTCCGCCCGCCGCAGCCGGCCATCGCCGCGCCAAGCGCCTCCGTCCGCGGGGACGCGCTGCCGTCGCGCTCGCCGAGCGAGAGCGCCTGCAGCTCGCCGAGGTGGCGGATGACGCCGTCAGGCTCCAGCGTAGCGGCGATCTGGCACTGGCCGCCCAGCACGGCGTCGGCGCCGAACCGGGCGTCCAGCACGTCCATGTGCCGCATGCCGTTCAGCAGCGGCAGTATGGCCGTGCCCGGCCCGACCGCGGGCGCGAACGAGGCAATCGCGTCGTCAAGGTCGAACGCCTTGCAGCTCAGCGCCACGGCGTCGTACGGGCCTCCGAGCGACCCGGCCTGCACGGTCTGCACGGGACGCGCCATGTCGCCGCGCGGGCTGCGGATCACCAGCCCGTCCGCCGCGATCTGGGCCGCCCGGCGCGGGCGCACCAGGAACGTCACGTCCCCGCCCGCCTCCACGATCCGGCCGCCGAAATAGCCGCCGATCGCGCCGGCGCCGACCATCAGTATCCGCATCATCGCTCCTACCCGAACCAGGCCCGGCCATTGGACGCCGCGGCCAAGGTCTCGCTGTATACGCGATCAGAACAAGCCGAGCGATGGCGCCGGCACCATGCAACCAACCCCGGCCTATGCTATGATGGACTGGCATGGATAACCCCCCGGAACCCGCGACAAACCCTGTTTTCCTCGCGGGCGGCGGTGGGATGGGCGCGTTCATGCGCGCGCACGACTGGGCCGCGACGCCGGTCGGCCCGCCGCACACCTGGCCGCAATCACTCAAGACCACCGTCCGCCTGATGCTGACCTCGCGGCATCCGATGTTCATCATGTGGGGCGCCGGGCTCACCTGCTTCTACAACGACGCCTACAGCGCCGCGATCGGGCCGGACCGCCATCCCTCGGCGCTCGGGCGTCCGGCGCGCGAGGTCTGGGCGGAAATCTGGGACGTGATCGGTCCCGATGTCGAGCTGGTGATGGCCGGACAGGGCTCGACCTGGCATGAGCGGCAACTTATTCCCATCACCCGCGGCGACGTGCGCGAGGACGTTTGGTGGACTTACGGCTACTCGCCCATCGACGACGAAGCCGCGGAGACCGGCGTCGGCGGCATGCTGGTGGTCTGCCGCGACGTGACCGCGGAGGTGCAGGCGGAACAGGCGAAGTCCGACGAGGCCGGGCGGCTGCGCGGGTTCTTCGAGCAGGCGCCCGGCTTCATGGCCCTGTTGCGTGGACCCAGCCACGTGTTCGAGCTGACGAACGCCGCCTATGTCTCCCTCGTTGGCCGGGACGTGGTGGGCAAGCCGGTGCGGGAGGCCCTGCCGGAGATCGAAGGTCAGGGCTTCTTTGAGCTGCTGGACCGGGTTTACGCAACCGGGCAGGCCGCCACCGCCCGGCGCGCGCCGATCATCCTGGCTTCCGGCCCAAGCGGCGCCTTGGACCAGCGCTTCGTGGACTTCGTCTACCAACCAGTCCGCGATGCGGCCGGCACGGTCACCGGCATCTTCGTCGAGGGCAGCGACGTCACCGAGGCGACGCTGGCGGAGGATGCGTTGCGCGCGAGCGAGGCGCAGTTCCGCAGCGTGCTGCACCAGATGCCGGTCGGCATCGCCATCGCCGACCGTGAAGGCCGCGTCACCTACGGCAACCCGGCGCTGGAGCGCATCCTGCTCCATCCCACGATCCCATCGCCGGGCGTGCAGGCGTACGGCGCCTGGGGCGCGGCTTATCCGGATGGCGAACCCTACCGGCCGGAGGAACACCCGCTCGCCCGTGGCCTAAAGGGCGAGGTTGTCGAGGCGCAACTGGCCCGCTACCGGCGCGGCGACGGCGCCGAGGCCTGGATCAGGCTGAGCAGCATCCCCCTGTGCGACGCCAGTGGGCGGATCACCGGCGCACTGGCGGTCACGCTCGACGTGGACGAGGCCGAGCGGGCGCGCCAGGCGCTGGCCCGGCAGCAAGACGACCTGGCGCGCCAGGTCCAGGAGCGCACGGCCGAGCTGATGGCCGTCGAGGCGGTCCTGCAGCAAAGCCAGAAGATGGAGGCGGTGGGCCAGCTCACGGGCGGCATCGCGCACGACTTCAACAACATGCTCCAGGCCATCGGCAGCAGCTTGGAGCTGATGCAGCGCCGGGTCGAACAGGGGCGCGCGGCGGAGGTGGCCCGGTTCGTGGACGGCGCGCGGCAGACCGTGGCCCGTGCGGCGGCGCTGACGCACCGGTTGCTGGCCTTTGCCCGGCGTCAAGCCTTGCAGCCCAAGCCGGTCGACGCCGACGAGCTGATCCGGAGCATGGAGGAGCTGGTGCGCCGCACGGTCGGGCCGGCCATCGCCGTCGAGATACGCCTGGGCGACGGCGACTGGCCGGTGCTGTGCGACCCGAACCAGCTTGAGAACGTGCTGTTGAACCTGGCCATCAACGCCCGCGACGCCATGGCCGAGGGCGGCCGGCTCAGCATCACGACCACGCATGTTCATTTGGCGGGCGCGGACGTCGCCGGCCAGGATGGGGCGGAACCCGGTGACTTCGTGGAGATCGCCGTGGCCGACACGGGCACGGGCATGGACGAGGCGACGCGGGCGCGCGCCTTTGAGCCGTTCTTCACCACCAAGCCGCTCGGGCAAGGGACGGGGCTGGGCCTGTCCCAACTGTATGGCTTCGTGCGGCAGTCGGACGGCGTGGTGCGCCTCGACAGCGCGCCGGGCCAGGGCACCACTGTGCGCCTGTGCCTGCCCCGGCATGAGCGCGCGCACGAGCACGAGCCGCCGCTGGCGCCTGAGGCGAAGCCGCAGGAGGCCGGCCAGGGCGAGACGGTGCTGCTGGTCGAGGACGAGGCAAGCGTGCGCGCTATCGTGGCCGAGCGTCTGCGCGACCTGGGCTATGTCGTGCTGGAAGCAGAGGACGGACCCGCCGCCCTGCGCCTGTTGCGCCCTGGCGCGCGTGTGGACCTGCTGGTGAGCGATGTGGGCCTGCCCGGCGGCATGAACGGGCGGCAGGTCGCCGACGGCGCGCGCGAACTCAGGCCGGGCCTGCCGGCGCTGTTCATCACGGGTTATGCGGGCGCTGCGCTGGAGGGCCGGCTCGCGCCCGGAATGGAGGTGATCGGCAAGCCGTTCGCGCTCGACGCCCTCGCGGCCAGGGTGCGCGCCATGCTGGATGCGGCGTCCGCCTGATGTGGCCGCGCTTCTTCCCTACGCGACGCAGGCCGGGTTCACCGCCATGAATGCCTGTGCCGCCGGAAGCGTCCCAGCCGGGGCCAGGTAGTCCCACGGCCCCTTGCTGTCGCCCGGCGCCTTCACGCGGTACAGCGTCAGGTCGTGCAGCACCCGGCCATCGGCGCGCATTGTGGTGTCCGCGCCGAAGTACGTGACCGGCAGGCCGCGCATGGCCCGGCCCACCGCGACGGCGTCCCGCGTGCCGGCCTGCGCCATGCCGCGCAGGAAATGCAGCGTGGCGGCATACACGTTGGCTTGGTTCTGCGTCGGCATGGCCTGCCGTTCCGCCATGAAGCGGCGGCCGAACGCGCGCGACGCCTCGTTCTGGTCCCAGTAGAAGCTGGTCGGGAAGCGCAGCCCCTGCGCCACCTCCAGCCCGAGCGCGTGGATGTCCGTGAGATAAACCAGGAACCCCGCGAGCGTCTGCGCGCCGCCGGTCAGCAGCCCGAACTCGGCCGCTTGCTTCACGAGGTTCACCTGGTCGCCGCCGACGCTTGCGAGGCCGATCACCTGCGCGCGGGAGGCCTGGGCCTGCACGATCTGCGAGGAGAAGTCGGTGTTGCCGAGGGGGAACCGCGCCGCGCCCACCACCTTGCCGCCGGCGGCCTCGATCACCTTCGTGGCCTCGGCCTGCAACGCCGCGCCGAAGCTGAAGTCCACCGTGACGAAGAACCAGGTTTTGCCGCCGGCGTCCGTCAGCACCTTGCCGGTGCCGGCCGCGATGGCGTGCGTGTCGTCGGCCCAATGGCTGCTGACGGGCGCGCAGGTCTTGGACGTGAACTCCGTCACCGCGGCGGCGGTGATCAGCACGGTGCGGGACTTTTCCCGCGCGACTTGCTGCACGGCCGCCGCCACCGGGGTCACGGGCAGGTCCACGATGGCGTCCACGCCGCTGTCGTACCAGCCGCGCGCCACGCTGCCGGCCACGTCGGGCTTGTTCTGGGTGTCGGCGCGGATGATTTCGACCTCCCGGCCCATGGCCGTGCCGCCGAAGTCTTTGACCGCCATGCGCGCCGCCGCCACCGACCCCGCGCCGCCGCTGCTGGCATACGGGCCGGTCTCGTCCGTCAGCACGCCGATGCGGACCCGGTCGTTCTGCGCATGGGCGCGCACGCCCGCCAACGCCGCCGCGCCGCCCAGGGCCGCACGCCGCCCGAACCTCGGTCCACCCATCAACGCATCCCCCATTTTTCCTATGCTACCCGTTCAGCGCGGCGGCGATATAGGTGAAGCCGCGGAACCGCGCCCGCATCCCGCGCACCGGGGCGCCCGCCAGGGCGTAGCGTGGGAAGCGTTGCAGGAAACGGCCGAGCGCCACCGCGCCCTCCAGCCGGGCCAGGCTCATGCCGACGCACTGGTGGATGCCGGCGGCGAAGGCCAGGTGGCGGTTCGGCGCGCGGGCAACGTCGAAGCGCTCCGGGTCGGGGAACACCGCCGGGTCGCGGTTGGCGGCGCCGATGCAGAGCGTGACCCGGGTGCCGGCCGGATAGGCCTCGCCGCCGATGTCGGCTGTGCTGGTCGTGATCCGGTTGCCGAGCTGGTTGCTGCTCTCGAACCGCAGCACCTCCTCGACCGCGGCGCGCATCAGCGTGGGGTCCGCCAGCAGCCGGGCCTTTTCAGCCGGATGCTGCGCCAGCGCGACAAGTCCGTTGCCGATCAGGTTGGTCGTGGTCTCGTGCCCGGCGTTCAACAGGAAAATGCAGTTGTGCAGCAGCTCCGCCTGGGTCAGCCGGTCGCCGGACGGGTCCGCCTGCATCAGCCGGGTCAGCACGTCCTGGGCAGGGTCGCCGGGATGGGCGCGGCGGTCGGCGGCCAGCGCTTCGAGGTAGGCCAGGAACTCCGTCACCGCCCGGTTGCCGCGCGCCGCCGCCTCGGCGGTCAGCACAGGCTCCAGCGCGCCCAGGATCGCCAGCGACCAGTCCCGCAGCGGCTCCCGCTCCTGGGCCGGCACGCCCAGCAGGTTGCCGATGACCTCGACCGGGATCGCGGCGGCAAAATCGGAGATCAGGTCCACCTCGTTCCGCGCGGTCATGCGGTCCAGCAGGCGATCCACCGCCACGGCCAGGCCGGGCCGCATGGCCTCGATGGCGCGGGGCGTCAGCGCGCCGGCGATCAGGCGGCGGACGCGGGTGTGGCGCGGCGGGTCGTTGAACACCAGGCTGGTGGTGTGGTGCTCGTACAGCGGGGCGTCGCCATACTTGGGCCGGAACTCGACCGTCTTGTCGCTGCTGAAGGTCTGGGTGTCCCGGTAGATGCGCCACAGGTCTTCGTGCCGGGTCAGGAACACCGAGCCGTCCGGCATCCGCTTCACGGGCGCATGGTCCCGCAGCGCCCGGTAGGTGGGGTAGGGGTCCGCCAGGAATGCGGGGCTGAGCTGCGCCAGGTCGAAACCGTCCACGTCCATCGCCAGGCCCTCTTGCTCCGAGCATGGCGCATGGCGGCGGGAGCGCACAAGATCCGACGGTCAAGACATGATGGCGCTCATGAGATCTCGGGCGTTGCGTCACGCTTGCGCAACGGTGTCGGTCCGCCCACTATGAATAATCCGCAACCCGGCCGCGCTTCGCGTTTAGCGCCATGTCACGCAGGACGGGCGACGGCGAGGCGCTCCGTACCTCAGGCCAGCCGATGCTGGGAGCGTGGCCGCGGAAGTTCTCCAGCCACCAGCGCCAGTCCTGCTGCACCAGGGAAAACGGCGAGGGGTGATCGAGCTCGCGCGCCGCCCAGATCGGCCAGTGCGGGTTGGCCAACGCCGGCCGGCCCAGCATCACCAGGTCGATCAGCTCCTCGCGGATGACCCAGTCGGCGTTTTGCGGGACGCCAAGGTTCCAGCTCGTTGCGACGGGGATGCCCACCTCGGTGCGCACCCGGTGGGCCCGCCCGATCATGAAGCCGACATCGTTCAGCGGCGGGTCAACCATCTCGTCGGTGTTGAAGCCGAGCGACAGGTCGGCGAGGTCGAGCCCATGCTCCTTCATCATCTTAATGGCGACCACGGCGTCGTCGAACTGCGTCCCGGCCGGGTGCAGGTCGTCCGAGCCGAGCCGCATCGTGAGCGGGTAGCGCTCCGGCCACACGGCCCGGACGGCGTCCAGGGCCTCCAGGTGGAAGCGGACCCGGTTCTCCAGACTGCCGCCGTACTCGTCTGTGCGCTGGTTGGCGAGCGGCGAGAAGAAGCTCACACCGAGATAGCCATGCGCGTAGTGCATCTCGAGCCACTTGTAGCCGGCTGCCAGCGCACGCACCGCTGCGTCGGCATACGCTCGGTGCAACCCCTTGATCTCGTCCACGCTCAACTGATGCACCGGGTAGATATGGCCGCCGCCGCCATATGGAATGGCGGACGGCGCGACGCAGGTCCAGCCGTCCGGATGATCGGGCGGCAGTTGCTTCCAGGTGCCTTCGGAGTTGGTGCCGCGGTGGGGCGGCAACTCGCTGCCCTTGCGGCCGGTGTGGCCGAGCTGGATGGCGGGCACGGCGCCCATTCGCTCAATGATGGCGGCGACGCGGGCGTGGCCCTCAATCTGTTCGTCGTTCCAGATGCCGGCGCACGAGGTAGTGGTCCGGCCGTCGGGGGCGATGGCCATCTGCTCCCCGAACACTAGCGCGAAACCGCCGGCCGCGCGGGCTCCGAGGTAGCTTACGTGGTAGTCGTCCAGCTTGCCATTGACCGAATTATACATCGTCATTGGCGACATCACGGTGCGATTGCGCAGGGTCACGCCCTTGAGCGTGTAGGGGCTGAACAGGTCAGGCATCGGCGGAGGGGTCCTCTGCTTTATGGAGTGACTAGGTTAACCTCACGCCCCTAAGCAAGACTTGTGCCAGTTGAGAGACCAAGGGCGATCAGGCCGCAGCCGGTTCCCGCTGCGCCAAGTCCAGGCCAGGCAGCTCCGCCGGCAGCCCCACGTAGTTCTCGGCGATGACCTGCTGCGCTGCCGTGGACGTGCGGATGTAGTCGATCTCCGCCCGCTGCATCTTGCGCGCGAACCCGTCCATGTCGGGGAACCGGTGCGTGAGGCTGGTGAACCACCACGAGAACCGCTCCACCTTCCACACCCGCGCCAGCGCTCGCGCCGAGTAGCTATCGAGGGCCGCCGTGCTGCCGTCCTGGTAGAACGCCGCCAGCGCGTCCGCCAGCAGGCCCACGTCGGCGGCGGCCAGGTTCAGCCCCTTCGCCCCGGTCGGCGGCACGATGTGCGCGGCGTCCCCGGCCAGGAACAGCCGGCCCCAGCGCATCGGCTCGGACACGAACGAGCGCAGCGGCGCGACGCTTTTCTCGATGGACGGCCCGCGCGCCATGCGCGCCGCCGGGCCAGGGCCGAGGCGGAGGGCCAGTTCGTCCCAGATGCGGTCGTCCGGCCACTGCGCCAGGTCCTCGTTGGCCGCCGCCTGGATGTAGTAGCGGCTGCGCGTCAGCGACCGCATGGACGCCATCGCGAAGCCGCGCTCGTGGTTGGAGTAAATCAGTTCGTGGTCGCACGGCGGCACGTCGGCCAGGATGCCGAGCCAGCCGAACGGGTACACCCGCTCGTACTCCGTCCGCAC
>CAXTCN010000048.1:0-31318 GCA_964242575.1 uncultured Acetobacteraceae bacterium | reverse complement strand
AGGAACCGCTGCGCCGAGTTCAACATGCTGCCCCAGCTCGGCGCTGGCGGCTGCTGCCCGAGGCCCAGGAACGACAAGCTGGCCTCGGCGATGATGGCGGCGGCGATGGCGAGCGTCGCCTGCACCATGAGCGGCGGCACGATGTTGGGCAGGATGTGCCGCACCGCCACCCGCCAGGGCGGGTTGCCCAGCGCCCGCGCCGCCTCCACGTACTCGTTGGTGGCGGCGTCGAGCGTCGCGCCGCGGGCCACCCGCACGAACACCGGCGCGGCGGTCACGCCGATGGCGATCATGGCGTTGGTGAGCGCCGGCCCTAGGAACGCCGCCAACGCGATGGCAAGGATGAGGAACGGGCACGCCAGCATGGCATCGACCACCCGGCCGATGATCCCGTCCACCCATCCCCCGGCAAACCCGGCCAACAACCCGACCGGCACCCCGATCCCGGCGGCGATCAGCACGGACACCACCCCCGCCAGCAACGACGCCCTTGCGCCGAACACGACGCGGGACAGCACGTCGCGCCCGTTCTCGTCCGTGCCCATCCAATGCGCGGCCGACGGAGCCTTGCGCACCAGCGTCCAACTGGTGGCGATCGGGTCGTACGGCGCTACCAATGGGGCGAACACCGCCACCGCCACGAACAGCGCGATGACCGCGAACCCGGCCATCGCCGCCGGACGCCCACGGAAACGCTGAAGCGCCAGCGCGGCCGGGCTTCGGTGCACGACGCCGCTCATGCGGTGCGCAGCCGCGGGTTGATGACGACGTACAACACGTCCGCCAGCAGGTTCAGCAGGATGTACAGGCACGCGGTGACCAGCACGACGCCTTGCACCACCGGGTAGTCCCGGTTGAACACGGCGTCCACCACGAGCTTGCCGAAGCCTGGGATGCTGAACACCTGTTCAGTCAACACCGCGCCCGACAGCAGGGTGCCGAGTTCCAGCGCCCCCAACGTCACCACCGGCACCAGCGCGTTGCGGAAGGCATGGCGCAGCACGACCGACCGCTCCGTCAGCCCCTTGGCCCGGGCCGTCCGCACGTAGTCCTGGTCCATCGCGGTCAGCATGGCGCTGCGGGTGTGGCGCATCAGCACGGCGGCTATGGCGTTGCCCAGCACAAAGGCCGGCATGATGGTGGTGGCGAGGGATTGCCGCCAGTCCTCGGCCAAAGGCACGTAGCCCGACGGCGGCAGCCAGCCGAGCTGCACCGACACCAGCAGGATCAGCATGATCCCTAGCCAGAAGTTCGGTGTAGAGAGGCCGGCCAGCCCAATGAAGTTGGCGACGTAATCCAGCGCCGTGTTGCGGTAGACGGCGGCCACGATGCCGGCCGGCACGCCGATCAGCACGGCGATCACGAATGCCATGCCGCCGAGCTGCAACGTGACCGGCAACTTGGCGAGGATCAACTCCGTGACCGGCTGCCGGATACGCCAACTGAACCCGAGGTCTCCCTGGACCACGCCGCCGATCCAGTGCAGGTACTGCTCCGGCAACGACCGGTCCAGCCGCAACTCGGCGCGGATTTGCTGCAGCACCACCGGGTCGCCCCGCTCCTCGCCCGCGAGCACGACGGCCGGGTCGCCGGGCATGAGTTGTTGCAGCATGAACACCAGGACGCTGACCAGCAGGATGGTCGGGATGACCTGGAGCAACCGGCTACGGAGGCTGCGCATGATATTAAGGTGCCAGGCTCACGCCCTGGAGCCGGATCATGCCGTCCGGCACCGGGCGGAACCCGTTCACCCGCACCGACATGCCGACGATGTTTTTCTGGGTCCAAAGATAGATGATCGGCAGGTCCTGCGTGGTCTGCTGCCACATCTGCGCATACAGCGCCCGGCGTTGCCCGACGTCCGACACCGCCCGTGCCTGGTCCAGCAGTTCATCCACCTTGGGATTGGAGTACTTCTGGTTGTTCAGCGCCCCGCCTGTGTGGTTGAAGCTGTACAGGTTGCCGTCGGCGTCCACCCGGCCGGACCACGCCAGCATGTAGGCCTCGAAATCCCCGCGCGCCTCCGCCTGCAACGACGACGCGAACTCCATGGCGGTGATCCGCACGTCGAACCCGGCCTCGGCCGCCATGGACTGGATGACCTCCGCCGCCTGCCGCAGGTCGGGGTTGTTGGGCACCGTGAGCGCCACCGGCACCGGCGACGTATGCCCAGCCTCTTTCAACAAAGCCCGGGCTTTGGCCACGTCCCGCGCCGGCGGCTTCACTGCCGGCACGTAGAACGGACTGCCGGCCGGCACCGCCTGCGCGGTCGGGGTGTATAACCCGGCATACACCACCTGCACCAAAGCATCCCGGTCCAGCGACAGCTCGAACGCCCGGCGAACCCGCGCGTCCCGCCCGACCGGCGACGCGGCCCGTGGCCCGTGCCCCACGTTGAACGTGATGCCCTGATAGCCAAGGTAGTCCGACAGCGCGAGCTTGAGCCGCGGGTTCTTACGCACCTCCTCCACGTCCGGCGCCAGCACCTGTTCCGTCAGCTCGATGCTGCCGGCCCGCAGGTTCGCCAGCCGGATGGAGCTGTCCGGAATCGGCTGGTACACCACCCGGTCCAGCTTCACGGCGTCCTTGTCCCAGTAACCGGGAAAACGCTCCAGCACGATCCGGTCCTGCGCCACGCGTTCCACGAACCGGAACGGCCCGGTGCACACTGGCTTCAGGCCGAACTCCTTGCCCGCCGCCTCCGCCGCCTTGGGCGATACGATCATGCCCGACCGGTCCGCCAGTTGCGCCAGGAACGGCGACGATGGGGCCTTGAGCCGGATGCGGACCGTCAACGGGTCCACCACCTCCACGCTGTCGATCACGCTGATCTCGCTGCGCCGGTAGCTCCCCTGCATCGTCAGGTGCCGTTCCAGCGTGTACTTCACCGCCGCCGCATCGAACGACTCGCCGTCATGGAACGTGACGCCGGGCCGCAGCTTCACCAAAAGCGTGGTGGGGTCCGACCACTCGTGCCCCACCGCCAGTTGCGGCACGATTTCCAGCTTTTCGTTGATGTCGAACAGCTTGTCGCACAGCCCGGCGAATACGATGCGCCCGACGTAGGTGCGCGCGAGCGTCGGGTCCAGGATGTCCGGGTCCTCCCGCAACGCGATCCGGAACGTCTGCGCCGACGCGGCCGATGAGATCAGGGCGGCAGCGCAAACTGTTAGAAGGTATCGACGCATAAAGGCCCCGCTCAAGTATTCTGGGTTCCCGCCAATGCTGACGCTGCCGGCCAACGCTGGCAAGCCGCGTCCTGACCTCCGCTGGCGCGGCCTCAGCCTCTGGGCCATTATGCAACGATGCAGACCCAAGCCGTCCTCGACCACATCGAAGCCAACCTCGACGCCGCGCGGGAGCGGTGGTTCAGCTTTCTCCGCATCCCGAGCGTCAGCGCGCAACCCGTCCACGACGCGGACTGCCGTGCGGCGGCTGAGTGGGTGCGGGCGCAACTGGCAGGGATGGGCTTCACCGCCGCCGTGCACCCGACGCCGGGCCACCCGATCGTGCTGGGCCACCATCCCGGGCCGGGCGTCGATGCGCCACATTTGCTGTTCTACGGCCACTACGACGTGCAGCCGGCCGAGCCACTGGAGCTTTGGTCCAGCCCGCCCTTCGACCCGGTCCTGGTTGCCGGCCCGCACGGGCCGCGCGTGGTCGCCCGCGGCGCGGTGGACGACAAGGGCCAGGTCTCGATGTGGCTGGAGGCGCTGCGGGCCTGGCACGCTGTCCATGGCACGCTGCCGGTGCAGGTCACGGTGCTGGTGGAGGGCGAGGAGGAGGTCAGCAGCCCCAACCTCGAACCGTTCCTTACGGCGCACCAAGCAGCGCTCCGGGTGGATATCGCCGTCATCAGCGACACTGGGATGTGGGACATCGACACCCCTGCCCTCACCACGCGCCTGCGCGGCATGGCGTATGTGCAGGTCAAGGTCCACGCGGCGCAGCGGGACCTGCATTCAGGCTTGTATGGCGGCTCTGCCCTCAATCCGATCAACGCGTTGTCGCGCATCCTTGCCGACCTGCATGATGACAGCGGGCGCATCCAGCTCCCCGGTTTCTATGACGGCGTGCGGGAGCTTCCCCCGGCGCTGGTTGCGGAATGGGGCGCGCTCGGGTTCAACGAGGCCGCGTTCCTGGGCGGGATCGGCCTGTCCCAGCCGGCGGGGGAACAGGGCCGCACCGGGCTGGAACGGCTGTGGGCGCGGCCGACGGCCGACGTGAACGGCATCTGGGGCGGCTATGCCGGCCCGGGCAGCAAGACCGTCATCGCAGCCGAGGCCGGCGCCAAGGTCTCGTTCCGCCTCGTGCCCGGCCAAGACCCGGCCGCGGTGGTGGCCGCGTTCCGCGCCTTCGTGGACGAAAGGCTGCCGTCCGACGCCCGGGCGGAGATTGAGGTGTTCGGCACCGCGCCCGGCATCGAAATCCCAGACGACAGCCGCTATGTCCAGGCCGCCAAGCAGGTGCTGGCGGAGGAGTACGGCCGTCCCGCCGTGCTGGTCGGCAGCGGCGGCAGCATCCCGGTGGTCGAGAGCATGCGCCGCCTGCTGGGCATCGACAGCCTGCTGATGGGGTTCGGCCTGAACGACGACCAGGTGCACAGCCCGAACGAGAAATTCGAGTGGCGCTGCTTCCACCATGGCGTGCGGTCCCATGCGCGCCTGCTGGGCAAGCTCGCGGCCTAAGCTGGTTCAGCCCGCCAGCAGCGCCGCCGCGATGGCGCGCCGTTCCTGGTCGAGCGGGCCGGTCTCGATCGGCCTGCCCGCCCGCGCATACCAGTAGGCCGCGTTCTCATGGTCGCCCTCCTCGCGGTGCAGGTAAGCATGCACCCACGCCGCTGGCTTGCCATCGTCGGATTGCGCGCGGTCGTGGGCTTTGTCCCAGCCGCCATGCTCCGCCCACCATAGCGCTTGGATGGCCGGCCCGAGCGTGTCCGGCGGCGGCTCCGGCAATGCCAGCAGCTCGTCCGCGGTCATTTGGCGGCCCTCGCCTGCGCAATGATGGCAGCCGGGTCGAAGCGGTTGATGTCATCGATCATGTCGTTCGTCACCAGCTCGCGCGCCGGCACCTTCTGCTTGACCACGCCCCACTTTACCAGGAAGTCGATGTAGGCGTCGTAGTTCGCCTCCGAGTTCTCGCCCCACCGGGTCACGCCGCTGGCTTCCAGCCGCCAGTTGCGGGCGCGGGCCTCGATGGTTTTCACGTCGTCGCTGAGCGCGGTCGCCTCGTCCTTTCCGGTCGGCCGGGTCTGCGGGTAAACCTCGTACAGGATGCGGATTGCCGCCTCGGGGTTCACCATCGTGAACACGGTGCCCATAGCGTAGCCGCGCGCCAGCGCCACCGCCTCCACCCGCTTGGCCGTCAGCGTCTCCTCCAGGGCCACGAACCCGTTGCTCGGGAACCGAGCCACCTCATTGTTTTCCAACATGCGCAGCTTGACTCCTGCCGCCTCCACCAGCGCGTATTGCGTGTCGAACTGGCTCAGCGCGTCCACCTGGCCGGAGCGGATCAGCGCCGCCGTTTGCGCGCCCTCGCCGGCCACCACGATCCGCACGTCGGCGTCCGGGTTCATGCCCGCGTTGGCCGCGAGCGCCCGGGCCACGATCACGCCGCCGGACGCCATCGAGGTGACGCCGATCCGCTTGCCGCGCAAATCGGTGATGGACCGCACGGAGCTGCCGTCCGGCACGGCGATGCCGTAGATGTTTCCTTGGTAGGCCGTGTAATAGTTGAGCGCCCGCACCCCTTGCGGCCGGATGATCGCCAGCGGCTCGATGGACGGCAGCGAGTACTGCACCTCCCGCGTGGCCACGTTCTTCACGCAGTCGGTCGAGCCAGGCATCGGCACCGGCGTCACCGCAATCCCGCGCTCCGCGAACCAGCCCATCTTGGTAGCGACCGCGAACGGCGCCGCCGCCGAGCTGAGCGTCCGCGCGCACCACCCCACGCGGATGGGCGTTTGCGCCTCGGTCACGCCGGGCGCCAGCAACAGGCCGGCCAGCAGCAAGCGCCTCATGGTGCGATCCCCTTCAAACGTCCGGAGCGGCCCTGGCCGTCCCAGAAAACCACCCGCCGGCGCACCGCCGCCACGCAGGCATTCAGCACCAGCCCAATCGCCGACAGGATCAGCAGCACCGAGAACTGCCCGGCCACGTCCATCGAGAAGTTCATGCTTTGGATCAGCATGCCCAGCCCACTCTCGGACCCCACGAACTCCGCCACGATGGCGCCGATCAGCGCAAAGATCATCGCGATCTCAAGCCCGGCGAAGATGGTGGGCAGCGCGCCCGGCAAGCGCAGCATCCAGAACACCTGCATGGGTGTCGCCGCCAGGCTGCGCATCAACGCCACCCGGTCCTCGTCCGCCGACCGCAATCCGGCGATGGTGTTGATCATGAGCGGGAAAAAGCACACCAGACCCGCATTGACCACCTTCGACCCGATGCCCAGCCCGAACCAGACGATGATAAGCGGTGCCAGCGCAACCTTCGGCATCGCCTGGAACATGACGATAATGGGATAGAGGAAGTACTCGAACCGCCGGCTCATCGCGACCGCCGCGCCCAGGCTGAACCCGGCCACGCAGCCCAGCACGAAGCCCATCAGGGTCTCCGCGACAGTAACGCCGATATGCTCCAGGTACACCCCGCTGGCGAAGCCGCGGACCAGGCCGAGGAACACGGCGGTCGGCGCTGGCAACAGGTAGGGCGGCAGCTTCAGCGCGCGGACCGCGACCTCCCACGTCACCAGCAGCCCGGCCATCAGTAGCAGCCGCAGCCCCGCGTTGCGCCAGGTGCTCACTCCAGCCCGCCATGCGCGTTGAGCGCCCGGCGGATGCGCTGCACGTGCACGCCGAACTCAGGCGTGTTCATCACGTCAAGGCTGCGCGGGCGGGCGAAACCGACCGTGAGCGTGTCCACGATCCGGCCGGGACGCGGCGACATGACCAGCACGCGGTCCGCCAGGAACACCGCCTCGCCGACCGAGTGAGTGATGAACAGCACGGTCTTGCGCCGCTCCATCCAGATACGTTGCAACTCGACGTTCATGGCCTCGCGCGTCATGGCGTCGAGTGCCCCGAACGGCTCGTCCATCAGCAGGAGCGCCGGGTCGTGGATCAGCGCGCGGACCAGCGCCACCCGCTGCTGCATGCCGCCCGACAGCTCGTTGGGCAGCCGTGCCTCGAAGCCTTGCAGGCCGACCATCGCCAGCAACTGCGTGGCGCGCTCCCGCAGCCGCTCGCGGCCCAGTTTCTGCACGTCGGCCGGCAGCAGCACGTTGCCCAGCACGTCTCGCCACGGGAATAGCACCGGCTGCTGGAACACGACGCCGATGTCCCGGCGCGGCCCGGTGATGGCCGAACCCGCCAGCGACGCGCGCCCGGCCGTGGGGGGGTTGAGGCCAGCGAGGATGCGCAGCAGCGTGCTTTTGCCGCAGCCGGACGGGCCGACCACTGCCACGAACTCGCCGCGGCCAATGGTGAAGTCGATGTCGCTCAACGCAATGACCGGCGCTGCGCCGCCTAAATAGTGCTTGCTGAGGCCCTGCACGGCGATCAGGTCAGCCGTCACCTCCAGGCCCATGCCGTCCACACGCGTCCTCCCTCCCCGGTTTCTGCCGCGGCTGGCGCCAGGCTACGGTCGGCGTTCGGCTGGCGTCAACGGCGCAGCACCGGGCTTGCAGCGCTGCCAGCATGGCGGCCATTGTGGCACCATCAGAAGGGTGTTCGACGCATGTGGACGGTGACGCGCGGCGCAGACCTCGTGCGGGTCGCATGGCGCAACGGCCAGGGCACCACGCGGGACGTCGTGACCCGTGCCGGCCCGGATGGCGCGTTGCTGTGGCAGGTCAGCATCGCCGACCTCGAACGGGACGCTGATTTTTCCGACTTCAGCGGGTTCGACCGGGTGTTCACCCCCATCGCCGGCGGCCCGGTCGAATTGTCGTTCAACGGCGCCCGCTTCACGCCTCGCCCGGCGCTGGTCCCGGTGCCGTTTGCCGGGCAGTGGCGCACGCAGTGCCGCGTGGCAAGCCCGGCCCAGGCGCTCAACGCCATCACGGACCGGCACGTCCATGCCGCGACCGTGGACGTGCTGCACATCGCAGCGGGCGGCAGCGTCGAAACCGCCGAAGCAGCCGAATGCGTCCTGCATTGCTGGAGCGGCGTCATCAGCCTAGACGACGCGCGACTGCAACCCGGCGACAGCAGCTTCGGCCCAGGCGGCAGCGTGTGGGCGGCGCTGGATGACGCGGTCGTGCTGCGGGTGATGGTGCGCTAGGCCAACGTCGCCACGGCCGGCACGCTCGTTGTGACCTAGCTCACGGCGCCGGGCAACGGGCAAGCCCAGGGTTCCTCTACGGCCAGCCCGGCCGCGAGCAGGAGCTTTCAAGATGTACGTCACGAATTGGACCGCACGCACCGAGCCCGACCGCGACAGTCCGGACGACACATGCCCCGCGACTCCCGCGTGCCTCACCCGCTGCGCAGCTATACGCTGACGCTGACGGTCGCGCTCTGCATCAGCCTCGCCTACGCGCTGGGGCGGCCCGGCGACCCCGGTCCGCTCTCATTTTTCCAGTAGAAGGAGCAGCATCATGGAAGGCATGCACTACTTCGAGCCGGTTGACCCTCCGATTTGGCAGGTCAAGCCACGACGGCACGGTGCGCTATGGGCCACGCTCATTTTCGGCGTCGTGTTCGTCGTGACGTTCGGCGCCATCCTGACGCTCGACTACGCCGGCCTCGGCTCGTACGACCTGAGCATCCTGGCCGAAACGGCTGCACTCTGACCGGTGCGCTGGTTCGAGGGGCTTCGTCAATAATCGGCCGTCTCCAACACCGGCATCGCGCCACCTGGGCAAGCGCGACGCCGGTGTTGTAGGAGGCCGGATGACCTTCGTTTCCTACGCGCAGAATTTCGAGGACGTGCTGTTGTGGCGGGCGCTCGGCACCGTCGGGCCGGGCTTCTATATCGACATCGGCGCGGCCCACCCCGACGCAGACTCGGTCACCCGCGCCTTCTATGACCGTGGTTGGCACGGCATCAACGCCGAACCCGTCGCGGCCTCGTTCCACCGCCTACACGCCGCTCGCCCGCGCGACATCAACCTGCGCGTCGCAGTGGGCGAGCGGCCGGGCGAGGCCGCGTTCTTCGAGCTGGACGGCGCGGACGCCGGCCGGTCCACGCTCGATCCGGCCGTTCTTGCTCCTCACGCCGGCCTCGATCCGGTGGTCCGGCAAACGACCGTTGCCGTCGAGACCCTGGCCACGATCTGCGACCGGCACGCCCCGGCCGACATCCATTTCCTGAAAGTGGACGTGGAGGGCGCCGAGCGCGCCGTGCTGGCTGGCGCCGATTTCGCCCGGCACCGGCCATGGATCGTGCTGGTGGAGGCGACGGCGCCGCTGACCGCCATTGAAACCCATGCGGAGTGGGAAAGCATCCTGCTCGGCGCGGCGTACCGCTTCGTGTGGTTCGATGGGCTGAACCGCTTCTATGTCGCGGCCGAGCGCCACGCCGACCTGGCGCGGCACTTCCAGGCGCCGCCCAACGTGTTCGACGACTTCCTGCGTGCGGCCGATACGGAGGTCGCGCGCCGCATCCACCAGGCGGAGACGCGCGCCGCCACTCTCGATTTTCAGGTGGCGGCGGCGCAACGCCGGGCCGATGCGATCCAGGCGCAAAGCACAGGCGCTTTCCTCCGCCTGGCGCGCACCGCGGACGAGCTCGCCAACTTCCGCCAGTTCGTGACCCGGCGGGAGGCGCACCTGGCGCAGCTCGAAGCCGGGCTGGCGCAGTCCGAAGGCCGCTTGGCGCATGCGCTGGCGGAGCGGGACCTATTTCGTGCCCGGGCCGACCTCGCGGCGCGGGAGCACCAAGCCGCGGCTGCTTGGGTGGGGGCCATGCAAGCCAGCACGTCATGGCGGATCACGGCGCCGTTGCGCCGGGTCAAGGGAGCACGGGCGCCGGACCCAGAGGTCACATCGCCGCCGCCGGAAGCCGAGCCGCCGCCTGCGCCGGACCCGGTTGCCACGCCGCCAGCCGAGGCGCCCGCGCGCGGCCCATTGCGCGTGGTGCACCAGTTCCACTCCGGCTCCGCTTACGGCGACGCGGTCACCAACGCGATGTTCACGACCCGGACGCTGCTGCGGCGCATGGGCTACGACAGCCGCATCTACGCCGAACACCTGGACCCGCGGCTGGGCCATGAGATCCATGCGATCGACGAGCTGCCGGCTCACTCGGATTACGCCCTGATGGTCCACCACTCGATGGGCCACGACGCCCTGGGGCGCATCTTGGCGCTGCCGGCGCCTAAAATCCTGGTGTACCACAACATAACGCCGCCGGAGCTGCTGCAGGACCTGGTCCTTCAACGCTATGCGCGAATTGGGCGGGAGCAACTGCTGGAGTTGCGCCCGGCGGTCGCGGCTGCGTTGGCGGACAGCGAGTACAACGCGTTGGACTTGCGCGCGGCCGGGTTCACGACGGTGGCGTCGTGCCCGATGCTGTTCGATGTCGATGCGATGCTCGCGCGCGCAGCCGCGCACCCTCCCACGCGCGGCACCGTGTTCACCATGCTGTTCGTGGGCCGCATCGCCGAGAGCAAGGGGCAGCGTGAGCTGGTGGATGCCTATGCGCGGTTCTGCGCCGACCATCCCGGACCCTCGCGCCTAGTCCTCGTGGGCCGGCACGTTGGCGACCCGTATGCCGAGGAACTCGCGGTCGATATCCGCAACCGCGACTTCGGCCATGGTGAGGTACAGCTCACGGGCCTCGTGCCGGATGCGGAGTTGCTGGACTGGTACCGCCAAGCGGACCTGTATATCTCCCTGAGCCGCCACGAGGGCTTCGGCGTGCCGCTGGTGGAGGCGATGGCATACGGCGTTCCGGTGCTGGCCTGGCCAAGCGGCGCGGTGCCCTACACGCTGGGCGGCACTGCCGCGTTGTTGCTGGACACGACAGCGGCCGGGGTGGCGGACCACATGCTGGCGCTGGCCCGGGACCCGGCGCGGCGCGCGGCCGTGGCGGAGCGCCAACGCCGTTCGCTCGGCCGCTTCGCCCTGGACCGGCAGGCGCCGGCGCTTAAACAGGCATTGGCGCGGGCCGGGGTAGAGGCACCGGTGGACCTGGATGCGCGCGACACGCTGGCGGCGAACCTGCGATTCTCCATCGCCGGGCACGTGAACGGCACCTACAGCCTGGCCGAGATCAACCGCTCCATCGCCGCCGCCATCGACGCCGCGCGTCCTGGCACGGTCCGGCTGCTGCCGGTCGAGGGGCGTCCCACGGTGGACCTGTCGGACGTGCCGCCGGAGCAACGCCAGTCGGTCGATGCCCTGGTTGCCCGGCCGAAACCGGACACCGGGCCAGTGGTCAGCATCAGCCACCACTACCCCGTTTGGGTGCCGGGCGACCCTGGGGACCTGGGCCTGGCGTTGTTCTATTGGGAGGAGTCGCTGGTGCCCACGGAGACCGTCGCCGTGCTCAACCAGCATTTCCGCGGCGTGCTGGCACCCTCGTTGTTCGTGGCGAAGGCGCTGGTCGACTCCGGCGTCACCGTCCCGGTCCGCGTCGTGGGCCATGTTCCACGGCTGGACCCCTACCGAGCGATCCGGGCCGGGTGCACGCCCCGGATTGATCGGCCGTTCACCTTCCTGCACGTCTCATCCCTGTTCCCGCGCAAGGGTGCCGACGCGCTGCTGTCCGCCTACGCGAGGGCGTTCCGGAACAGCGACCGGGTCCGCCTGGTCATCAAGGGCTTTCCCAACCCGCACAACGACGTGGCCGGCCAACTAGCCCGGCTGCGCGCCGCCGATCCAGGCCTGCCCGACGTCGAGCTGATCGACCAGGACATGCCCGAGGCCGAGCTGCTGGACCTGTTTCGCGAGGCCGACGCCGTGGTGCTGCCGAGCCGTGGCGAGGGTTACAACCTGCCCGCGGCCGAGGCGATGGCCGCCGGCATCCCGCTGATCGTGACCGGCCTGGGCGGGCACACCGACTTCGCGGCCGGACCCGGCGTGCGCCTGTTGAATTACCGGTTCGAGCCGTCCCGCAGCCACCTCGCAACGGCGCACTCGGTCTGGGCCGAACCCGACGTGGACGACCTGGCGGCGGCGTTGCGGGAGGCAGCCGAACAACCGCCCATCGTTCCAGCCGAGCCGGAACTGGGCCTGTCGGACTTCCCTGCCCGGCTGGCCCGGACGGCTGCCGACCTGCTGTTGACGCCGTCCACCCGTGCGCTGGACGCTGCCTGGATCACCAGTTGGGACGTGCGCTGCGGCGTGGCGGAGTACTCCAGCCAGTTGATCGACGCCCTGCCCCAGCATCCGGCCGTGATCCTCGCGGACCAGCGCAGCAGCGTGGGGCCAAGGGTCGATGCTGCGTGGCGGGCGGGCGACGCCGGCAGCCTGCCCGGCCTGTTGTCCGCGATCCTGGTCCGCGATCCGAACGCCGTGGTGATCCAGCATCAGCCGGGCTTGCTTACCTGGCCCACCCTGGCCGCCCTGCTCACGGCGCCGGCGCTGGTGGGGCGCGTAGCCTGCGTCACGCTGCACAGCACGCGCAACCTGCTGGACCAGCCCGCCGAGCTACGCCACGTCGTGCTTCAGGCATTGGCGGCGGCGTCGAGGGTCGTGGTGCACACGCTGGCCGACCTCAACCGGTTGCGGCAGCTCGGCCTGGCGGCCAACGTCACGATGGTTCCGCACGGGGTCGGCCCAGCCCAGCCCCCGCCGGTCCCGCAGCAGCTCGGCCCTGGGCAGCCGGTGCTGATCGGCTGCTACGGTTTTTTCCTGCCCGGCAAAGGCATTCCGCAGCTTATTGAAGCCATGCGTATCCTGCGCCGGTCATGGCCCGGCGCACGGCTCCGGCTGGTGAACGCGGCGTATGACGCTCCGGAGTCCAGGGCCGAGATCGACGCCTGCCGCACTGCCGCTGCCGAGGCAGGGCTTGCGGAGGTCATCGAGTTCATCACCGACTTCCTGCCGCATGAGCGCTCCGCCTCCCTGCTTCGGGAGTGCGACATCGTCGTGCTGCCCTACCAGGCCTCCCAGGAGTCCTCCAGCGCCGCGGTGCGGAGCGCGCTGCGGTCTGGGCGCCCGGTGCTGGTGACGCCGTTGCCGTTGTTCGACGAGATGGAGGATGCGGTCATACGCCTCCCCGGCCGCGGCCCAACCGACATCGCCCAGGGGTTGATGGCAGCGTTGCAGGACCAGGCAGCCCGGACGGCGGTCACGGACGCGGCCCAAACCTGGATAGCCGACCGGAGCTGGGATGGTATCGCCCGGCGTTGGGACGGCATGCTGCGCGGCCTGCTCGCCTCGGGCGTGACTGTCAGCCAGTGCGCAATGAGAGATAGCTGACCGTTGCCACAACAGAATTAGGCTTGCTCTCCCTAGTCGGGTGGTGGACGCTCGCTTGGACGAAAGCCAAGGCTGTTCAACAGCGATAATGCCGGGCCAACCCGGCGCACCAGGAGGAGACACGCATGAGCCTACAGGTCCCGCGCCGTTCGGTGCTCGGCGCCACGGCCGCCCTCGCCGTCATGGGCCGCGCCACCGCGCAAGTGGCGAAACCGAAGTCGCCGCTCACCATCAGCGTGGTGGATGTCGCGGGCAACCTCGCGCTGAGCCAAAAGGCGTTCGAGGCCTACCGCCGCGCCAAGCCGGACATGGTCGGCCGTTTCGTGTTCACCAAGGCGCCAGCCCCGGAATTGCCGGCCAAGCTGCGCGCGCAACAGGCGGCCAACCGGGTGGACATCGACATGGTGCTGACCGGCACCGACGCCTTGGCGGCCGGCATCGACCAGAAGATTTGGACGGAGGTGCTCCCCACCCACGCGAAGCATATCCCGAACCTGCAGGAGGTGCTGCTGGAGCCCGCATGGAAGATGCAGTCGCTGGCGCAGGGCCAGGGCGTGGTCATCAGCTACTACCCGTCTGGGCCGCTGCTGGAGTACATGCCGGACAAGGTGAGAACGCCGCCCACTACGGCGGAGGAGTTGCTGGCCTGGTGCAAAGCCAATCCCAACAAGTTCGTCTATGCCCGTCCGGCCAACTCCGGCCCCGGCCGCACCTTTATGATGGGTTTGCCCTACATCCTCGGCGACAGCGACCCGAAGGACCCGGTGCGCGGCTGGGACAAGACTTGGGCTTACTTGCGTGAGTTAGGCCAATACATCGAGTACTACCCGACCGGCACCACCGCCACCATGAAGGAGCTGAGCGAGGGCACCCGCGACATGATTATCTCCACCACGGGCTGGGACATCAACCCGCGCGTGCTGGGCATCGTGCCAAAGGAGGTGCGGATCGGCACCTTGAAGGGCTTCCACTGGGTCACCGACGCGCACTACGCCTGTATCCCGAAGGGCGTGGGCGACGAGCGCCTGGCCGTGCTGCTGGACATACTGACGTTCGTGCTGGCGAAGGAGCAGCAGGCGTTCGCTTATGACGAGGGTTACTTCTACCCCGGTCCTGCCGTCCGTGGCGTCACGCTCGACATGGCCCCGCCCGAAAGCCAGGCCGCCATCCGCGAGTTCGGCCGCCCGGAGTACGAACGCCTCATCGCCGACCATCCGACCGAGATGCCGCTGGAGGCCGCCGCGCTGGTGGCCGCGTTCCGCCGGTGGGACGAGGAGATCGGCGCCCGGAAGACCAACTAGTGGACGGCGGCGCGCGCCAACCGAGCGCCGGGTTCCGCGAGCTGCGGCTGGAGGGCCTCAGCCGCGACTTCGGCACGGTGAACGCGCTGCGGGACATCACGCTCACCATCCAGCAGGGCGAGTTCATCGCCCTGCTGGGGCCGTCCGGCTGCGGCAAGAGCACCACGCTCAACTGCATCGCCGGCCTGTTGCCCGCCACCGGCGGCGGCATCTGGCTGGACGCCAAGCGCATCGACCACTTGCGCCCGGAACAGCGCGGTTTCGGCATGGTGTTCCAGAACTACGCCCTGTTCCCGCACATGACGGTGCGGAAGAATATCGGCTTCGGCCTCGTGATGCGCGGCGTCGCCAGGGCTGAGGCCACGCGGCGCATCGACGCGGCGGTGGCGCTGGTGCGGCTGCACGGGCAGGAGGACAAGCTGCCGGGCCAGTTGTCGGGCGGGCAGCAGCAGCGGGTAGCGATAGCCCGCGCCATCGTGGTGGAACCCGCGCTGGTGCTGATGGACGAGCCGCTGTCCAACCTGGACGCCAAGCTGCGGCTGGAAATGCGCGCGGAAATCCGCCGCATCCACCAGACGCTCGGCGCTACAACAATCTACGTCACGCATGACCAGGAGGAGGCGCTGGCGCTCGCCGACCGCATCGTGCTGCTGCGGGACGGGGCCGTACGCCAGGTTGGGACCCCAGCGGACCTGTATCTCCGGCCGGCGCACCTGGACGTGGCCGAGTTCATGGGCTTCCGCAACCAGGTCGCGGGCCGGGTCGTGTCGGTGGACGCGGGCGTCGCCACGGTTGCGGCCGGCAACGCCCAGGTTGCCGGACAGGCGCGGGAAACGGTGCGGGTGGGCGATGCGGCCATGCTTGTCATGCGGCCCGATGACCTGCATCCGGTGCCGCCCGGCCCCACGGCGCTTCCTGCCACCGTGGTGTCCGAGGAGTTCCAGGGCCACGGCTTCACCGGTTTTGCCCGCATGGCCGACGGAACCGAGCTGGTGTTCAGCGCCTCCACGCCCACGCCGCCGGGCAGCCCCATTCACTTGGGCACCGACGCCGCCCGCATGTTGGTGTTCGCCGCATGACCGAGGTCCTGGCCCGTCCGGCCCGCACCGCGCCGTCCCTCACGCAGCGCCTGGCCGCGCGCGGCATTGACGGCCTGACCTTGCTGACCCTGCCGGCGGCGCTGTTCCTGGTGGCGCTGTTTGTCTATCCGTTCGGCTACGGGCTTTGGCTGTCGTTCCACCCCAAGGCCGGCGACTGGCTGGCCAACTACACGCGCTTTTTCTCCGACCCGTTCCTGCACGCCACCATCGCCACCACGCTGTGGCTGTCGCTCCCGGTCACGCTGCTGAACCTGCTGTTGGCGGTGCCGATCGCCTTCCGGGTGCGGCTGATGCGCCGCCAGCGCCTGCTGACCACCATCTTGGTGATCCCGATCACGCTCGGCACCGTGCTGGTGGCGGAGGGTTTGCTGAACTACTTGGGGCCGCAGGGCTGGTTCAACCGCAGCCTGCTGGCGCTCGGGCTGGTGTCGGAGCCGGTGCGGCTGCTGCACAACTACTGGGGCGTGTTCCTATCCCTGCTGATCACCGGGTTCCCGTTCACCTTCCTGTTGACGCTATCCTACCTCACCGGCGTTGACCCGGCGCTGGAGCGCGCCGCCGCAACGCTTGGCGCCGGGCCGGAGTCGCGCTTCCGCCATGTGCTGCTGCCGCTGCTGTTGCCGGGCCTCGCCATCACCTTCTGCCTCAGCTTCGTGCAGGCGTTCTCGGTGTTCCCCTCCGCCGTGCTGCTGGGCGCGCCAGCCGGGCCGACGCGGGTTATCTCCATCGTGGCCTACCAGGCCGCGTTCGAGGAGTACGACTACGCGCTGGCGTCGGCCATCGCGATGATTATGGGCGCGGTGCAGCTTGGCGTCGTCGTCGCGGTGCTGGGGGCGCGCGGCCTGTTGTACCGCGGCTCGTCCAGTGGTGGGAAAGGCTGATGCCCCAGCTCGCGCGCCGCCTGTGGGTCATTGCCGTTTGGGCGCTGGTCGGGTTTTTCGTGCTGAACCTGTTCACCATGATCGCCAGCGTGGTGACCAGCTCGTTCGCCACCCGCTGGCTGCGCACCTGGTTCCCGGCCGGGTGGACCACGCGCTGGTACGGCTCCGCTTGGACCGAGTTCCAATTGGGCGAGGTGCTGATCGTGACGTTCCAGGCTGTGTTCCTGGTGGTGCTGTTCTCTGCCCTGTTGGGCGTTCCCGCCGCCTACGCCATAGCCCGGCGCGACTTTCCCGGCAAGCGCGCGCTCATGCTGCTGTTCCTGCTGCCGCTGCTGATCCCGCCCATCACCTTCGGCATCCCGCTGGCGACCGTGCTGTACCAAGCAGGCGTCGCCGGCTCCATGGCTGGGGTCGTGATCGCCAACCTGGTGCCGACCGTGCCGTTCGTCATCCTGGTGCTGATCCCGTTCGTGGAGCAGATCGACCCCAAAATCGAGGCCGCCGCCCGGGTGTTCGGCGCCAGCACGCCGCGGCTGTTCTGGCACATCCTGTTGCCGCTGCTGCTGCCCGGCGTGCTGGCGGCGCTGCTGCTGGTGCTGGTCCGCACCATCGCGATGTTCGAGCTGACGTTCCTCGTGGCCGGGCCCAGCAGCCAAACGCTCGTGGTGGCGCTGTATTACGCCGTGTTCGCCGCCGGGGTGCGGTCGGTGCAGTCAATCGACGCCATGGCCGTGATCTACATGGCCACAACGCTGGTATGGCTGCTGATCGCGCTCCGCTTCGTGAACCCGACGCAAATCGTGGCGCGCGGGAGGGCCAAGACAGCCTAGCGCGCCGGCGTTATGCTGGGGGCATGGCGGAAGACCCCTACAAGACGCTCGGCCTCAGTCGGGACGCGACGGACAAGCAAATCCGCGCGGCCTACCTCAAGGTCGCCAAGACCAGCCACCCTGACCTCAACCCCGGCGACACCAAAGCGGAGGAGCGGTTCAAGACCGCCTCCACCGCGCACGACCTGCTGTCCGACCCGGAGCAGCGCGCGCGGTTCGACCGTGGCGAGATCGACGGCGCCGGCCAGGAGGCGCCGCCGCGCGGCTTCTACCGAGACCATGCCGACAGCCAAGCCGGCGCACGCTACGCCGGCGGCCCGTTCTCCGACGCGGAACTCGGCGACATCCTGTCCGGCCTGTTCGCCGGGCGAAACCGGGACGGCCGGCCGCGGCGCGGCGACGACCGGCGCTATACGCTCGCGGTCAGCTTCGTTGACGCCGCCAACGGCTCGACGCAGCGGCTGGCGCTGCCGGACGGCGACACGGTTGACGTGCAGGTGCCGCCCGGCACCGAGGACGGCCAGGTGCTGCGGTTGCGTGGCAAAGGCGGGGTCGGCACGCCGAGCGGCGACGCTCTGATCGAGATCAGCGTGGGGCCGCACGCCTTTTTCCGCCGCGACGGCCGGGACATCCACCTGGAACTGCCGGTGACGGTCGCGGAAGCCGTGCTGGGCGGGCGCGTCACGGTGCCGACGCTGACCGGCGCGGTGACGATGGCGGTCCCGGCCGGGTCGGACGCCGGGGCGCGGCTGCGGCTGCGCGGCAAGGGCATCCCGGCTGTCGGGAACCATGCCGCCGGCGACTTGTATGCCACGCTCCGCATCGTGATCGGCCCCGTGGACGACGCCTTGCGCACGTTCCTCAAGGAGTGGGCGCCGGGCCAGTCCTTTGACCCTCGCACCGGAATGGAGGCGACATGATCACCTTCGAAGCGCTGCGCGTGACTGTCGCCGGGCTAGACCCGGCCGAGGTGGAGCGTTGGGTCGCCCAGGATCTGTTGCGCCCGGACGGCCCGCCCGGCGCGTGGCAGTTCAGCGACATCGACGTAGCCCGCCTGCGCCTGATCCGCGAGCTGCGGCACGAGCTGGGCGTGGAGGATGGCGGGTTGCCGGTGGTGCTGCAACTGCTGGACCAGCTTTATGACACCCGGCGTCAGTTGCGGCGGCTGCGCGACGCCTTTACGGAGGCAGCGCCGGACGACATCCGCTCTGCCGTGCTGGACCGGATGCGCCCGTCGGGCTGACCGCTCGCATTTCTGCGTGAATGTGGTGGCTACGATCCGCGCGATATGCCTACACCGGGCAACGTTCCAGGAGCCGTATTATGCCGGACCACAGTATCGCGCCAAGCCCGCTGAACGACACGGAGCTGCACGGCCTCAACCTTTTTTGGCGGGCAGCGAACTACCTGACCGTCGGCCAAATCTACCTCATGTCCAACGCGCTGCTGCACGAGCCGCTCCGGCCTGAGCACATCAAGCCGCGGCTGCTGGGCCACTGGGGCACCACGCCGGGCCTCACGTTCATCTGGGCGCACCTGAACCGCGCCATCCTGCGGCGCAACCTTGATGTGCTGTATGTCGCAGGGCCGGGCCACGGCGGGCCAGGCCTGGTGGCGGCGACTTGGCTTGAGGGGTCGTGGACCGAGCGCTGGCCGGACCTGAAACAGGACGCGGCCGGCATGGCGAAGCTGTTCCGCCAGTTCAGCTTCCCCGGCGGCATCCCCAGCCACGCCGCCGCCGTGGTGCCGGGCAGCCTGCATGAGGGGGGCGAGCTTGGTTACTCCCTGCTGCACGCCCAGGGCGCAGTGATGGACAACCCGGACCTCGTTGCCGTTTGCGTGGTGGGCGACGGTGAGGCCGAGACCGGGCCGCTGGCCGCAAGCTGGCACGGCGCGAAGTGGCTCAACCCAGCCCGCGACGGCGCGGTGCTGCCGATCCTGCACCTGAACGGCTGGAAAATCGCCAACCCCACGATCCTGTCCCGTATGCCGGAGGCGCAGCTCGTGGGCCTGCTGCGCGGCTACGGCTATGACCCGGTGCTGGTGACCGGGCATGAACCCGAGCCGATGCACCACCTGATGGCGGCGGCGCTCGACACCTGCCTGGACCGCATCGCCGCCATTCAGGCGGACGCGCGCGACAACGGCCCGCGCCCGGTCGCGTGGCCGATGATCGTCATGCGCTCGCCGAAGGGCTGGACCGGTCCGGCGTATGTCGACAACTTGCCGGTCGAGGGCACCTGGCGCGCGCACCAAGTTCCGCTCGCGCATGTGCGGGACAACGCCGAACATCGCGCCATGCTGGAGGCCTGGATGCGCAGCTACCGGCCGGAGGAGCTGTTCGATGCCGACGGCGCGCCCGTTCCCGCCATCCGCGCGATGTGCCCGGCCGGCGGCCGGCGCATGGGCATGCAGCCCGCCAGCCTCGGCCTGCCGGCTCGCCCGCTCGACATGCCGGACTTCCGCGCCCGTGCGCTGCCGGTCCCGGCCCCCGGTGGCGTCACGGGAGAGGCCACGCGCGTCATGGGTCAGTTCTTGGCCGACATCATGCGCAGCAACCCCGACCGGTTCCGCGTCGTGGGACCGGACGAGACCGCCAGCAACCGCTTGGACGCAACCCTAGAGTTTGGCCGCATGTCCCTGACGGTGCATGACGGCGACGATCACGGCAGCCCGACCGGCCGGGTGCTGGAGGTGTTGAGCGAGCACCTGTGCCAAGGTTGGCTCGAAGGCTACACCCTGACCGGCCGGCACGGGCTGTTCAGTTGCTACGAGGCGTTCGTGCATATCGTGGACAGCATGGCAAACCAGCACATGAAGTGGCTGAAGGAGGCCGCCCGGGTGCCGTGGCGCCCCAAGCTGCCGAGCCTCACGGTCCTGCTCACCAGCCATGTGTGGCGGCAGGACCACAACGGCTTCAGCCACCAGGACCCCGGCTTTTTGGACCACGTGGCGAACAAGGGCGCGGACCAGGTGCGCATCTACTTGCCGCCGGACGCCAACACGCTGCTGTCAGTCGCGGACCACTGCATCCAGTCCCGCGGGTACCTGAACGTGATCGTCGCGGGCAAGCAGCCCTCCCCGCAGTGGCTCGGCATCGAGGACGCGGTCAAGCACTGCACCGTGGGCGCCGGCATATGGCACTGGGCGTCGGACGCCGACCCGGAGGTCGTGCTGGCCTGCGCCGGCGACGTGCCGACCCTGGAGGCGCTGGCCGCCACTAGCCTGTTGCGCGACGCCGGCGTGCGGGTCCGGGTGGTGAACGTGGTGGACCTGATGTGCCTGGAGCATCCGAGCCAGCACCCGCACGGCTTAGCCCCTGAGGTGTTCGACTTGATGTTCACCCCTGCCGGCCCGGTCGTGTTCGCGTTCCACGGCTATCCGCAGCTTGTGCATCGCCTGATTTACCGCCGCCCCGACTCGCAGCGCTTCCATGTGCACGGCTACCGCGAGGAGGGCACCACCACCACGCCGTTCGACATGTGCGTGCTGAACGGCCTAGACCGCTTCACGCTGGCGCTCGATGCGCTGGGCCGGGTCGGACGCACCGAGGACCCGTTGGCGGCACGGCTGCACGCCTGGCAGGCCGAGCACCACGCCTATGTGCGCGAGCACGGCGAGGACATGCCCGTGGTCCAGGACTGGCAGTGGCGGTAGCGGGCCTCACCCTCACGCTCAACGCCGGCAGCAGCAGCCTCAAGTTCGCGGCGTTCCGGCCCGGCGCGGACCTCGTGCTGCGCGGCAAAATCGCGCCCTTGGGTGACGACGCGCGCTTGCAGGCTGGCGACACCGACGAGCCCTGGCCCCATGGCGTCGAGGCCGATGGCCTACGTCGCTTGCTCGACTGGATGGACGCGCATGACGGGGACGCGCCCGTGGCGGCGGTGGGGCACCGCGTGGTGCACGGCGGCGACCGGTCCGGCCCGGTGCGGCTGGACGACGCCGTGCTGGCGGAACTCATCGCGCTGACGCCGCTGGCGCCGCTGCACCAGCCGCATAACCTCGCGGCGATGCAGGCCGTCTCGGCCGCCCGCCCGGGCCTGCCGCAGGTCGCCTGTTTCGACACCAGCTTCCACCGCGCGATGGGTCCGCTGGCCACGACCCTGCCTCTCCCGCGCGACCTGCGGGACGCCGGCGCACGGCGTTACGGGTTTCATGGATTAAGCTACCAGTACATCGCCGGACAGTTGGCGAAGACAGGCCCGGCGCTCGCGTCCGGCCGGGTCATCGTTGCGCATTTAGGCTCCGGCGCCAGCTTATGCGCCATGCGGGATGGGCGCAGCGTTGACACCACAATGGGCATGACCGCGCTGGACGGCGTGGTGATGGGCACCCGCCCCGGACGGCTCGATCCCGGCGTCGTGCTGTGGATGCTGAAAGCCCGCGGCATGGACGCCAATGCCATCGAGGACACGCTGTACCGCCGCAGCGGCTTGCTGGGCGTAAGCGGCATCAGCGCCGACCTGCGCGAGTTGCTGGGCAACCAGTCCGACGCCGCCCGGTTTGCGGTCGCGCTGTTCGTGCATTCGATTGTGCGTGAGGCTGGGGCGCTGACCGCCACGCTGGGCGGCCTAGACGGGTTTGTGTTCACGGGCGGCGTTGGCGAGAACCAAGCTGAGATACGCTCTGGAATTGCCACGGGCCTCGGGTATCTCGGCCTCAAAATCGACCCGGCGCTGAACGACCGCTACAATCCACACGATGGTCCGGCGCCGGTTGGCGACGGGGTCTGGGTCATCCCCACCGACGAGGAACTCCAAATCGCGACGCTTACGCAACACTTGCTTGCCTGACCAGCGCCAGCATTTCCGGCCAGCCGGGTCTCGCGCTCGTGGTCGCGTCGCGGTACCGGCGACCGGCTCTTTCATTCTCCATGCGTCGGCATTGCTGGGAATGCTGCTCGTGCAACCGGCGCATCAGGCCGATCCGGCTGGACCGACGACGTTCGAGTTCCTGGTTGAGCAAGCGCCCGTCACGACCGAAGCCCCGGCCGCGCCACAGTCCGAGCCGCCTCCGTCGCCAATGGATCCTACGCTCAATAAGCCGTTGCCAGCGGACCCTGAGCCTCAACTTGCGCCACCGGCCCCGGACCTGCTCCCCGTGCCGCCTCCCGAGCAGCCGGTCGCGCTGCCGGAGGCCGTGCCGCCCCCACCTGAACGCCCGCCGCCCGCTCGGCCCCAACCGGCTGCTGCGCCACGGCCGGCCCCGCCGCGTCCTGCATCAGCCCCGCCACGGCCGGCTCGCGAAGCTGCTGCCTCGTCGGCGCCTGCCCTGCCCGCCGCACCATCCGCCCCGGTCGCGCCGCCAGCCAGCGAGATCAGCCCAGGATGGCGCGCCGCGCTCTACAGTTGGCTGCAATCCCACAAAACCTATCCGGACCTCGCCCGGCGCCAGGGTGCCGAGGGACGGGCCGTCTTCCGTATCACCGTCAGCCGGACCGGCCAGGTGCTGGAGTTCGCCCTGGTCAGCGGCACTGGCTCGCCCGTGCTGGACGATGCCGTACGCAGCTTGATGCAGGGCGCGCAACTGCCCCCGTTTCCGCCGGGCATGTCGGGTGCGAAGGAAACTGTCACCGCCGCCATCCACTACAGGCTCGAGCGCTGAACGCGAGCCTATCCCGGCGGTAGCCCAGCGCACCCGGCGCAGGTCCCCTCGACTTCGATCGTGGCGTGGTCCGGCGTGAACCCCTTCGCCGCCGCCGCATGGTCCAACGCGGCGGACACCGCATGGTCGTCCACCTCATCCACCGCGCCGCACGTTCGGCAAATCAGGAACTGCGCCGCGTGCTCGTGCGCCGCTTCCTCGTCACAGCCAACGAACGCGTTCAAACGCTCGACCCGGTGCACCAGCCCGTGCTGCAACAGGAACTCAAGCGCCCGGTAGATGGTGGGCGGGGCCGCGTTCCACTGGGTCCCCCGCAGCCGCTCCAGCAACGTGTACGCGGTGACCGGCCCTTCTGCCTGCAGCACGGACCGCAACACATGCCGGCGCAGGTCGGTGAACCGCGCGCCGTCCCGCACGCAACGGGTCGCCGCCGCATCCAGGCGGCGCTCGATTTCGGCTGCCGTTCTCATAGTCCTCCATATGGGGTCGTGACGCCGCCAATACAGCACGGTTGCCGACGCCGCGCTTCCCCCTGGCGCTGCAAACAGCTATGCCGTGCCGCAGTGCAGCATTCCGCCTGCCCGTCACGGATTCCGAGCATGAGCCTGCTTACAGTGTCCAGCGTCACGTTGCGCATGGGTGGACGCACCTTGCTGGACGGCGCCGACCTTACGGTCGACCCCGGCCGCCGCATCGGCCTGGTGGGCCGCAACGGTGCGGGCAAGTCCACGTTGCTCAAGGCCATCTCGGGCGACATCGCCGTCGATGGCGGCGAGATCCGCATGGCCAACCGCGCCCGCATGGCGCAAGTCAAGCAGACCGCGCCCTCCGGCCCGGCCAGCCTGCTGGACTTCGTGCTTGAGGGCGACCCGGAGCGCCTCGCCTTGCTGGCCGAGGCCGAGCGCGCCGGCAGCGGCGAGCTGCCGCCTGAGCGCGTAGCCGCCGTATTCGAACGCCTGCACACCATCGGCGCCGACGCCGCCCCGGCGCGCGCTGCCATCATCCTCGCCGGCCTCGGCTTCGACGCGGAGGCGCAGGCCCGCCCTCTCGACAGCTTCAGCGGCGGCTGGCGCATGCGGGTCGCGCTGGCAAACGTGCTGTTCTCCACGCCCGACTTGCTGCTGTTGGACGAGCCGACCAACCACCTCGACCTGGAGGCGACCATGTGGCTGGAGGGCTGGCTCGGCCGCTTTCCCGGCGCGGCCCTCGTGGTTTCGCACGACCAGGGCCTGTTGAACCGGTCCGTGCAGTCGATCGCGCACTTGGACCAGCGCCGCCTGAGCCTGACGCCGGGCGGCTATGACGAGTTTGTGCGCATTCGCACCGAACAGGCCATGCAGCAGGCCAAGGCCGCCGAACGCATCACCGCGCAGCGCGCCCACATGCAGGCCTTCGTGGACCGCTTCCGCGCCACCGCCAGCAAGGCCCGGCAGGCGCAGTCCCGCTTGCGCGCGCTGGAGAAGCTGCCGGTGATCGACAGCGTGATCGAGGCCGCGCCGACCCGTTTCGCCTTCCCCGATCCCGGCCGCCTGCCGCCGCCCATCCTGTCACTGGACCGGGTTTCGGTTGGCTACGGCGATGACGTCGTGCTGCGGGACCTGTCGATGAACCTGGAGATGGAGGACCGCATCGCGCTGTTGGGGGCCAACGGCAACGGCAAGAGCACGTTCGCCAAGCTGCTGGCAGGCCGGCTGGAGCCGATGTCCGGCACCTTGCGGCGGCCCGGTAAGCTGCGCGTCGGCTACTTCGCGCAGCACCAGGAGGCGGAGCTGGAACCCGATGGCAGCGCGTTGGAGCACATGGCCCGGGCGCTGCCGAAAGCGCCCGCCACCATAGTGCGGTCGCAGTTGGCGCGGTTCGGGCTGGACGCGGACCGGGCCAACACGCGGTCCGCCAGCCTATCCGGCGGCGAGCGCGCACGCCTGTTGTTGGCGCTCGCCACCCGCGACGCGCCGCAGTTGCTGATTTTAGACGAGCCGACCAACCACCTCGACATCGACGCCTGCGACGCCCTAGTGCGGGCGTTGGGTGAGTTCACTGGCGCGGTGTTGCTGATTACCCACGACCCGCATTTGGTGGAGCTGGTCGCCGACCGGCTCTGGCTGGTCGATGACGGAACGGTGCGGGCCTACGAGGGCGACATGGAGGACTACCGCGTGCTGCTGGGGAAAAAGTCTAAGCCAGCCAAGGCCGGGAACGGTGCGGGCAAGCGCGAGAGCAAGAAAGACGAACGCCGGGCCCGGGCTGATGCACGGGTCCGTATGGCGGTCGCAGCCCAGTAAGGGCTGAACCGACCCCTAAGCGTTCAACGCAGGCCGAAAAACGACAAGACCGCGACCACCACGACGACCAATCCAACGATATAAATAATATTGTTCATTCTAAACTCCAATCCGTCCAGCAGGCGCGGCACCTGCCCATGTGTGGCCATCAACGCATAGTGAGGCCATTGGTTCTCTGGCGTCCACCGGTTCCGGCAGCTACGGCTATGGCGCCGTGCAACAGAGGGGAGGCCAAGCATGTCACGCACCGAGGTGCTGCTGGTCGGCGAGAGCTGGGTCAGCGCCGCGACGCACTACAAGGGCTTCGACCAGTTCAGCAGCGTCACCTTCCACAAGGGCGCGGAGCCGTTGGTGGACGCGCTGCGCGACAGTGCGTTCAACCTCACCTACATGACCGCACACGAGGCGGCTGAGAGCTTTCCCTTCACCATCGAGGCTTTGCGGCAGTATCGCGCCATCATTCTTTCCGACATCGGCGCCAACACGCTGTTGCTGCCGCCTTTGGTGTGGCTGCGCGGCCAGCCCACGCCCAACCGGCTGAAACTGATCCGCGACTGGACGCAGGAGGGCGGCGGCCTGCTGATGGTCGGCGGCTACCTGACCTTCCAGGGCATCGACGGCCGCGGCCGGTGGCGTCGCACCCCGGTCGAGGACGCCCTGCCAGTCACATGCCTGCCGTATGACGACCGGCTGGAAGTGCCGGAGGGCTTCCGCCCCGTGGTCACCGGCAACCCGGACCACCCCATCCTGCGCGGCCTCGGCGTCGAGTGGCCGGTGCTGCTGGGCGCGAACGAGGTGGAGTTGCGCGGCCGTGCCGACGTGGAGGTGCTGGCGCGCTTGCCGGAGGACCAGGGCGGCCACCCGCTGCTGGTCACCGGGCAGTATGGGCAGGGCCGCACCCTGGCCTGGACCTCCGACATCGGGCCGCACTGGGCGCCAGAGGAGTTCGTGCGCTGGCCCGGCTATGCAGCCCTGTGGCGCAACGTCCTGTCCTGGGCCACCCGTTCCCCGTCTTGAACCGATTGCTGGTGCTCGGCAATGCCGGGTTGGACATCAGCTTGCCGGTCCCTTGCTTGCCGCAGGCGGGGGAAACGCTCGTGGGTGGCCCGCGCAGCAGCGCACCCGGCGGCAAGGGACTGAACCAGGCCGTCGTGGCGGCGCGTACGGGCTTGGCGCCAGTCTGCTTCCACGCCCCGCTCGGGCACGACGCGGAAGCGGACCTGATCGAAACCCGGTTGCGGCAGGAAGGGTTCACCGCTTTGGAACTGCCGCGCTGTCCAGGACCCAGCGACCTATCCGTCCTGCTGGTCTCGCCCGATGCAGAGAACTGCATCGTAACGTCCGGCGCGTGTGCGGCCGGGCTGCCAGCATCGGACGCCGCGCGCTTCGCCAGTGGCGCCCGGCCCGGCGATTGGCTGCTGCTGCAAGGCAACCTGACTGCCTCGGCCACGATGGCGGCCCTGCTTGCGGCCAAAGCTGCCGGCGCGCGTACCATGCTGAACACTGCGCCACTCCTGTGGGACGCTGTGCCGATGCTGCCGCATTGCAGCGTGGTAGTCGCGAATGCAATCGAGGCTCGGCAGCTCACTGGACAGGACGGCCCGGCTGCCGCGGCCGCCCTGCACGCAGCCGGCGTCGCGCTGGCAATCGTGACGCTCGGCAGCGCCGGATGCGTTGCGGCCGGGCCGGACGGCGGCCGACACTACCCCGCGCGGCCCGTGCAGGCAGTGGACAGCAGCGGCGCCGGCGACACCTTCTGCGGCGTGCTGGCGGCGATGCTCGCGGGTGGGCGCGGTGCGCCGCAGGCGATTGCCTGCGCCCAACACGCAGCGGCGCTGACTGTCGGGCGGCAAGGCGCGTTCGCCGCCCTGCCCACCACCGCTGAACTGCGCGCCCTGCTCGGCTTGCAACGCGTGACGTGACGGCTTGGCCTATCCCGCCTCGAAAACCCGGCGCGGGTTCTGCACCATCAGCATGTCGAGGTCCGTCTCGGTCAGGCCGAACCGGCGCAGGCGCGGCAGGAAATGGCGCTGGACGTAGGCGTAGCCGAAGCCGCCGTGCCGGGTCAGCATCATCTTCAGGAACACGTCCTGCGACAGCAGCACCCGGCCGAGGTGCCCGGCCCCCGCCAGGCGCAGGATGGCCCGCGCGTTCTCCTCGTCCGACGGGCACTGCACGCCCTGGTCAGCGTACCAATAATCCATGCCCACCATGTCGTATTCGATGAACGCGCCGCGGCGGGCCAGGGCGTCCTGGTATGCGGCGTCATGGCCGGACGGGTTCATGTGGCACAGCACCGTATGCGCGGGGTCGGCGCCCTCGGCCTCGGTGATGTCGAGCACGCGGTGGCCGTGACGGAACCAACCGGGCAAGTGCACCATCAGCGGTAGGCCGGTGCGGGCCGCCGCCCGCGCCGCGCCGCGTAGCGACTTCTGCTCGGCCGGCGTGAAGTCCGACGAGACGCCGATCTCGCCCACCAACCCGATGCGGACGCCCGCGACGCCCTCGGTCGCCTCGGCCACGATCTCGTCGCACACGTCCTGCACGGACAACGCGGCGAACGCTGGCGGATGCGACGCTTCGAGGTAGTAGCCAGCGCCCATCACGATGTTAAGGCCGGTGGCGCGCGCGATCCGCACGAGTGCTAACGGGTCACGGCCAATGCCGCGGCAGGTCGGGTCCACGACCGTGCGGCAGCCCAGTGCGGCGGCGGGGCGCAACTCCTCGACCGCGGCGGCCTCATCGTTCAGGGCGCAGTTATCGAGGCAGGCGAACGGGTCCATGCGCAGCTCGCCCAGGATGGCGGCGGACATCGGGGCCGTCGCCAGGTACTCGCGCTCCGGCTGGGTCGGACGGTGCCACCAGCAGCGGCAATCGTTCAGCAGGTGCTCGTGCATCAGGGTCAGGCCAAGCTGCCCGGCCGGCACCAGGCCCAGCACGGTCATGACTTGGCCGGAGCGGACGTGCGCGGGGGACAGCATGGGGCGGCTCCTAACGCGTGCGGGGCGTGCGGGTGAACAGGCGGGTGTTCATCCAGACCGCCGCCAAGATGATGGCTCCGGTCAGGATTTGCGTGAAGAACGGCGACACGTGCGCGAGGATCAGGCCGTTGCCGATGACCGCGATGGTGAGCGCGCCCAGCACCGTGCCCACGACCGAGCCGCGCCCGCCGGCCAGCGACGTGCCCCCGAGCACGACGGCGGCGATCACGTCCAGCTCGAACCCGACCGCCGCATTGGACGAGCCGGAGCCGAGGCGCGCGGCGATGACCAGCCCGGCCAACGCCGACGACGCCCCCGCCAGCGCATACACCGACGCCGTCACGCGCCGCACCGGCATCCCGACCCGGCGCGCCGCCTCCGGGTTGGAACCGGTCGCCGTGACCTGCCGGCCATAGCGCGTCCGCCGCAACACGACGAAGCCCACCACCGCCACTCCCACCGCCAGCAGCGCCGGCACCGGCACGCCCAGCAGCCAGCCACGGCCTATGGCGGTGAACGTCCCGGGCGCGATTGGGATGGAGTAGCCCTGGGTCAGCAGCAGCGCCGCCCCACGCAGCGCCGACAGCCCGGCCAGCGTCACGATGAATGACGGGATGCCCTGCACCGCCACGAACCAGCCTTGCGCCACGCCGATCAGCGTCCCCAGCAACAGGATGCCCAGCACCGCCAACGGCCACGGTGCCCCGGCGGCGAGCGCAATCGCCGCCAGCGCGTTGGTCAGCGCGACAATGGAGCCAACCGAGAGGTCTATGCCGCCCGTTGTGATCACGAACGTCATAGCGACCGCCACGATCAGCATGGGCGCAGCTTGCCGCAGCAGGTTCAACAGGTTGCCTTGGCTCAGGAACGCCTCCGTGCCCACGCCGAACAGCACGCAGGCCAGCAGCAGGAACAGGGCGATGGACAAGACCTGCGCATGGGCCGCTACCCAGTCGCGGGTCACTGCGCGACGCCCTCGCCCATGATAAGCCGCACCAGCTCCTCAAGCCCGGTGCCCTGGGTCGCGCGCTCCGCCACCTTGCGGCCCTCGTACATCACCGCCAGCCGGTCGCACACGCGGAACAGGTCCTGCAACCGGTGAGTGATCAGCACCACCGCGACGCCCCCGGCCTTGACCCGGTTTATCAGGGCCAGCACCGCCTCCACCTCGCCCACCGCGAGCGCCGAGGTCGGCTCGTCCATAATCAGCACCCGCGGCTTGAACGCTGCCGCGCGCGCGATGGCGATGCTTTGCCGCTGCCCGCCCGACAGCCCGGCCACCGGCGCCGACAGCCGGGGAATGCGGATGCCGAGCCGGTCCAGCATCTCGCGCGCCTGCGCCTGCATCGCGGCTTCGTCCAACATGCCGCGCCGGACGATTTCACGGCCCAGGAACAGGTTGCCGGCCACGTCTACGGAGTCGCACAAAGCAAGGTCCTGATAGACCATCTCAATCCCTTGGTCGCGTGCCCGCCCTGGCCCGGCGAACGACAGCGGCCGGCCATCCAACCGGATTTCGCCCGCGTCGGGGATCACCGTCCCGGCCAGCACCTTGGTCAGCGTGCTTTTGCCGGCGGCGTTGTCGCCCACCAGGCCCAGGCACTCGCCGGCATGGAGGTCCAGGTCCACGCCGCGCAGCGCCTCAATCGAGCCGTAGGACTTGCGAATGCCGCGCAGCTCGACCAGCGGCATGGCCCGGGCCGGCTTAGCGGAACATGGCGCGGTACGGCTCGACGTTGGTCTTGGTCACGATTGTCACCGGCACCGCGATCTGCGGCTCGACCGTGCCGCCGCCGCGCAGCCTCATTAACGCGTCTACCGCGGCGGCGCCCATGCCGGCCGGGTCCTGCTGCACTACCGCAATGACGAAATCCTGGTCCAGGCCGGCGATGGCCTGCGCTGTCAAATCCCAGCCGAACACCCGGATGCTGGCCTGCTTGTTCTGGCTCTGCACCGCCGCAACGGCGCCCAGCAGCGCGGGTTCGCCGGTCGCGTAGATGGCCGTGAGGCCAGGGTTGGCGGTGATGAGCTGCTCGGCGGCCGACAATGCGCTGTCCTGCACGTTGCGCCCATCCACCACGCCGGCCATGCGAACGGACGGGTCGGCCCGCACCACGTCCTCAAAGCCCTTTTGCCGGACACTCTGGATGAAGCTGTTAAGTGCGCCGACCACGCCCAACGTGGCCCGGCCGCCCATGGCGCCTTTGACGTGGGCCAGGAACGCCTCTGCCAACATGCCTCCGGCCCGGGCATTGTCCACGCCGATCTGCGCCTTCTGCGGCCCGGCCGGCAGGATGGCGTCCACCGCCACCACCGGGATGCCCGCGGCGGCGGCGGCCTGCACGGCTGGCATCACGCCGTTCACGTCGATGGCGCAGACGATAATGCCGGCAACCTTCTGCTGGATGTAGGTCTCGATAGCGTCATTCTGCGCCTGTGGACGGTCGTTGCTGTTGAAGATGACCAGCCGCGCCCCGGCGCGCTGTGCAGCCTGGGTCGCGCCCTGGTTCATTTGGTTGAAGAACAGGGCTTGTTGGTTGATTTGCACCAGGGCGAACGTCGGCTGCTGCTGCGCCCGTGCCCGGCCCGCCAACCTGGCCGTTGCAAGCACCGCGCCCGCCGTCGCCAGGCGTCGTCCCATCCGTAGCGCCACCGGCTTACTCCCATGCATTGTTCCCATGGCAATGGAGCGGTTTGCGGGAGGCTACGTCAAGACGCCGAGGGGCGCGCAGTGCTGCCAGGGAGGCAGGGCGGCCACTGTGAGAATTTGGCGGAGAGGGTGGGATTCGAACCCACGGTAGCTGTTACACTACAACGGTTTTCGAGACCGCCACCTTAAGCCGCTCGGCCACCTCTCCCGCACGCGGCGGGCGTTATACGGCCAAGCGTCGCGCGCTGCAATCACCCCATGGGCTGGGTAGTGTCTCAGTTTGAAATCGGCTTCCTCTAGCTAGGCCGCTCGCCTCCGCC
>CAXTCN010000047.1:0-31892 GCA_964242575.1 uncultured Acetobacteraceae bacterium | reverse complement strand
CGGGACGCAAGAATGCCGTGCCGTCCCGTTGTTCAAAGCCGGCCCAGCATCGCCAAATGTGGCGAAGGCAGGCCGGCTAAGGTCCGCAACCGTGTTGGCCTCCAAGCCGCTGGTTAGGAAGCGTTAGGACCGACCTTGAACGATGGCCAGAGCATAAGGTGTGATCTGCGTCACAGTCAGCGGCATCGTCCTGCCCGGCAGCCTGCTCGGGGCCTGGGATACGGCAAGCGTGCGGGAGCTACGCCGTGTCGGGACGGTTCCGCCAGCGTCATCCGAGCTTCCGGCCTACAAACGTTGGTCAAGTGCCGTCAGCGGCAACCTGATCACTTCCCCTCCACCACGGTCTTTACCCGGCGCGTCGGAGTGAGCGACCGTCGGGTGGGCAATGAGTGCAGGAGTGTGACGCCCGGCACAGTCAGACCGGGGGCGCGTTCCCAATACTCGGCGGCGCGGCAGGCATACGGCCTGTGCATCACCCCGAGGAGGGAACCGTGGACAAGCCTCTCGAACCGTCGCCGTCACCGATCCTGCGTGCTTGCCTGCCGGGCGGAGGCGCCATAGCGGCGCTCGTTCTGCTGCTGTTGATCATCCCGCTCACATGACCGCGGACCATGGGAGCGCCCCTCAGGCCGGTCCGGCTGCTGCATCGAACGGAGGGCGCACCATGACGGCAGTGCTTGCAGAAGGCGCGGCCATGCACGTGCTGGAACTTGCGGCCGAACGGCCAGGTTGTGCGCGCAGGCCTGCATCCACCCAGCGGTGCAGCGCTGCATCCAGCAACCATCACCCGGCTGGTAAGGCCCGCCTTGCCGGGCTTCACCGGGCTTGCGGCCCGGTGATGCCGCTCTGGGTGCATGCGACGGCGAGCCTGGCAGCGGTGGCCGGCCTGTTGCCAACGCGGGCCTGGGCGCACGTGAAATGGTTCGCGCCCTACGACGTGGCCCAGTCGCCAGCCCCCATCGCGGGCGTCCTGACCGCGCCTTTCCTGCTGGTGTTCGCCGGCTTCGCGCTGCTGGTGTTCGGCGGCTTCCTGCTGGACCGGCTCGTCTCGCGTTCGGGACGCCGGATCGCCGTGCTGGAGCGGCGCGAGGAGGCCGAGGAACGGCTGCTGCGGGCTGGGATCGGCGCCTTCTTCATGGCGCTGTTCGCCATGGGTGGCGTCATCCTGACGCCGGAGCTTCGCACCGGGGCGGACTGGCCCGCCTGGCTCCAGTTCGGCATCGCGGCCAGTATGCTCTCGGCGCGCACCTGCGTCCTCGGCGCCGCCGGCATCCTGGCGCTCTACGGCTACGGGGTCGCGCTGTATGGCGTGTTCCACCTCACCGACTACCCGACGTTCCTCGGCATCGCGGCCTACATGGCCCTGACCTCCAGCGCCTCGGCGCGGCTGCGCTCGTGGCGCATGCCGATCCTTTACGCGACGGTTTGCGCCAGCCTGATGTGGGCCGGCATCGAGAAGTGGGCCTATCCGCAATGGACCCTCCCCTTGCTCGAGGCGCGCCCCTACCTGACGCTCGGCATCCCGCCCGGGCACTTCATGGTGGTGGCAGGCTTCGTCGAGTTCACGCTCGCCTTCTACATCCTGACCGGGCTCGGGCTGCTGCGCCTCGGCATCTTTGGGCTCGGGCTGATCTTCGTGTCGGCCATCCTGGACTTCGGCAAGCTCGACGCCATCGGCCACCTGCCGACCATAGCCTCCCTGGCCGCCATGTTCCTGCATGGGCCGACGCCGCTGCACCACCGGCTGCACGACGCCGGGCGGGGCCTGCTGGCCGAGGCGCGCCGGGCAGGGATCTCCTACGTCGCCGCCATCGGCGTGTTCTTCGCCGCCTACTACGGCGTGCAGCACGCGGAGTATGGCAGCGGGGCTGGCACGCACAGGCAAGCGGCGCTCACGACGCCGACGCAGGTCCGGTAGGGACAGGTGGCCGCCGCCGCGAGCCAGGAACCGCAACCGGCGTCGGCGCGCCCCGTTGCCAGCTTGGCTCTCTGCGTCGCCGTCGCAGCCTCGGCCTTGGCTGCCGGAGCCGGCTTGGTGGGTGCCAGCCTGGCCTGGGAACCGTCGCGCGGCAACGCCCAGGCGCTATTGCGAGGAGCCCAGATCTATGCCGCCGAATGCGCAAGCTGCCACGGCGCACGGCTTGAGGGAGGATTGGCGCCGCCCCTTGGCGCGACCGGACACGCCTGGCGGCACTCCGATGCCGAGCTTGCCAGGATCGTGGCGCGCGGCGTTGCGGGCGCTGGCTCGCCGGGCAGCCGGTCCGGCATGCCAGCCTTCGCGGAGCGGCTCGACCGCGGCGAGATCGATGCCGTCCTGGCTTACGTGAGAAGCCGCTGGCCAGCCAACGTCCGTGCCTACCAGGCCGCCCTGAACCCGGGTGGAGCGCCGGCCCCGTCCGCTCTGCTGCGCGATCCCGCCTGGACCTTTCCCGCTCAATGCCTAGTTCCGCCGGCGGCTGACGGCCTTTGAATGACGGTGGCTGACCCGGCCGCAGTCCGTCCCGCCGACGTGCTGCCTCATGCCGGCTCCGCCGGATCATGGACGCGTCCGACTGTGATCCGCGTCATAGGGCGTCAAAGAGCATGACCACGCCACGTTCTCGACGCAGGCGCAGGCGAGTGACTGGTGGAGAGACACGGCGAGCGCAGCACGCGGACATGGCGCATACTGCATTCGGTCATTGATCCCAGCACCGGTGAGATCCTCACCTCCGAGCTGACGACCAACGAGGCGGGCAACGCAACCCAGGCCGGCCCCCTGCTCGACCAGGTCCCTGCCCCCCTCGCCTCGGTTAACGGCGAACGGCATCTATGACGGTAAGCCCGCCTACCGCGCTGTCAGAGAGCGCCAGCCCAACCCGCCTATGGCGGTGGTCGTTGCGCTACGCTCTGCTGCTGTGCCGAGTTCCGCCGCAAATGCACCGACGCCCAGCCAGCGCGACCAGCACACCCAGATGACTCAGGAACAAAGATTTCCCGGGGTGGCAGAAGACGGTTGGCCACGGCAGGCGATCGCCCGCGGAAACGGCGATGTTTCGAGACAAGGCCATCGTCGGCGGCAGCTTTCGCACTCGGCTCTCCACCGCAAAGGACCGAGACGAAAGTTGGCTGCCCGGCGTTGGGCCGAATGACCAAGCTGGCACGCTGGCCTCCATCCTGCTCACGTGTGCCAAGGGATGTGAACTTTCTACGCCGTTTGGACACAGTCGCGGAACGTGTGACCCACGTCACATTCTGTAGGCGCACGCGACGGCATACGTGGTGCAGGTGCCGCCCCTCGCCGAGCGGCACCGCGCTGGAGGCGGAGATCCCGTCCTCGCGCATTCCATGATCCATGGCGAGGGAGGACGAAACCTAATGTTTTTCGAATTCAAGCACGGCGGCCACGCCTTGACGAAGGACGCAGCGGAGGTCGGGCCACAACAGCAAGGCGAACGGCGTCCGCATCAACGCCCACCACACGGACCTCGCTGGCGACGCTGGGGCCGGGACGTCGTCACGCCCGAGCAGGCGGGCGACAGCTTCGACCCGGACACCATGACCCCCTTCCGCTACCTGGTCGAGACGGACCGGGCAGAAGACTTCCTGCCGGTTAGCCTGGAGACGGTGAAAGCGCTCGACGCCCTGGGCGAGGCGATGGCAGCCGTGCGGCCACCGGGCAGCGACGTGAACGCGCAGGACCAGAACCCGGACTCCGCCATACCGCCGATCTTCACCTACTGGAGCCAGTTCATCGACCACGAGCTGACGGCGCGCACGGACCGCGACGAGTCGGTGAGCGACATCACGGTGGACGACGCCGACCTGAAGCCCGCCGATAGGAGCAAGGTCGAACACGGCCTCCTCAACCGGCGCACCCCGGCACTCGAGCTCGACTGCGTCTATGGCGACGGTCCCCCGGGCCAGCACGGCCATCGGCTCCGCCACCGGCGCGAGCGCAACGTTGGGCTGGCGCGCAAGATGCGCGACGGCGCCAAGATGCGGATCGGCACGGTCGAAGTGGTGACCAACCCCCAGGGCCAACCTGTCGGGGCAGTGCCGCCGCGGGAAGGCGACCTGAACCGTGACCTGCCGCGCATCGGTGCGCTGCTCGCGGCGGGCGTGGTCAAAAGGGAGGACTTTCCTGAAAAGCTTCAGGACAGCCCGACCTTCGAGCAGCGCGCGTTCATTGGCGACCCGCGCAACGACGAGAACCTGGTCGTCGCCCAGTTCCACGTGGCCATGCTGCGCTTCCACAATGCGGTCGTGGACTGGCTGCAGGCCAACGACCCGCACCAGGACAGGCGCGACATGGACGGGCTGTTCGAGAATACGCGCCGGATCGTGCGCTGGACCTTCCAGTGGCTGACCGTGAACCAGTTCCTGAAGACGCTGCTGCGGCCCGACGTGGTCGACCGCGTCATCAAGGAGGGCGCGCCGCTCTACCAGCGGCAACGTGACGACACCCGCGGGCCATACATGCCGATCGAGTTCTCGGCCGCCTGCTACCGCTTCGGCCACTCGATGATCCGCAACGTGTACGACTACAACCGCAACTTTGGCCGCCAGGAAGGGGCAGGCCAACCGCTCATTGGGAACGCTCCCCTCGACCTCCTGTTCCTGTTCACGGGCCAGTCCAAGACACCGTTCGATCCAACCCGTGAAGACCCACCAGTGCCGCCGACGCCGAAGGTGCTGCCGCACAACTGGATCATCGAATGGAACCGCTTTGACGGAACCTCGCCCCACGACGTCAACGACAAGCAGCCGGCGCGGTTGGCGCGCAGGATCGACACGCAGCTCGCCCCGCGGCTCGGCGACATGCCCAACGAGGGCGCGCCGGACCAGGGCGCGCCGGAGGGGGCCGAGGAAGCGGAACGGAACGCGCGCTTCCTCAAGCTGCTCAAGCACCTTGCCCGGCGCAACCTGCGGCGCGGCTACCAGCTCTCGCTCCCGACGGGCCAGGCCTTGGCGCGCTCAATCGGCGCCGAGCCGCTGACCCGCGACGAGCTGGGCGGGGGCGACGTCCCCGGGATGAAGCAGGCGCTTGAGCAAGGGGGCTTCCTCGACCGCACGCCGCTTTGGTTCTACGTCCTGAAGGAAGCGGAGGTGCGCGAGGGCGGCCAGCGCCTGGGCGAGGTCGGCAGCCGGATCGTGGCCGAGACCTTCATCGGCGTGCTGCTGGCCGACCCGGAGTCCTACCTGGCGCAAGCGCGGAACTGGGACCCATCCCAGCCGACGCCAAGGACGAGGCAGCCGGTCAAGCTGCCGGACGGGCGGGCGATCACCACCATCCACGACTTGCTGGTGTTCGCAGGCGTCGCGGTCTGATCCTCCCCGGCTCGGGACGGCGCGTGTGCGATCCACGCTCCGTCCCGAGCGCCCACCACACCGAGGAACAGCCATGCTGACGCCGGTTCGGGTAAAGCTCCGCATCCCTGGCTTTGATGAGTCCCCCAATGCCGGAGAGCGTGCGCACGGGCGTACCGGGGACGCGACTGGTCAAACCCGCCTTGGGGTCACGACCAAGGTGCTGAAGGCCGTGCGCATCGAAGCGGCACGGGGCGAAGCGACGCCGGAGCAGCTCGAGGCCGCGGGCGACAATGTCATTGAACTTACGCTTGAGGGTGGAGCACGCATCTTCCTGCGCGCCGACGAGGCGGAGCTGAGGCTCAAGGACGCCAGCAAGCGGTCACTGGCTTTCCCCGGCACGGTCGAGATCGCGCCGGCGTTGTCGATTGAGGGTGTGCAAGCGCGCGGCGTGGTCACCAATTGGGCGATCAAGAGCCTGCGCGTGCTGGGCGTCGACCTGCCGGAAAGCAGTGCGTTGCTGGTCGCGGCAAAGGCCGACGCGCACTGCGTGCCCGCGCCCGGGCTGTTCCGCTGGAAGGAAAACGCCGTCCTTGAGCCAGTGCAAAGCCCGCTCGTGGGCGCGGGACCATGGCTCGTGTTCCTGCACGGAACGGCATCCTCAACGATGGGCAGCTTCGGGCAACTCGCGGCGAACACGGCGCACTGGGACCAGCTGCGGCGGCGCTACGGCGACCGCATCTTGGCGCTGGAGCATCATACGCTGACACGGGGTCCGATCGGCAACGCCCTCGAACTCGTAGAGCAGCTTCCGGACAACGTCAGGTTGCACCTCGTAAGCCACAGCCGGGGCGGGCTGATCGGCGAGCTGATTGCCCGTGGCCAGCGCTTGGATGCCGAGGGCCGGCCGGCACACCCGTTCGACGCCCACGATCGGCTGCTCCTGCAGGGGCCGGAACGCCGCAGTCAGCTCGCCAGGCTCGACGCGTTGGCTGCGGTGCTGCAAGCCAAGCGGCCCGTTGTCGAGCGCTTCGTGCGGGTAGCCTGCCCGGTGCGCGGCACGACCCTGGCGTCCGCGCGGCTGGACCAGTGGCTGAACCTGTTCTTGAACGTTCTCGGCCTGGCGGCCGACATCGTCGGAACGCCAGCGCTGGGGACGGCGCACGAGGCCGTGGAGACGTTCCTGCTCGCGGTTCTGAAGGAACGCACGGACCCGCGCACGATCCCTGGCCTGGAAGCCATGATCCCCGGCTCGCCGCTGGTTGCCATGCTCAATCGGCCCGACGTCCGCACCGCCGCCGACCTGAGTGTCATCGAGGGCGACGCGGTCCCGTCCGGCGTATTGCGCCGGCTCGGCATCTGGTTCGCCGACGCCTTCTACGGCGAGGAGCATGACCTCATCGTGAACCGGGCGTCCATGACTGGCGGGGCGGCCAGGCTCAAGCCGCGTTCGTTCTTCGACCAGGGCGCCGCGGTCAACCACTTCAGCTACTTCAAGAACCCACGGACAGCCGACCGCGTCCTTGCAGGCCTGTTGCGCAAGGACGCTGAGCTCGGCGGCTTCCGTGAGATTGGGCCTGAACTCGATGCTGCCGCGCGGTCGCGGATGCCGACGTTGCGCAATCGGGGAGCGGCGGACGCCAGGCCGGTGGTCTACGTCCTGCCAGGGATCGCTGGCAGCCACCTTGAAGCCGGCGCCGACCGGGTCTGGATCAACCCGCTCCGCCTCGCGTTCGGAGGTCTCGCCAAGTTGGGCATCGACCGCCCGCATGTGCAGGCCAAGGAACTCGTCGGCCTCTATTATGGTGCGTTGTGCGAGCACCTCGACCGGACGCACGAGGTCCGGCCCTGGGCGTTTGACTGGCGCCAACCGATTCTCGATCTCGGCGTTCGGTTCGGACAGGAGCTGTCGCGGGCATTTCGTGAAACCGAGCGCCCGGTGCGGATCGTCGCCCACTCCATGGGCGGGCTGGTCGCCCGGTCGGCGCTGCTTGAGGCGTCCGTTTGGACCCGTTTCCGCGAGCGCGACACCAGCCGGCTGATCCAGCTTGGCACGCCGAACGGGGGATCGTTCAGCATTGCCGCCCTGCTTATGGGCCGGAACACGCTGGCAGGCTACCTGCACGCGATCGACGTCAGGATGACGGCGCGGGAGCAGCTGGAGATCCTGGGCCGCTTCCCCGGAGCCATCCAGATGCTGCCGGAGAACAACGGATCGGACCTGTTCGACCTGGAGACTTGGACGGAGCTCGCCAGGACCGACCCGGACGACCTTGATTGGCCCGTTCCCGACCGCGCGGATCTTACGGCGGCCAGGATGTTCCGCAGCGCATATGCCAAGGCGCCCATCGACTGCGAGCGCATGCTGTATGTTGCCGGCCAAGCCGCGACGATGGACGGCATCACCTTCGATCCCCTGGGCCGGCCGGGCGAGAGGATCGTCTTCACCCGAACCAACGAGGGTGACGGGGAGGTCTTGTGGGGCACTGGCATTCCGGCAGGGATCCGCGCTTGGTATTCCACGGCGGCGCATGGCGACCTCGCCCGGCACAAGCCGAACTTCGCCGCGATCGAAGACCTGCTGACGACCGGAACCACCACGAGGCTCCCCACCAATCCGCCGGCTTCCGTCCGCAGCCGCCCGAAGCCGCCGTCGATTGTTCGAGACGAGATAAAGATCCAACCCGACGCCGAGGATTTTGCGCTCGCTGCGTTGGGTGGGACCCCGGCGCGGCAGGCCGACGCCATGCTGCCAATGGTCAGGGTCCGCGTCGTCCACGGTCACCTCGCCTCGGCCAAGTATCCCGTCATGGTCGGTCACTACTGCGGCGACACCTTTGCCGGCGCGGAGGCCGAGCTCGACCAGGCTCTGGGACTGCGGCTCTCGGAGCGACGGCGCCTCGGCTTGTACGCCGGCCCAATCGTGACCAGCACGGTCGTGCTCGACGAAGGCAGCCAGCCGCGGGGCGGCATCGTGGTCGGCCTTGGCAACCCCGGCAGCCTGTCGACCGGCACCCTGGTGCGGACGATGCGGCAGGCCATCCTTGCCTATGCCGCCGCTACGGCGGATGGGCGCCGCTTGGCCACGGTTGCCCGCTTCGGCTACTGCGACAAGCTTGCGGCGGAGCCGCTGGGCATCAGCACGCTCCTGATTGGGTCGGGGGAGGTGGGGCTCGATCGCACAAGCGCCTTGCTGGCGCTGTTCAGTGCCGCCGCGCGCGCTCAGTCCATCCTTGCCGAAGAGGAAGGTTCGCCGACAGTTCTCGACGAGATAGAGATCGTCGAGCTGATAGAGGATCAAGCCTACGACATCTGGCATACGGTCCGGGAGCTTCTCGCCTCGCGGCTTGAGCTGGGCCAGATGTTTGAGGTTTCCGGCGACGTGAAGCGGATGCCGGGCGCCACGCGGCGGGTAAGCGTCGGCCAGGACCGGAGCCGGTGGCTGCCGGTGCAGATTACCATGCCCGAACTCGAACGTGGGGACCGCACCTTGGCCTTCACCATCGCTGGTGGCCTTGCCCGGGCCGAGGCGAGGGTGATCGCGGCCAACCTCGACGTGGTCGAGCCGCTGATACGCCGAGCCATCGACAACGCGTCGGCTTCCACCACGAACGTGACGCCGGGCCGCGCGCTGTTCGAGCTGCTCTGGCCGGTCACGCTGAAGGAGCACAGCGGAGAGGAGCGCAACTTGCGCCTCATCCTCGATGAGAGAAGCGCGCAGCTCCCCTGGGAGCTGATGGACGATCGCCGGCCTTGGACCGCGGACGCAAGCCTGCCCGAGCGTGGCGACCGCAAGCCGCCCGCCGTCCGTTCGGGCGTGATGCGTCAACTGGTGCAGACCACCTTTCGCGAACAGGTCACCATTCCGCGCGGCACCCGCAAGGCGCTCGTCATCGGCGACCCGCGCGGCACGCCGATGACAGGGTTCGCCAAGCTGCCAGGTGCGGAGCGCGAAGCGAAGGCCGTCGCCGATCGCCTGTCGCGAACGCACGAGGTCACCTCCCTGATCGGCGACGGCGTCACGCCTGAGCACGTGATGATGCACCTGTTCGCGGAAGCATGGGAAATCGTCCACATCGCAGCGCACGGCGTGGTCAGCGAGGCATTACCTGGTCCCGACGGGTCAGTGCGGCGGGTGACCGGCGTCGTGCTCGGCGGCGGCGTCGTGCTGGGTCCGAAAATCCTGGCGCAGCTCTCGGTCAGCCCGAGCCTATTTTTCGTGAACTGCTGCTATCTGGGCCAAGTCGATCCGACCGCCGAGGAGGCAGCCAGGGCAGCGACCCTGCGCGGCGGGCGTCCCGAGCTGGCCGCGAGCGTCGCAGTCGAGCTCATCCGGTGCGGGGTTCGCGGTGTCGTCGCCGCAGGGTGGGCCGTCGATGACGAGGCGGCCGAGGCTTTCGCAATATCCTTTTATGATGGGCTGCTAAAGGGGGTGCCGTTCGGTGCCGCCGTACGGGTAGCACGGGAGGTTGCTCATGACCTGAAGCCGACCAGCAACACTTGGGGCGCCTACCAGTGTTACGGCGAGCCGGATTGGCAGCTGCCCGGCCTTGCGTCGGGCAACGACCGCGGGCGCACATCCAAGGTCTATGCCGCTGCAGCCGAAGCCGTCGCCGTAGCCGAGCGCATCCGCGAGGACGTCACCATCGGCCTCAAGCACAACGTTGAAACGCTTCGCACGCAACTCTGCGAAATCGAGAGCTATGAAAAGGCACGCCAATGGTTTGGCAACGGCGAGCTGCGCGTGGCGCTTGGCGAGGCCCGTGCCGCACTGGGTGACCTTCCCGCGGCAATCGAGCACTACGAAGCGGCACGGAGGGGTGCGGATACGGAATACAAGGTCAAGGCGATCGAGCAGCTCGCACACCTGAGAGCCTGGCAGACGACGCGCTTGTTCCGGCGAATGCCGCCCGATCCACAGAAGGCTGGCAATGCGATTTCCGAGATCGAGGAGGCGCGCGACCTCGTCCACGCGCTGGCCCGTTCATTGGGCGACACCCAGGAACGCTGGGCCTTGCGCGGCAGCTGCTGGCAACGCCTCGCACAGGTCCAGGGCACTGACCTGAAAAACAGGTCGCTGGGGCAAATGGCACGGTGTTACCGCTGCGCCAGCAAGGTTGCATGGCCCGAACGCAACCGGGCGTTGCTGATGGCGTGCGCGGCCCGCATCGTGCTGCGGTGCCGACGTGGCCTGAGCGAGATCCCGAGTGTCCGCGCGGCGTTGACTGACATCATCGGAGCCTCGGTCGCCGACGAAGCCGACTTCATGCAGCGGATCCTGGCGCTGGACGCAAGGGTGCTGCTCGCGGTTTCGGACGGCCGGATCACGGCCGAGGAAGAGGCGGACATCCTGGGCGCCTACATCCGTGCATGGCGGCGTGGCGGATCGCCGGTCATGTTGATGGCCGCCCTGGAACAGTTCGAGTTCCTGGAAGACGTGCTGCCGCAGGATGGCGTCCCGGAGTCGAACCCCATGGTCGAAACGGTCCGACGCCTGCGCGAGACGCTGGAGGCGCGCTTCATGGGGGTGGAACATGACCGGTAACCTCGACGCCGCACTGCGCTTCGTCTCGCGGTGGGAGGGCGGACTGAGCGATGACCCGAACGATCGCGGGGGACGGACCATGAGGGGCGTCACCCAGCGGGTCTACGATGCGTGACGGGCGAGTAACGGCCGTTCGCCGAATGCGGACGTCGCCGAGATCACGGATGCCGAGCTCGCCGCCATCTACACGGAGCATTACTGGAGGAAGGCTCGCTGCGACCGGGTGCAGGCGCATCTCGATCTCGTGCAGTTCGATACGGCCGTGAACATGGGGGCCAACCGTGCAATCAGGGTTTTGCAGGAGGCGGTCGGCGTCGCGCCGGACGGGAACTTTGGCCTCCGGACGCAGCAGGCTTGCGATGAGGGCAGCCTGCCCGACGCGGTCGCGCGCCACTGCGCCATCCGCGAGATGCTCTACCGTCGCTTCGCACAGGTTCGAGGCCAGGACAGGTTTCTTCGAGGCTGGCTCAACCGTCTCAACGATCTAAGGGTCGAGGCCGGTGTGTCCGGATTTGCTCGGCAGCGTAGCGGGACCGATTTCGGCGACACCGACCGGATCGAGCGGCTGCGCGACCTGGAACCTGGCGATCCGCTCGAAGCCTGGCGTTAGGCGAGACATGCACGTGCACGCTGGGTGCAAGCTTCTATGATCCCGTTCGACAAATAGAGGCGAGGCGTTCCGTCGGTTCTTCAGAGTTCGCGCCAACGTCCCTGGTTAGGTGAGGGTGGTCCGGATATAGCGCCGCCCCTCATTGACGGAACGGGCGGCAATGCGGTGCATCGAGTGCGGGTCGGCCGCGGTTACGGAGCGGCCCGTGCGCACGGCTCAAATAAGCGTTCGGTCTGGCCCGCGGTTAATTTTGAAGGCGGCTGGGCAGGTCGGTGACGGCCCAGGGCAGCAGTTCGGCGATGTGGGACGCGGGGTTGGTCTGCGATGACGCCGAGCACGTGGCGGAGGTTGGGGTAGATTGAGCTCGGCCTTCCGCATTTTTGGGGCTGGGCAGACGGCCGCCGACTATCTGTGTGGCCGATGCGCATGAAAGCTGCGTTGGCATCCGATGCCGATCAATCGCATCCACCCCCGTGTCGCCGCCGGGCGTCCGGACCCGACGCCGCCCATACTCGCTGTTTGGTCGTGGAGCATTGTTGGGACCCGGTCGGATTGGCCATTGTGGAGTACGCTCATCGGTTCCAGCGTCTGACCACCGTCTCAGGACAGGGGTGACCCATGCTGCACATCCACCCGAACGCCCGCACCACGCCTGCCACGCGCGCCGAGATCGCCCGATCCACCGAACCCAGCGGCACCGTCGCCCAGCGCTGCGGCATCAGCGCCGAAACCGTGCGCAAGTGGCGCAAGCGCGGCGCCGGTGATTGCCTCGACCGCTCCGCCCGACCACGCCAGCTTTCCTGGAAAGCAACCGAGGAGGAGCGCGCCATCGTCTGCGCCCTGCGGCGCAGCACCAACTCCCCCTTGGATGACCTCACCTTCGTCGTCAGCCACGTCCTGCCGTACCTCAACCGCGACAGCATCGGGCGCATCCTCAAGGCCGAGGGCCTGAACCGCAGGCCCAACCCCCTTCCGAACGCCCCGCCAAGGGCCAGGGCACCTTCCGCGACGACGACCTCGGCTTCGTCCACATCGACATCAAGCACCTGCCCAAGCTGCAAACCAGCGACCGTGACCGACGCAAGCGCTTCCTGTTCGTCGCCATCGACCGCTGCTCGCGATCCGTCCACCTCGCCGTCAAGGACGACGAAACCGAACGCAGCGCCATCGCCTTCCTGCACGAGGCAGCGGCCGCGTTCCCGTTCCGCCTCACCCACGTGCTGACCGACAACGGCAGCTGCTTCACGCCCGCCTTCGCCAAGGCCTGCACCAGGCTGGGCGCGCGATACCGCCACACAAAACCCCGCACGCCGCAAACGAACGGCATGGTCGAGCGCTTCAACGGCCGCGTCGCCAGTGAGGTGCTCGACAGCAACGCCTCCTCGCACCGCGCCCTCGAGCAGCAGCTGCGTGGGTTCAACACCGCATACAACGCCCGCCGTCAGCGCGTGCTGGACGGCAGAACGCCGAACCAAGTCACAGCCGAACACCTCACGGCAAACCCGAACTCGCTAACCCGGCGCCACACGGCCGCGTCAGACCGTGCGACGCAACCAAAGCATGCCTTATCGCTGACGCTGCAAAGGAGGTCTCACAACCAGACAGCTACTACTGACAGGGCACTAGAGGAAGTCGTCCACGATCTTCATGGCTGCTGGCACGTCGAGCGACCATGGATTGTGGGGATGGCGTCCAGCGGATTTGTCGTCGCGCCCGAAGATGAAGCCGTAGCGATGACCGAGGCTGGCAAACAAGTTCGCATGTTCATTGGCGAACGACGGGGTGCCTTGCAACGTGATGACCTTCGTTCCCGGTGCGCTGAACACCACGTTGTAGAGGCCAACCCCTCCCGGGCCAGCCACCACCTCTGCCGACCCGAAGAGCCTGACCTGGTCGTCGAACTCGAGGGTTTCCGGCTCCACGACAACGAAGCCTCGTTCCTTGAAAGCGGCGGCGACCTCGTCCTCGTTCGTCAGCGCGCGGGTCGAGCCTGTGCGTTGGGTGAAGCCTCTCCGGGAAACGAACAGCCGGCGTGGCCCTGCATCGCCCGCACCGTGCGAGAACCGCTCGGCAAGATCCCTGAAGCGAGCTTGGTCATGCGCGCGCGCGGCGATGTCCACGAGCGAGACTTGCTGGAGAGACACCCGCTCGCAATGGTATGTCAGCCGCGGCTTATGCGGGACGATGCGTTCCTGTGCGATGCCGAGCAAGGCGAGCAGGCGGGGCTGCCACGGCTGGTCGCAGTAACATAGGAACCGCCCCGGCTGTCCAGCGGCCACGAAGTCAAGCGCGGCTGGGACGACGTGCAGCAGCCAATGCCCGTAGTTCATCGGCTCCAAAGGGCTGCCGAGGAAGACGTCGCCAGGCAGCAGGACCGGGCCGCTCGACACGACTGCTTTAAAATCGATCTCATAACGGCCGTCGCAGGCGGAGAAGGTCGGCACGGCGAAGCTGTCGGCCCAGCGGCGGGTAAGATGGAACTCCAGGCGCTTCCGGTAGCGATCCACCTCATGGCAGTTGAACTCCATGTCCTCGCCGATCAGGGCGTAAAGGTGATGGAAGCCGAAGACGATCTGGTTCGCATAGGAGTTGGAGAAGCGCCCGTGAAGCTTGCTGGGGTTGCCCAGAACCCGATGTGGGCGAGCTTCGCCTGTAAGGTCGGCTAGGAACTCTGGCGCGGGCCTGTGCCACTCCTTCTCCATGCTTAGCACGTGGAAACCTGGCTGCTGCCTGACCTCCAGCGGGGATGGGATGGAGAGAGCATGAGAACCGATGGGATGAGGGAACACGCCGAACCTCCCTGCCGCATGCCGTCGATCCGGTGACCAGCAACATGTTGCAGGCCGCGGCAACGGTTGTGGCGCATAATGGCGTTGGTGCACAACTCAGGGACGTTGGTGCATCGCGGCGAGTGCGCGGGGTGATGACCCCAGCCCGGTGTGGTGTTCAAGTGACGCGAACGGAGGCGGGCTTGGCGGTTCGGGTCATTCGGTTCAGCACCGAGACGGCCAGCGCGGCCTCGCCTTGCTGGCCGGACAAGCTGCACGCGCGCAGCCGGGGCCGATCAGGTGTTTCCAGCGGCCCATGGCCGTTTCAGCCAGCGCACGCCGCCCGTAGCCGGTCCGCCGCTGCCATTCCATGCGCCCCTTCTCCGCCATCAGTCGGACGTGGCGGTCGCGACCTGTCCCCTTGGTGGGATCGGCCGTGCTGGGCACGGCAGAGGCGCGCGGGGGTATGACCACCGCCGGGGCCGGCTCGGGCTGGCGTGCTGCGACGGCGGCATACGTTGGCTCGCCGTCGTAGGCGCGGTCCGCGGCCAGGCTGACGATCGTGCCCTCGACCGTCCGCAACAGGCCCGGCCCCTGCGCCGCGTCGTCGGCCGTGCTCTGCGTCAGCACGTGCGCGACGATCTCGCCTGTGCCGGCGTCCACGGCCAGGTGCAGCTTGCGCCACTGCCGCTTCTTGCGACCGTGCTTGGCCGCGTCCCACTCAGCTTGGCCGAACAGGTCCAACCCGGTGCTGTCCAGCACGAGGCGCATGGGGCCGCTGCGCGCGCACACGAGGTTGGCGGCCGGCAAAGGCGCGACCGCGGCGTGAAAGCGTTGTGTGGTCCGGCACGGTCAGGTCGAGGCCGAGCAGGCGCAGCACACTGGTCGCCAGACCAGCAGCCTGACGCAGGGCCTGGTGGAACACGAGCCGGAGCGTCAGCACCGCCTCGATGGCCAGGTCGGCGTAGCGCGGCTGACCGCCGGGCGTGCTGCGGCGTGGCGCACGCCAGCCGGTCAGCGCCGCCTCGTCCCCCCACAGGGTGAGGTCGCCGCGGCGCTGCAGGCTTGCTTCGTAGGCCGGCCAGTTCCGGATGTGGCAACGCGACTTTGGAATGCGGTGGCGGCGAGCGGCGTTGTGTTTGAACGCCATCGTGCCGGGGTAGCCCAGCTTTTCAAGCCAAGCCACCTCCTCCGCGCACCAACGCCCTGAAATCTCACATTTTTCAGATCAGCACTTTCGGCAGCGAAGTTACGATAAGGCCATGCGGGTCTACCTACCCCTCGGACAGCACGCAACACGTCATGCGGTGACCTCCGGCTCCGCGTAGTCGACAGGCCGCACAACGCGACCTGGAGCTGTCCGGGGCGCTTGGTTCAGCTGGCCCGGCGGCGGCGCACGGCGAGAAGGCTGGCCAGCCCTAGGCCCATGAGGGTCATGGACGCCGGCTCCGGGACCGGGGTGCCGATCTGCGCCGCCGCGATGTCCACCAGCTGCGTGACGTTCGTGCCGACCAGGGTGGCAGCGCCGGTGCCGAGGTCGACGCTGTAGAAGCCGGTCACCCCGGGCAGGATGCCCGTGGCGGCGAAGGCCGTCGTGGGCGCGACGATGTCGAAGCCGGCGAACGATGCGGGCTGGATGCCGAGGGGGCCGACGGTCGAGAGCGTGCCCCTGGTGGTCGGGTTGATCAGCACGAGCGAGCGGGCGACGAAGTCGAGGCCGAACAGGAAGGTGTCGGTGGCGGGATCCTGATCCTGGTTGGTGTAGGCGACGGCGCCCACGAACGGGTTGGCACCGGCGTTCACGTCGCTCGGGGCGTAGGTCAGCGAGCCTTCAGCCACCGCGGCACCCGTCACCGGGTCCACGCGCACGCTCTGGTCGTCGGAGTTGACGATGCGGATCATGTCCGTCACCGGGTTGAAGGCGATGTCGCCGACGCTGATCGGGTTCGAGATGGTTGCGACGAAGGTCGCGGCCCCTGTCGTGGTGTCGATCGTGTAGAGGCTGTTCGGGATGCCGACGGTCTGGGAGCCAGTGCCGTAGAGCACGCCGGTCGCCGGGCGCGTGTCGATGGCGTTCAGCCTCTCGTTCCCGCGCAGGCCGGTCACGGTCAGGGTGCTCGTGATCGTGCCGGGAGAGGCGGAGTCAAAGCCGACGATCTGGTCTCCGCCGATGACCAGGCCGGCGAAGGGCACGGCAGCGGCGGGCAGGGGCGTCACTGCTGCGAGCGCGGTGATGGCGAGAAGGGACAACCGTGAAGGCATGGGCTCTCTCCTAACATATCGACGTATGCCATTAACGGCTTTGTTCACGGATGTGCTACGAATTTTGTTTACTATCTTGTTGCATCGTTGATGGCCACATGACGTGCCTGAGAAACTCTGCGTCAGCCGCGCTTCTCGCCTAATGAACGTCCAGGGCGACACAGGTAGCGGCGTAGCGGTCGCCGACGGCGACCCGCTCTCGCCGCTGTTGATGATGCGACAGCACCCCGCGACCTCGCCTGCGTCCGCCAGGTCGTTGTACTTGCTCTCCAATCAATGCCTGGCCGCACTGTCCGCCGCGTCGCGCCGGTGCGTGTCGCGAACCGCTGACAGGCCCAGTGACCGCGAAGCTGTACAGAATGGCCATCTCTTTACAGAAAGCGCATTTTGTAATGAGTTGCTGTTGTGAACGGAATCGCATTCACCCTCCGACCATTACGAAGTTTGCCCATGTGGTGTCTGGGTTGTTGGTTGTGGCCTGTTCGCGTTGCGCGTCGTGGAGGGCGGCGGGGTCGCTGCGGGCCTGTTGGAGCCAGTGGAAGTAGAAGCACTGCATGAACTCCGCTGCGCCACGGTCATCGACGGGACGCAGCGTCACCAGCACGTTGCGCGCGCCTGCTGTACGGAGGGCGCGCACCAAACCGGAAACGCCTTCGCCGTAGTCGATCTGTCCCTGCACGCCTTCCTCCAGTGCCTTCCCGGAGCTGATGGCCGGGTTTGCCGGGCCGGAAGTTGCGCCGGCTACGCCGCCGGCGTCGACGTGACCGCACCTGGGCTGGTGTTCACCGCCAGCCCAGGTGCGGTCACGTCGCGCAGAGTATTACGATCACTCTGCCGCCAGGCGGCTACGCCGACGCCGCCCGGCTCGCCCGCAGCGTCAGGGATGGCGCTTCAGGCCGTTCGTGATCAGCTCATCGGCTATCCTGCATCCCAGCCATACGCCGCCGATCGGGCCAAGCTCGTCCGGCTTCGACGGCGTGCCAGTCGCCGCATTGCCCTCGGAGTCTTTCACGCTGATGCCGTCGAAGCGCCAGTGCACGCCCAAGAAGACGCGGCTGGTCGAGTTCTCCACTGTGGCCTCCCAGAGATTGTCGAACTTGCGGAGATGGCGCGGGCGCCGGCTGCCGTCGGGATCGACGTTCCTGCCGTTGTACTCGTCGGAGACGAACTCGAACGGGATGTTGTCCACCTCGCCGGCAGGGGCGACCATCACCAGGCTGCGCAGCTCGGCGTAACGACGGATCACCTGGAAGGCGGCGCCGCCGAAGGTTGCGTGGCCTGACGGGTAGGCCGGGAAGTTGGGAGTGAACCGGTCGCCGCGGTTGGTGGCCGGCGCTCCGAGTGGGGCCCAGTCCGTCTGCGCCTGGACGGTCTTTCCTGCCGTGGTGGTCGCGGGACCGTAGCTGTCGTCAGCCTCGCGGATCCCGACCACGGGCCGCCAAAGGTCGTAGAAGTACTTCCAGTGCCAAGCCTGTATGCCGGCGTCGGCCATTGCGGTGGTCATGAGCGCGAGCAGCCGCACGTAGTCCGACACCTCCACCGTGCCGGGAGCAGCCGCGGCGAGCTGGTCCAGGATGGTCAGCGCGACCTGGCAGTAGAGCCGGGGCGGGGTGCCGATCCCATCGGCGCCGTCGTAGGCCCAGAAGATGCCGTTGACCGTCTCGTCCGACGTGCGCGCCTGGCTTCGCAGCGCTCCTTTCTGCCGCACCTCGTCGAACTCGGCCTGGTAGTAGGCATTGCCGTCGAAGCTGTTGGGCCAGCCGGGCGGTGGCGCGAGGTCGATCCGCGGCACGACGAAGGGCGGGGCGTTGCCCCATTGTTGGCCGTGCAATCCCTGAGTGGGATGGAAGGGATCAGGGCGGTGACGGTAGGGCTGCGGGTTGGTGCCGTGCAGGATGGTGGTGAAGTCCTGGTCGCCTTTGCGCGCGTCGAACACCCTGTTGGCCACCTCTCGCCCCCAGGCCTCGTCGCTGGTCGAGACCGGCATGGCGGCCATGAACGCGTCGTGCGCCGCGTCGAACGCCACGACATGGCGGGCTTGGCGGTAGAGCCTGCGCAGCATCGCCTCGGCGGCGATGGCCATCGCCGCCTCCGGATTGCCGACGCCGGGGGGCACGACCAACCCTGGCAGCCAGGTGAGGTCGGTCACCGGCACTGGCTGCGTGCCGAGCACCGAGAAGTAGGCGTCGTGCATCGCCAGGTGCACGAGCGCGAGGGCACGGGCGCTGAGCGTCGGACCGCCTTGTTCGGGGAGAATGGGCGTTTGGCCGGGAGCCACCTCGACCACGCTGAAGTCGCGCCGGTTCGTCTCGAGCGCGACTTTGGTCCAGTAAGCGGCGGCGTTGGCGGCGTTGCCTATGCCCAGTGCTGCGCCGAGCGCAGCGAACTCCATCTCGGGGACCGAGAGTTGTTGGAACACCGCCGGCAGGTAAATGGGAGTGACGTTGAGTGGTGAGAGGTCGTTCATGGTTCATCCTCGGTTTGGTGCAGGAAGCTTGGCCTGCTACGCCACCGAGCATCGCAAGCATTCCTCGGTCCGACTGTGTCGGACGTCACACTCTTGCCCGATTTATGTGTAGCGAACCGCAATCATCGGCTCTTGGCCGCTTCTGATACCGCTGGCGTGTGAAGTGGCTGGAAGTCCCAACGCCGATCGGCATTGCAGACCCTTGATCCAGCTACTTTCATCGGGGTCACAGCCTGAGCCGAACCACAACCTATGCGCCGGTCGCCTTCTCCCGGTAAACCTCAGCGCAGCCTGCTGCTTTCAACTGCGCAAGCTGGGCGTCGAGCGTCTGGCCGTATGCACTTACGCGGGCGTATCCTATGATGCGATTTGCAGATTCGACTCGGTCATATCTTCTGCAAAGTGTAACTCATTGATGGAATTGAGGTCCGAGGAATTTACAGAAGTCTTGATTTCTGCATTCGAAAACCGGGCCAGGGGCACGATGGCGCAGGCTTCGTCCATGATCGTGCTTGCCGGCCACGAGGCACGTGGTTCATGCTTCGGCGATGTTCGTCGTGACCGAAGCCGATGCCGCCGCGATCCGCGCCGCCTTTCACGAGGAAGGCGAGCTGTCGGCCATCATCGAGCTGCGGCAGCGGTTCCCGGGGATCACCGGCCATGCGAAGGCGCGGGCATGCGCCCGGATCATCGCCGGTTGGCAGCCACCCGCGGCGCCGTGCCCGGTCGTGCCGCTGCGTCCCGGCAAGGACCGCTAGCTCGACCTGCCCGGCTTCCTTCAATCGCCGTATGGGTTGCTCGAAACTGCGCAGCGAGCGGATGAACCGCCAACCTGACAGCACCCAAACCGGGCGCATGCTTGGGCGTTCATCGCTGGCTCGCGACTTGAGGCGAGCGACAGCAGCCCAGGGAGCGTGACATGGCGGCAGCACCGAGCACCCTCAAAGAACTCTACACCGCGGACATGCGGGACCTCTGTTCAGCCAACGACCAGATGCAGAAGGTCGTGCAGGCGTTCAGCGAGAAGGCGACAGACCCGAAGCTGAAGCAGCTGTTCGGGCAATCCGTCACCGGGATCGGCCAGCATACGCAGGCGCTGCGCGCGATGATGGATGCGGACAGCGACAGCCCCTGCCCAGGCATGCAAGGGCTGGTTCAAGAAGCCACGCAGCACGCCTTGCAGTCCGACTTGCCGCCGCAGTTGCGCGATCTGGAGATGATCGCCCAGTATCAGCGCATGTCGCACTACGGCCTTGCGGGCTTCGGAACGGTCGCGGCCTACGCCGAGGCGTTGGGGATGCGCGAGGAAGCAGACAAGCTGAAGTCGATCGTCTCGGACATCTACAAAGCCGACGAGTACTCCAGCAGCCTGGCGGAAAGTACGCAGAAGGCAGCTGTCCAAGGCTGAGCCAGAGTGGGGCCGGCGCTCGCCGGCCCCACTCTGTCAAGTCTCGTACCAATATACTGGGACCAGGGCCAACTCCAGGACGGCATGATCTATGCGCCTTGCCACGCTGCCTAATGGCCAGAGCCGAGAAGGCTGTCCCTGTCCGTCTTCCCGTCCGGCAATCATCTTGTCCGCTCTCCCGTGCCGGCGCCAGAGTTGGCGGACAGATAGGGCGTGGCTGGTCCGGGGTGGTTTGGCGAACAGGCAAGTGCCGCGTTGGGAAGTGCTTGTCAAACGTCATCGTCACCGAATGCGAGCCGGGCTTTGAGGCGCGGCGTCATCCAGTCGAGGAAGGCCCGGAGCTTCAATGGGACTGGCTTGCGCGGTGAGTAGACGACGGAGATCGGCAGGGGCCCCAGCTCGAAGGTCTCCAGAACCAATTCTAGGGTTCCGGCGCGCTTCGCCGCGTCCGTCTTGTACGACATGACCCGCGTCAACCCGGCGCCGGCAATGGCGGCGATCACAGCAGCCTCCGATGTACTCACGCATAACCTTGACTGGATAGGCACAAGGCATTCGCGCTTGCCTTTGCAGAACCTCCAAGCGTTCGGCGAAGAGACAGGATTGATCGCTATGCAGTCGTGATCGCGAAGTTGATCGGGTGTTTGCGGACGCCCCCTCGCCGCCAGATAGGCGGGACTTGCGCACACCACGACACGGATCGAGCCAATCCGCGTCGCGATCATGCTGCTTTCAGGAAGACTGCCGATCCGGATGGCTACGTCGATACTCTCCTCGACCGGATCAACGACGCGGTCGGTGAGTAGAAGTCTCAGGCCAATTTTGGGGAAAGCATTCAAGAACTCGACGGCTAGTGGAAGCAGATGCGTGTGCCCGAGACCCCAGGGTGTTGTGACAGCAAGATCGCCCTTAGGGCTTCTATACTCACCCGATACCTGCCGTTCGGCGTCATCGACCTGTTCCATGATCCGCTTGCAGGCTTCGACATAGTCCCGGCCAGCATCGGTCAGCGTCATCCTTCGTGAAGATCTTTGAAACAACTCGGCTTTCAAACGCGCTTCTAAATCGGCGACCTTTCGACTGACCGTCGCGACTGGCATTCCCAATCGGCGGGATGCGGCAGAAAAGCTGCCCGTCTCGGTGACGGCGACGATCATCGACATCGCCTCCAGGCGGTCCATAGGGCACCGGCTTTCCACAAAATGAGAAGATGCTTCTCATTGATAGAGGAGGCATCCCGATACGGCAATCGGCTAGGTCCGGAGGCGCTGAATGCATCCGCGCCAAACCGCCGGACGGTTTGCGGAGCGTCAGCCGACGCGATCGGGGATGTGGAGGCGATCATGGAGCAGACCAGCCAACCAACAGGAACCGGGGCCGCGCGTGCGCAGTCGCCTCCAAATGCCACAGGTATCGTGACTTACTACAGGACCGCGACCATTGAGGGAACCAGCGTGTTCTATCGGGAAGCTGGCCCGCCCGACGGCCCGGTCGTGCTGCTGCTGCACGGCTTTCCGACATCGTCGCACATGTTCCGAAACCTGATCCCAGCGCTGGCGGACCGTTACCATGTGATCGCGCCGGACTACCCGGGCTTCGGCCAGAGCGCCGCGCCTGACCACACGCAGTTCGCCTACACCTTTGCGCACTACGCAAGCCTGGTGGACGCGTTGCTGCAGCACCTCGGGGCCACGCGCTACGCCATGTACGTCATGGACTACGGCGCACCCGTCGGCTACCGCCTGGCACTGCTACACCCCGACCGCGTCACCGCGCTGATCGTGCAGAACGGGAACGCCTATGCCGAGGGCCTCGAGGCGTTCTGGGATCCCATCAAGGCCTACTGGGCGGACGGGTCGGAGGCGCATCGGCGGGCGCTCGACTTCTTGGTGGCCCCGGAAACCACGAAGTTCCAGTACACTGATGGCGTGAGTGATGTGTCGCGCATCAGTCCCGACAACTGGGTGCACGACCAAGCCCTGCTGGACAGGCCCGGCAACAAAGACATCCAGCTCGACCTATTCCACGACTACGGCACGAACGTGCCGCTTTATCCGGAATTCCAGGCGTTCTTCCGCAAGCACCAGCCGCCGACGCTGATCGTGTGGGGAAAAAACGACAAAATCTTTCCCGCAGCCGGGGCCGGTCCCTACCTCCGCGACCTCCCCCAGGCCGAGCTGCACCTGCTGGACACCGGGCACTTCGCCCTTGAGGACAAGCTCGACGTCATGGCGCCGATGATCCGAGACTTCCTGGACCGCAAGCTCGCGCGAAACTGACCCATGCGACCCTATGCCGCAGGCCGCTGCCTCTGCGCTTGCCGTCTCCGCTCCAGCAGCACCGAAGCCCCAACGTGAGCCGCTTCTTCGACCTTGCCTTCACGCCGGCCGTCAAGGCCGAGCAGGTGCGCCGGGGCTCCCGCGCAGCTTACGCGGCGGCGAACGCCAGGGGTGCCTCCGGCAAGGCGCTCTCGCAGCGGGAGACCGTCTTCGTCGCGGACCGCGATACGTACTTCCTCGCGAGCGTTTCGGAAACCGGCTGGCCCTACGTCCAGCATCGCGGCGGCCCTGCAGACTTCGCCCGCCGTCTGTACGAGACGTCGATCGTCTTGCCCGAGTTCGCCGGAAGCACGGCTGCCGGCGCACGAGCCTGTCCTTCCACTCCTGATCCCCTTGCGCGCGAGAACGGGCGACCCGGACTCCGTCGGCGCCGCGCGGGGCAAAGCAGGCCCCAGCGTTTTAACTGCAGGAGACGCCCGATGTCGTACCTCCTTCACGCCACCCGCGTCGCGCACCTCATCGATCCGCACGACGTCGAGATCCTCGACGTCCTGGGGCCGACGATCCAGGTGCTGACGGAACCAGGAGCGGACGACGGCTCGCCCTGCATCATGCGAGGCACGATCCCGCCGGGCGGCGCCGCCCCGTTGCACAGCCATCCAGACCCCGAGACCTTCATCCTGCTCTCCGGCGAGGCCGAGGCGCTCGCGGAATGGAATGGCGACCTCGGCTGGGCCCAGATCGAGCCCAGCGGCATCTTCCACGTTCCCAGCGGGGCCAAGCACGCCTGGCGGAACCGGTCGCAGCAATGGGCCGTCTTGATCGTGGTCAGCACTTCCAGGATGGGCAGGTTCTTCCGGGCAATCGGCACGCCGGTCGCCCCAGGGCGGCAGCCGTCCGGCCCACCATCGGCCGATCAAATCCGGCGTCTCCTGGAGACCAGCGAAAGATACGGCTACTGGGTTGGCACTCCGGACGAGAACGCCCGGGTAGGGCTCGTCCTGCCATCCGCTTCGTGATGGAGGATGGCATGCAATCGGTCCACGAGCTCACATCCCGACGCCACATGCTGTTCGGCGGCCTGGTTGCGGCCGCGACACTGGCGCCGGTCCCGAGCACCACGATCACAGCGCATGCACAAGATGCGAACCGGGCAGATGGACGGCCGAGCAGGGAAGATCGAAGGGCAAGCTTTATCACGACGAGAGACGGCACCGAGATTTACTACAAGGACTGGGGCAAGGGTCAGCCCACCGTCTTCAGCCATGGCTGGCCGCTCAACGCCGATGTCTGGGACGATCAGATGATGTTCATGGCGTCGCGCGGCTTCCGCTGCGTCGCGTTTGATCGTCGCGGCCATGGTCGGTCGGGTCAGCCGTGGGAGGGAAACGACTATGACACTTTTGCCGAGGACCTTTCGGAGCTGATCGGCACGCTTGATCTGAAAGCCGCTGCCTTGGTGGGTCACTCGGCCGGGGCCGGAGACATCGCGCGCTACATTGGGCGGCACGGGACGGCGAGGGTTTCTGGAGCCGTACTGGTCTCTGCCATCCCGCCCTTGATGCTCAAGACGCCGGCCAACCCTGGTGGCGTCCCGATCGAGGTGTTCGACGGCATTCGCGCCGGCGTCGCCAGTGACCGCGCGCAATTCTACCGCGATCTTGGCGACGGGCCGTTCTTCGGCGCCAACCGCCCGGGCTCGAAAGTGTCGCAGGGCGTCAAGGATGCCTTCTGGCTTTGGTGCATGCAGGTTGGGCTGCGAGCATCTTACGAGGGTATAAAGGCCTTCTCCGAGACCGACTTCACGCAGGACTTGAAGCGGTTCGATGTCCCGACGGTGATCATCCACGGCGAGGACGACCAGAACGTCCCGGTTGCGACTACGGCGCGGTTGTCCTCGAAGCTGATCAAGAGTGCGACGCTGAAGGTGTACCCTGGCGCGCCGCACGGGCTCACGATGACGCATAAGGACAAGTTCAACGATGACCTGCTCGCCTTCGTGAGCGGCCTGCGGTGACATTGCGGAGCGGTCCTGCGCTCACGCCAGTAACGGAGATGACATGATGAATACTGTCGCGACACGAGACGGAGTGGATATCTACTACAAGGACTGGGGCAAGGGCCAGCCCATCGTCTTCAGCCACGGGTGGCCGCTGTCGGCCGACGACTGGGACGCGCAGATGCTGTTCTTCTTTGGCAAGGGCTATCGCGTCATCGCCCATGACCGGCGCGGGCATGGCCGCTCGACGCAGGTCGGCGACGGCCACGACATGGATCACTATGCGGACGACCTCGCCGCGGTGACGGCGCATCTCGATCTCCAGAACGCCATTCATGTCGGCCATTCGACAGGGGGCGGCGAAGTGGTGCGATACCTTGCACTGCACGGCGAGAGCCGCGTCGCGAAGGCCGCCATCATCAACGCGGTGCCGCCGTTGATGATGAAAACCGCGAGCAATCCGGGGGGGCTGCCCAAGGACGTCTTCGACGAGTTCCAGGCGCAGCTTGCCGCCAATCGCTCGGAGTTCTACCGCACGATCGCCGCCGGTCCGTTCTACAACTACGATCGGCCAGGCGCGGAGCCCTCGGAGCCCAACATCCAGAACTGGTGGCGCCAAGGCATGATGGGCGGCGCCAAGGCCCACTACGATGGCATCATCGCCTTCTCGCAGACCGATTTCACCGCCGACCTGCAGAAGATTGGCGTGCCAGTTCTGGTGATGCACAGCGAGGACGATCAGATCGAGCCCTACGCCGATTCCGGGCCACTGGCAGCAAAGTTGCTGAAGCACGGCACGCTGAAGACCTACAAAGGTCTCCCGCACGGCATGCCGACGACCCAGGCCGACATCATCAACGCCGACCTTCTCGCCTTCATCGAGGGTTGAAAGATGGGCGACGCGGACGGGCGCGGTGCTGCCAACGCGGCAGTGGGAGCGTGGCTCAGGCCGCGCGAGGCGTTCGCGCAGGCTCGCGGCCTCGTCAGCCTGATCAAGGACAGCGCCGCCACCTCGCCGATCGTCACGCACAGGCTGCGCCATGACATCAGCACCCTTAAGGCTCAGGCGGGCCCGTCGCAGTGCTGTCGGGCCCTAACAGCACGGCGCTGGTCAACGAGGGCGCCTGAAGAAGCGGCGACCAAGGCGCAACGTATTCCGGAGCCGGCCGATGAACATCAATCTCCTTCAGCTGCTCGCGATAGCCTTTGCCGTCTCCGCATCGGGTGCTGTCGCGCAGGATACATCGTCTGACGCGGTGACCGGCCATGGGGCCGCGGCCGCCGGAGCAAACGGAGCGCGCGTAATGTTTGACCTACCCGGCATCGCTTCTCCAGCGACACAGGAGCCGGCCCGGCTCGTCGTGGGCCCTCCGCTGCCGGAGTTTCTCGCGCGCGGGCTGGTCATCATCCAATACCGCGCGGAGAACCTCCGCATCGTCCCAGTTTATGGTCCGGCGGCACTCGAGGTGAAGCCCCGAATCGGTCATATCCACCTCACGGTGGACGACGTCGGCTGGCATTGGGCGGATGCCAGCGGCGAGCAGCTCATCATTCAGGGTCTCGGGCCGGGACCGCACAGCGTGCGGATCGATCTCGCCGACCCGACGCATGAAGTCATCGACAGCCAGACGGTGCGTTTGGAGATCCCGCCACGGGCGCCGGATCGGTGACGGAAACATCGGGGATGCTTAGATAATGGAAAGACTCACCTGCCCTCGGCGACCCTTCTTCGGCGCGGTGGCGGCTAGCGTTGCCGCGGCGCGGCTCGGTGCGACACCCGCCGCTGTCGCGAACCTTCAGGCTGTCGAGGCGACGCCGACCCAAGCACTCGCGACCAAGCCAAACATCCCCACGTCCTTCGCGCCGCTGAAGCAGATCGAGGCCGGGGTTCTCGACGTCGGGTACGCGGAAGCCGGTTCTTCGGATGGCCCGCCCGTTCTCCTCCTGCATGGCTGGCCCTATGATATCCACAGCTACGTAGAGGTCGCCCCCCTCCTCGCTTCGGCGGGTTACCGCGTGATCGTGCCGTATCTACGCGGCTACGGCAGCACACGCTTCCTGTCGAACGAGACGGTCAGGAACGGCCAGCAATCCGCGCTGGCGGCCGACGTCGTCGCGCTGATGGATGCCGCCGGGATTCAGCGAGCGATCGTCGCCGGCTATGACTGGGGCGCCCGAAGCGCAAACATCGTGGCGGCACTCTGGCCGGAGCGGTGCAAGGCTCTCGTTTCTGTCAGCGGCTACCTGATTGGCAACCTCGAAATCAACAAGACTCCGCTTCCGCCTAAGGCAGAACTCGCTTGGTGGTACCAGTTTTACTTCGCTACGAACCGGGGCCGGGCCGGCTACGAGACGTATCGCCGGGACTTCGCCAGGCTGATCTGGCACCTGGCTTCTCCGGAATGGAAGTTTGACGACGCGACCTTCGATCGAAGTGCCGGGGCATTCGATAACCCGGACCACGTCGACATCGTAATTCACAACTACCGCTGGCGGCTCGGCCTTTCGCAAGGCGAGCGGCAATACGACACCTTGGAAAGGCGGCTGGCGGACGCTCCCGCCATCCGTGTGCCGACCATCACGCTCGAGGGGGACGCGAACGGTGCGCCGCATCCCGAGCCGGCGGCGTACGCCAAGCGCTTCTCGGGCGCGTACGCGCACCGGCTCGTCACGGGGGGTGTCGGGCACAACCTGCCGCAGGAAGCTCCTCGCGACTTCGCCCAGGCGGTAATCGACGTGGACAGGTTCTGACCGGTATCATGAAGCACGTACCCACAACGACGTTGGATGCCGCATGAGCGAAGCCATGACGCTCGTGCCTCGTGGACGGCCGCAGCTCGAATATCTGCCCGTCGGGCTTTTCGGGTCCGTCATGGGCCTGGTTGGGCTGTCCGTCGCCTGGAGCCTCGCCGAGGCTCGCTACGGCGTGCCAGCGAGCATCCCGATAAGCATAAGAGCGGTCGCCGTTGCAGCCTTTGTCGCCATGCTTGCGGGCTACGCGATTAAGCTTGCAACGGCCTTTGGAGCCGTTCGGAACGAGTTCCGCCACCCGATTGCCGGCAACCTGTTCGGCACATTCCTGATCAGCCTGCTGCTGCTGCCGATCGTGTTGGCTCCCTATACGCTCGCCCTGGCCCGCCTTCTCTGGATGGCGGGCGCGTGCGGAATGGTGTGGTTCGCCTGGCTGATCGTCAACCGTTGGATGAGCAACCGGCAGCAAGTGGCGCATGCCACGCCAGCCTGGATCGTTCCGGTGGTTGGCGTCCTTGACGTTCCCTTGGCGCTGCCCGCGCTCGGCCTGTCGCCGCTGCACGGACTGATGGTGTTCGCGCTCGCTGTCGGACTGTTCTTCGCGCTGCCCCTGTTCACGCTGATCTTTTCGCGCCTGCTGTTCGAACCGCCATTGCCCGACGCGCTCAAGCCCTCGTTGTTGATTCTCGTGGCGCCCTTCGCTGTGGGTTATTCGACATACACCGTGACGACCGAGGACACGGACCTCTTCGCCCAGTCCTTATACATGCTGACTTTGTTCATCCTAGCCGTGCTGCTCGGTCAGCTACGCCATCTTCCTGTCTGCTGCCCGTTTCGCGTGTCCTGGTGGGCGGTGAGCTTTCCGTTGGCCGCGTCGAGCATCGCCGCGCTGAAATTCGCCACGGCCGAGCCGGGACTTTGGACGGACGCGATCGCGCTGATGCTGCTGGCGCTCGCCACGGTGGTCATTGTCGGACTGCTTGGCCGTACAGTGTTCGGGATCGCCCGAGGCGAGTTGCGGACCCTTAGTAGCTGAAATCAAATCTGGTCCGGCAAAGGCGGCAACTCCCGCACCGCTTTATGCAAACGGAGGCCATGGCCGAACTCACACCGCCCACAATCGACGCCATGACCACGGAAATCACCACCATAGCCGCGTGATCCGTGACCACCTCAACGACACCGCATTTTACACCAGCTTGACGGACGCAATCCTGGACGGAGGAGCCAGACCATGACCGAGCAAACCCTCACGTTGTATTCGCATCCACTCTCGGGCCACGCGTACCGGGTGCGGCTGTTCCTCTCGCTGATCGGTGCGTCGCATCGGGTGGTGAATGTCGATTTGGCCAGTGGGGCGCATAAGGCACCGGACTTCCTGCGATTGAACCGGTTCGGGCAGGTTCCGGTGCTGGTGGACGGCGCGCGCGTGTTGGCGGACTCGAACGCGATCCTGGTGTACTTAGCCAAGACGCATGGGCGAACGGATTGGTTGCCGGAGGACGCTATGGGCGCTGCGGCGGTGCAACGATGGCTGTCCGTTGCGGCCGGGCAGCTCGCATATGGTCTAGCGGCGGCCCGGCTGGTGACGATCTTCGGCGCTTCGTTCGACCCGAAAGAGGTGATCGCGCGGGCGCACACATTGCTTGCGGTGATCGAGGCGGAGCTGGCAGAGCGGGACTGGCTGGTTCCGGGTGCGGCACCGACGATCGCTGACGTTGCGCTATACGGCTACATCGCCCGCGCTCCGGAAGGCAACGTGGACCTGACGGCTTATGGGGCGGTGGGCGAGTGGCTGCGCCGGATTGAGGGGCTGGCCGGGTTCGTGCCGTTTGCGAAAACAGCAGCGGGGCTGGAGGCGGCTGCTTGAGCGGAGAACCAATGGTCCAGCGGCACGCGAGTACTTCCGCCCGCGGCCCGACTGCACAGGGAGGATCATGATGTCCGAGACAGCTCCCCCGCCCGGCTGGGATCTCGACCGCTCGCCATTCCATCCCGGCGAGCTGGCGATGCAGTCCCGAGCGGGCGTTCGCGAGAAGATCGACCGGCAGGGGCGGCGCGCCGTGCGGCGCTACGTGACGGAGCAGCAGCGCACCTTCTTCCCGCTGCTGCCATTCGCCTTCGTGGGCACCGTCGACGCGGCCGGGCAGCCCTGGGCGTCGGTCATGGTCGGGTCGCCCGGTTTCCTCAGCGCGCCAGACCCGCAGCACCTGATGGTGGCCGCGCGGCCGCTGTTCGGTGATCCCCTGAACGAGACGCTGCGGGAGGGCGCCGGCATCTCGCTGTTGGGCATCGAGCTGCCGACCCGGCGGCGCAACCGGGTGAACGGGATCGTCTCGGTCCTCGACAAGGACGCATCGGGCGCCAAGGGGTTCGGGATCGAAGTGCGGCAGGTGATCGGCATCTGCCCGCAATACATCCAGGCGCGGGAGGCGACGCCGACGGGGGACCCGATGGCGCCGCAGCCTCGGCCGGTGCATCGCGGCGCCAGCCTCGACATCCGGGCGCGGGCGATCGTCGCGGGGGCGGACACCTTTTTCCTCGCCAGCGCGGACCCGCGGACGGAGGACGGGATCGCGGCCGGACCAGACGTCTCGCACCGAGGAGGACGGCCGGGGTTCGTGCGGATAGACGACGAGCGGACACTGACAATGCCCGACTTCGTGGGAAATTTCCTGTTCAACACGCTCGGGAACTTCCAGTTCGACGACCGGGCCGGGCTACTGTTCGTTGATTTCAACTCGGGCGATACGCTGTATCTGGCTGCGCGGGCAGAGGTGATCTGGGACGGGCCCGAGGTGGCGGCGTTCGTGGGAGCGCAGCGGCTGATCCGATACCGCGTGACGGAAGTGGTGCGGGTGGAGGGGGCGATGCCGCTGGCGTTCGGGTCCGCCGACGACTCGCCGCTGCTGGCGCGGACGGGGACGTGGGAGGAGGCCGCACGGACGCTGGAGGCGGAGGCGCTGCGGACCACGTGGCGGCCTTTCCGGGTGACGGCGACGGCGGACGAGAGCGTGGATGTGCGGTCGTTCGTGCTGGAGCCCACGGACGGACAGGGGCTCGTGGCGCACCGGGCCGGGCAGTTCCTGCCGGTTCGCGTGCCGATGGGCGACGCGAGCGGGCCGGTGCGGACCTACACTCTGTCGGATGCGCCGGGGCGAGCCTACCGGATCAGCGTTAAGCGCGAGGGCCGGGGTGGCGCTTCGGACTGGCTGCACGACAAGGCCGGGCCAGGGACACTGCTGGAGGCGATGGCGCCGCGCGGAGGCTTCGTGTTCGACTCTCCGCTGGACCGGGCGGTGGTGATGGTTTCGGCGGGGATCGGGATCACGCCGACGATGGCGATGCTGGGCAGCCTGCTGGTGAATGAGGGGCGGACGCGGCATCACGCGCCGATCTACGTGATCCATGGGACGCGCAGCGGGCGGCACCATGCGTTTGCGGCGGCGCTGCGTGGGATGGCGGAGCGGCATGGGAACCTGCGTGTCCATACCCACTACAGCCAGCCGGAGGCCAGAGACGCGCCGGACAGCGTGGGGCACGTGGACGTAGCGCTGCTGAAGGGAGTGCTGCCGTTTGACGATTACGACTTCTATCTTTGCGGGCCGGGCGGGTTCATGCAGGCCATATACGACGGGCTGCGGGCACTGAACGTGGCGGATGCGCGGATCCGGATGGAGAGCTTGGGAGTGTCAAAAACCTGGGGCGCTACGCCGCGAGCTGGATTGCTTGGTGGCCGAAGCGTCCGTCCAGCACTGCGGCCCTGACCTGAAGCACGCGATGTGCGCCGCGAGGCGACCAGCGCATCTGCCGTCGCTTGTTCATGCGGGCACTCACCAGCTGGTTGACGGTGCCCTCGGCCCGTGAGGTCGAGATCGGCTTGCCGGCCCGGTGGCGCTGGCCGTAGTCGATCAGCGCGCCCTCGTTGGTCTCGATGTAGCTGCGCAGCTCCGCGCAACGCGCGGCAAGCCGCCTGAACTTGGCTGCGGCGGCGGGTTCGTTCAGCACGCTGGCGTCCTTGGCCCAGACCGCAATCCGGATCAGGGCCTCGCACGCCTTGTCGTGATGCCCGTTCCAGAGAAGGTGCCGCAATCGTTCCACGTCGATCCGAGCCTGGTCGAGCGGAACGAGGGGCGGCGGCTCGAGGGCGCACAGGCCTCCCATGACCTGCTCGACATGGTGCACGCGCATCGAGAGATGAAACCAGTCCAAGATCAGCTCCACCGGGCCGCCCGAGGCCGAGCGCACCAGGGCTGGCAGCGCGGGGTCGCCGTCGCTGACCGCGGTGACCGCGTCGCCCTTCCACCAGCCCTGACTCTGCAGCGCCGCGCGCAGCAGGGCATGGGGCTGCCCGGCCACGCTGCGCACCAAGGCGAAGCGACGGGTAGGGTGACCCTCTCGCTCCACCTTGCCGCAGATTGCCTCGAAGTTCCGAACCTGGTGACCGGGCACCGCGCGCATGTAGGCGCCATCGAGCATGACAACCGGCCGGCTTGCGTCCGCCGCCACGGTCC
>CAXTCN010000046.1:0-32078 GCA_964242575.1 uncultured Acetobacteraceae bacterium | reverse complement strand
CCGCAACGCAGAACCTCAGCAAACAGCCAACTTTGCCGGCCTAGAAAAAAACCGGTCGGCGACGGCAAGGTAGAACACTGCGTTGCCGTCCTTCAGCCGGCCGGCCAGCGCCTCGAACGTGGCAGCTTGGTTGAAATCGCCGGAAACATAGTGCAGCCGCTGTTCCAGCCAGTTCCACCAGCCGGCGTTCAGGCTGTCTTCTGCGAACTCGCCGCCGGCGGCAACGGTGAAGCTTTCCATCGTCTGCTTCTGCCGGTCACGGAAGCCGTCATCCCCGCCCTCGTCGCGGTCCAGGCCGAGGACGGAGAACCCCTCGTCCAGCAGTTTCATGCTTGACAGGTTATACAGCGCCGGCATCAGCAGGCGCTTGGTCAGGTCGCCGTTCGCACCGAAGACGACCATGGTGCAGGGCGGCGCCGGCTTCGCCGCCGCGTGCGGGTCCGCGGCACATTCAGGCCCCTTCCCGATCATTGCTACGCTTCAGCCTTTCGGCTCGGCGTGGCCGCCGAAGCCGAAGCGCATTGCGGACAGCGTGCGTTCGCCGAACGTGTGCTCATGCTGCGAGCGGAAGCGGGCGAACAGCGACGCCGCCAGCACCGGCGCCGGCACCGCCTCCTCCACGGCGGCGTCGATGGTCCAGCGCCCCTCGCCGCTGTCGGACACGTCGCCCGTGAACGCCTCCAGCGTCTCGTCCTTCGCCAGCGCCAGGCTGGTCAGGTCCAGCAGCCAGGACGACACCACCGAGCCCCGCCGCCATACCTCGGCGATGTCGCCCATGTGCAGGCTGAAGCGCTGGTCCTCCGGCAGGTCCTGGCTGTCCTTGTTCTTCAGGATGTCGAAGCCTTCGGCGAAGGCCTGCATCATCCCATACTCGATGCCGTTGTGCACCATCTTGACGAAGTGCCCGGAGCCAGCCGGGCCGCAATGCAGGTAGCCGTGTTCGGCCGTCGAGTTGCGGCCCTCGCGGCCCGGCGTCTTGTCGATCGTGCCCGCGCCAGGCGCCAGCGCACTCAGGATCGGGTCGAGATAGTCCACCGCCTCCTCGTCGCCGCCGATCATCATGCAGTAGCCGCGCTCCAAGCCCCAAATGCCGCCGGACGTGCCGACGTCAACATAGACGATCCCCTTCTCGCGCAAGCCGGCGGCCCGGCGTATGTCGTCCTTGTACATCGAGTTGCCGCCGTCTATGATGATGTCGCCACGCCCCATCAGCCCACCCAAAGCCTGTATGGCATCCTCGGTGACCTGGCCGGACGGCAGCATGACCCACACGACGCACGGCGAGGGCAGTTGCTTGATCATGTCGGCAAGCCCGCTCGCCTTCAGCCCGCCTTGCCCGGCAATGCCGTCCACCGCCTTTTCGCTGTTGTCATAGACCACGCACTCGTGGCCGTGCCGCATCAGGCGAAGGCTGATGTTGCCGCCCATGCGACCTAGTCCGACTACGCCCAGTTTCATGGTGGTGCTCCTGATGGTGAAGCGGCAGGCGGGGCGCTGCCCTCAGCCGCCTCAGAATGCGTTGCTGACGATGGCGGCCAAGGCGTCCAGCCCGGTAAGCAGGCGCCCTCGCAGAGCGCCGCTGCGCCAGTGCGGCCCTTTTGAGTTGGGGTCCCGCACGAGAGCAGGCCAATACAGATCGGGCATGGATTCCATGAAGCGCCCAATCCCAGCCTGCACCGGCACGGCAGCATGACCGGGGCGGGGTAGCCCTTCAGCTTGGCAGGCCCTCATGCAGCATCGAAAGGATAATCAACCGGCATTTCCAGTGCCGATGGCCGCCGCCCTATTACTCCGCTGAGCCAGACGGCTCGAGCACAGGAGGCTTCAAATGCTGGTACGCTCTGCCAAGGCCAATGCGAACATTGCCGGCGCCCGCGTTGCGGGCGCCGTCGCGGGAACGCTCATCCTGCTCCTGGTCTTGCTCGCCCTCGTGCGGCCCGAGATGATGGGCATGGCGACGGTGCACAAGCTGATGGCCGCCGTGGGCCTTTGAACGCCTTAACCGGGAATGAAGACGATTACGCTGAACGGGTTCCTGGCGGCGCTGCGGCGGTCGCGCGAAACGGGCGAGACCAGGGCCGCCTACGACGAGTTCCTGGAGCGGCTGGATGCCGGCCAGGTCGCCGCCCAGGCCTGCCAGCCCGGCGACCCGATGCCCGGCTTCGTGCTGCCCAACGCCGAGGGGCGCCTGGTCGAGTCTGGCGAGCTGCTGGCCAAGGGGCCGCTGGTCGTGACCTTCTTTCGCGGCGGCTGGTGCCCCTACTGCTCCGCCACCCTGGACGCGCTTGAGGCCGCGCTGCCAGAGCTGACGCGCACCGGGGGCACGCTGGTGGCGATGACGCCCGAGACCGGCGGCCGGGCGCTGGCCATGAAGCGCGACCGCGGCCTGCACTACGAGGTGCTGGTGGACGTGGACCTGGCGGTCGCCATGGCGTTCGGCATCGTGTTCCGCACGCCGCCGTTGTATGTCGAGCTGCTGCGCCGCCGCGGCGTCGACGTGGCTGAGCGCAGCGGCAACCCGGCCTGGCTGCTGCCGGTCCCGGCGACGTTCCTGGTCGGCCAGGACGGGACCGTGGCGCGGTCGTGGGTGAACATCGACTTCACCCAGCGCGCCGAACCTGACGAGATCCTGACAGCGCTGGGACGCTTGCAGATCCTGCACGACTTTTGAGCCACGGCAACGCGGTCCGGGTGGTCTTGATGCGGGATGCTGCAACCCGGCCGTGGCAGTTCGGCAGGCATGGATTCCATGAACCATCGGTATTGGCGGCCCGCACGGCCCTCGGTCAAGCATCCGCTGCCCCAGGACTAGAGTGGAAGCGGATGCCTTGATGATGGATGGGACGGCGATGGGCGTGCCGCTGGACAACGTTGCCCATATCATCCAGGTGGCACTGACGCCGGTGTTCCTGCTGTCCGGCATCGGGTCGTTGCTGAACGTGATCACCACGCGGCTCGGCCGGGTCGCGGACCAGTCGGACCTCCTGACGGAGGCGCTGCGCAGCGGTGGCGGCGGCGGCGATGCGGATGCCATGTACGCCCGCCTTGTCCGGCTGCGGCGGCGGCTCCGCGCGCTGGATGCCGCGCGGGCGTTCGGGGCGCTTGCGGGGGCCGCGATCTGCGCCGCCACGTTCGTTTTGTTCCTGGGCGGCTTGCAGGATGCGGCCGTGGCGACGGCGCTGTTCGTGTCCTTTGGGCTTTCCGTGCTGTGCACGATGGCGTCGCTGATGGGGTTTTTCGCTGAAACGATGCTGTCGTGGCCGCGGGCGCTGCCGCCGCTGGCAAGGGGCGCGTGACCATCCTCGACACCGCCGAGGGCCGGCGGCTGCTGGCAGCGGCCCGCGGCGAGGGCTGGCGCCGCTGGGGGCCGTATGTCAGCGAGCGCCAGTGGGGCACGGTGCGCGAGGACTACAGCCCGGGCGGCGCCGCCTGGGACAGCCTGCCGCACGACCACGCCCGCAGCCGAGCCTACCGCTGGGGCGAGGACGGGCTGGCCGGCTTCGGGCACGAGCGGCTGCTGTGGTGCCTGGGCCTCGCGTTGTGGAACGGGCGCGACCCCATCCTGAAAGAGCGGCTATTCGGCCTTACTAACAGCGAGGGCAACCACGGTGAGGACGTGAAGGAGGTTTACCACTACCTCGACGGCACGCCGACCCACTCGTACATGCGGATGCTGTACCGTTACCCGCAGGCCGCGTTCCCCTACGCGGACCTGGTGGCCGAGAACCGTCGCCGCAGCGCGGCCGACCCGGAGTACGAGCTGCCCGACACCGGCGCATTCGCTGATGGCCGCTTTTTTGATGTGACGGTGGAGTACGCCAAGGCATCGCCCGACGACATCCTGATGCAGGTCACCGTGCAGAACCGCGGGCCGGACGCCGCCGCGCTGCACTTGCTGCCGCAGCTCTGGGCGCGCAACACATGGTCCTGGAAGGCAGGGTCCCGCCGTCCGCTGCTGCGGGCCGAGGGGGGCGGGGCGTTGGCGCAGCACCCGCGGCTGCCGGACATGCGGCTTGAGATCGGCGCCCCGGCGGAGTGGCTGTTTTGCGAGAATGAGACCAACGTGCGCCGGCTGCATGGCATGGACGGCGCCGGGCCGTTCAAGGACGGGATCAACGACTGCGTGGTGGGCGGCGACCGCGGCGCGGTCAGCCTGGTCAGCGGCACCAAGTGCGCCGCGCACCTGCAATGGACGCTGCCGCCCGGCGGCCAAGCCACCGTGCAGTTGCGGTTCCGCCCGGCCGACCAGGACGCCAGCGCCTTCGCCGGCTTCGACCTGATCCTCGCTGCCCGCCGCGCCGAGGCGGACGAGTTCTACGCCGCCCTGCAGCGCGGCATCCCCGACCCGGACGCGCGGCTGGTGCAGCGCCAGGCGCTGGCGGGCCTGCTGTGGTCGAAGCAGCTTTACCTTTTCGACGTGAGCCGCTGGCTTGATGGCGACCCGGCGCAACCCTCGCCGCCGCCCGAGCGCAAAACCGGCCGCAACCATGAATGGCGGCACCTCAACAACGCCGACATCGTGTCCATGCCGGACAAGTGGGAGTACCCCTGGTACGCCGCCTGGGACCTCGCGTTCCACTGCGTGAGCTTCGCATTGATCGATCCGGAATTCGCCAAGGACCAGCTCGTGCTGATGACGCGCGAGTGGTACATGCACCCCAACGGACAGTTGCCCGCATACGAGTGGGCGTTCGGCGACGTGAACCCGCCGGTGCACGCCTGGGCGGCCTGGCGTGTTTACGAGATGGACCGCGCCCTTACCGGCACGCCCGACCGCGCCTTCCTGGAGCGCGTGTTCCACAAGCTGCTGCTGAACTTCACCTGGTGGGTGAACCGCAAGGATGCGGACGGGCGCAACGTGTTCCAGGGCGGGTTCCTTGGCCTTGACAATATCGGCGTGTTCGACCGCTCCAAGCCGCTGCCGACCGGCGGCGTCATGGACCAGGCCGACGGCACCGCGTGGATGGCGATGTACACGCTGAACCTGCTGCGCATCGCCCTCGAACTTGCTGAGGTCAACCCAGTCTATGAGGACCTCGCCACCAAGTTCTTCGAGCATTTCCTACACATCGCCGAGGCCATGGCCGACATCCAGGGCGAGGGCGACGGCCTGTGGGACGACACGGACGGCTTCTACTACGACACGCTGCGCCTGCCGGGCGGGCGGACGGAACGCATGCGCATCCGCTCCATGGTGGGGTTGATCCCGCTGCTGGCGGTCGAGGTGATCGACAGCGCCGTGTTCGACCGCCTGCCGGACTTCGCCCGCCGGCTGCGCTGGTTCCTGCGTTACCGCCCGGACCTCGCCGGCCTAATCTCGCGCTGGGCGGAGCCGGGCATGGGCGAGCGGCGATTGCTGTCCCTGCTGCGCGGCCACCGCATGAAGCTGCTGCTGCGCCGCATGTTGGACGAGGCGGAGCTGTTGTCCCCGCACGGCGTGCGCTCCCTGTCCAAGGCGCACGCCGCTGCGCCGTTCACGCTGCGGCACGACGGCGTCGCCTACAGCGTGAACTACGAGCCTGGCGAGAGCCGCACCACTGTATTCGGCGGCAACTCGAACTGGCGCGGCCCGGTGTGGATGCCGGTGAACGCCCTGCTGATCGAGGCGCTGCGCCGCTTCCAAAGCTACTACGGCGACGAGTTCCGTGTGGAGTGCCCAGCCGGCTCCGGCCGCATGGCTACGCTGGCCGAGGTCGCGGACGAACTCAGCGGCCGTCTGGTGCGCCTGTTCCTGCCCGGCCCCGACGGTACTCGCCCTGCCCTGCACGGCAACCCAGTGCCGGACGGCGCGGAACCGGCGCTGCTGTTCCACGAGTACTTCCACGGCGAAACCGGGCAGGGCCTTGGGGCATCGCACCAAACGGGATGGACTAGCCTGGTTGCCCTACTGATCCAGCCGCCCTCAAAACCCTAGAATCGCCTTCGCCACGATGTTGCGCTGGATTTCGTTCGACCCGCCGTAAATGGAAATCTTGCGCCAGTTGAAGTAGGTCGGCGCAGCCTCCGCCGCGAAGTCCGGGCCGATCGGCGGCTCGTTGCTGCCCTCGTCCTGGTCGTCGTACGGCAGCACGTATGGCCCCACCACGTCCATCAGCAGCTCCGTGGTGGCCTGCTGCAGCTCCGACCCCTTCAGCTTCAGGATGGAACTCGCCGGGTTGGGCTTGCCATGCTCGCGGCTGCGCTTGTCCGCCACCACGCGGAGCTGGGTGATCTCCAGCGCCTTCAGCTCCACCTCGACCGCCGCGACCTTCTCGCGGAAATGCGGCTCGTCCATCAGCGGACGGTCGCCCACCCGCTCCAGCGCCGCCAACTGCTTGATGCGCCGCACCCGAGCCTTGCTCACGCCCACGCGGGCGATGCCGGTGCGCTCGTTGCCCAGCAGGAACTTGGCGTAGTCCCAGCCGCGGTTCTCCTCGCCCACCAGGTTCTCCGCCGGCACGCGCACGTCGTCGAACCAGACCTCGTTCACCTCCACGCCGCCGTCGATGGTCTGGATCGGCCGCACCGTCACGCCGGGCGTTTTCATGTCGATCAGCAGGAAGCTGATGCCCTGCTGCTTTTTGACGCCCGTGTTGGTGCGCGCCAGGCAGAAAATCCAGTCGGCGTACTGCGCCAAGGTGGTCCAGGTCTTCTGGCCGTTCACGATATACTCGTCGCCGTCCCGCACCGCCGTGGTGCGTAGGCTCGCCAGGTCCGACCCGGCGCCCGGTTCGCTGAACCCCTGGCACCACCAGATGTCCAGGTTGGCCGTCGCCGGCAGGAACCGCTGCTTCTGCGCGTCCGAGCCGAACTGCGCGATCACCGGGCCGACCATGTTGGTGTTGAACCCGAGCGGCGGCGGCACGCAGGCCTGCTGCATCTCGTCCTGATAGATATAAAGCTGCACCGGCGTCCAGTCCTGCCCGCCCCACGCCGCCGGCCAGTGCGGCACCGCCAGACCATTGGCGTTCAGGATGCGCTGCGCCGTCACCTGGTCGTCCCGGTGCACATGCTCGCCCTTCGCCACCTGGTCGCGGATGGACTGCGGGATTTCAGTGGTGAAGAACGCGCGCATCCGCTCGCGGAACGCCACTTCCTCGGCGGTGAAGCTCAGGTCCATTTCCGTCTCCCCTATGCGATCTCGAACAGCCCGGCCGCGCCTTGGCCGCCGCCGATGCACATGGTGACCACCACGCGCTTGGCACCCCGCCGGCGGCCCTCAATCAGCGCGTGCCCCAGCATCCGCGCCCCGCTCATGCCATACGGATGCCCGATGGAAATGGCGCCTCCGTCCACGTTCAGCCGGCCCTCCGGGATGCCGAGCTTGTCGCGGCAGTACAGCACCTGGCTGGCGAACGCCTCGTTCAGCTCCCACAAGTCGATGTCGTCCACCGTCAGCCCATGCCGGGCCAGCAGCCGCGGCACCGCGTACACCGGGCCGATGCCCATCTCGTCCGGCTCGCACCCCGCCACCGCCAGGCCACGGAACACGCCGAGCGGGCTTAGGCCCCGGCGCGACGCCTCCGCCCCGGACATGACCACGCAGGCGCTGGCGCCGTCCGACAACTGGCTGGCGTTGCCGGCCGTGATGAACTGCCCGTCGCCGCGCACCGGCTTCAATTTGGCGAGGCCCTCCAGCGTCGTCTCCGGACGATTGCCCTCGTCTTGCCGCAGGCTGGCCGGCTCGTGCCGCACCTCGCCCGTCTCCTTGTCGGTCACCGCCTTCACGGATGGCAGCGGCACGATCTCGGCATCGAACCGCCCGGCCTGCTGCCCGGCCGCGGTCCGCCGCTGGCTCTCCAGGGCATACTCGTCCTGCGCCTCCCGCGAGATGCCATACCGCGCCGCCACGATGTCCGCCGTCTCGATCATCGGCATGTAGATGTCCGGGTGGTGGTCCTCCAGCCAGGCGTCGCGATACATGTGCCTGTTCAGGGTGGACTGCACCAGGCTGATGTTCTCGAGCCCGCCCGCCACCGCGACCGGCACCCCGTCGCACACCACGCGGTTGGCAGCGATGGCGACGGCCTGCAAGCCGCTCGAACAGAACCGGTTCACCGTCATGGCCGCCGTGCCGCTGTCCAGGCCCGCCCGCAACGCCGCCTGCCGCGCGATGTTGCCGCCCGTCGCGCCCTCCGGGTTGGCGCAGCCCAGCACGACCTCCTCCACCTCGCCCGGCTCCAACCCCGCCCGCTCGACGGCATGGCGGATGACGTGCCCGCCCAGCTCGGCCCCGTGGGTCATGTTGAACGCCCCCCGCATGGCCCGGCCAATCGGCGTGCGGGCGGTGGAGACGATGACGGCTTCGGTCATGGCAGCAGGTCCCTATGTCACGAGGTCACGTTTGGCGAGCTTGCCCACCGGCGTATGCGGCAACTCGTCGCGCACTTCGAGCGCCGCCGGCAGCTCGTGCTTGCCGAGCCGGTCTGATAAGAACAGCCGCAATGCTTCCAGCGTCAACGGCGCAGCGCCATTGCGCAGGCTAATGAACGCCTTGGCCGCTTGCCCGCGGTACGGGTCCGGCACGCCGATCACCGCGGCTTCCCGCACGTCCGGATGCTCATGGATCGCGTCCTCGATGGCGCGCGGGTACACGTTGAAGCCGCCGGAAATCAGCATGTCCTTCTTGCGGTCCACGATGGTGAACACGCCGTCCGCGTCCATGCGGCCGATGTCGCCGGTTAAGAACCAGCCGTCCACGAACGCGGCGGCAGTTTCCTCGGGCCGGTTCCAGTAGCCCGGCGTCACGTTCGGTCCGCGGATGCGCAGTTCCCCCACCTCGCCCACCGGCAGCACGCGCCTGGAGTCGTCCAGCGCCGCCACGTCCATCTCGATGCCCGGCAATGGCACGCCGATCTCGCCCGACGCCTGCGCCCGGTCCGGCAGCACGTTGGCGCCGGCGGGCGAGGTCTCCGTCATGCCCCAGCCGCCGCCGAGCCGCAGGCCGGTCAGAGCCGTGAACCGCGCGCCTACGTCCGGCGGCAACGCCGCGCCACCGCTGCTGGCGCTCCGCAAACTGCTGAAATCACGCGCCTCGACGCCAGAGTGGCTGGTGAGCGCAATCCACATGGTCGGCACGCCATACACGTGGGTGCAGCCGGCCTCGATGTCATTGAGCGCCACGGCCGGGTCGAACCGCGTGCGCAGCATGACCTCCACCCCGTTCGACAGCGCCCGCAGCAGCACGGCGGTCAGTGCGTAGATGTGGAACAGCGGCAGCACGCACATGACCCGGTCGCCGTCGCGTAAACAGCGTTCCGGCGTGGCGCCCCAGGCGTCGTAGATGCTGACGGCGCTGGTGAGGTTCGCGTGCGTCAGCATGGCGGCGCGCGGCAGGCCGGTGGTGCCGCCGGTGTACTGCAACAGCGCCACATCATGCGGGTCCACCACCGGCCAGGCGGGGTCCGGCCCGTCCAGCTCCCCCATGCGCCGCACGCCGGGCGGGATGGCGAGCGTGCCCGGCCCCGGCCCCCACTCGGCGTCCTCCACCACGATCAGCCGGTCCACCGCGCCGTCCCGCCATACCGCCTCGGCCTGCGGCAGCACGCTGGGCAGGTTGGTGGTGATAAGCGTGCGGGCGCAGCTATCGGTGAGCTTGCGCAGCACGGCGCGCGCCGGGTCGAGCGGCGTGAGGTGCACCACCCGGCCGCCCATGCGCAGCACGGCAAAGAACGCGACGGGGTGCGCGGGGCTGTTGGGCAGCAGCAGCGCCACCGCGTCCCCGGGCAGGATGCCGAGCGCCAGCAGCCCGCGCGCCAGCCGCTCCACCCGCGCGCCGAGGTCCGTGAAGCTCATGGTCCGGCCGCGGAACTCGATGGCCGGGCGCGGGCCGTACCCCGCTACCGCCCGGTCCAGCAGCGCCGTCAGCGTGCCCACCGCGAGCGGAGCGTCCCAGCGCACGCTGGGCGGGTAGCTGGCCTCCCAGGGGTGCGGCCGGGTCACGCGGCCCGTGCGAAGCCCTGGCCGGCGGTGGCCAGCCGATCCAGCAGCGGCGCGGGGCGCAGGGTTTCGTCACCCGTCGCGTCGGCGAACTCCCGCAGGCGGTCGCGGATGCGCGGCAGGCCCATCAGGTCCGCGTAGAACATCGGCCCGCCGCGCCACGCCGGCCAGTTGTAGCCGTGCAGCCAAATGGTATCGATGTCGCCAGGCCGGGCGGCGATGCCCTCCTCCAGGATGCGGGCACCCTCGTTAATCATGGGATACACCAGCCGCTCGGTGATCTCATTGGCGTCAATCGCTCGGCGGGTGATGCCCAGCTTGTCGCTTTCCGATGCGATGATGGCGTCCACCGCCGGGTCGGGCGTCGGGTTGCGGCCCTCGTAAACATAGTAGCCGCTGCCGGTTTTCTGCCCATAGCGCCCGGCGTCGCATAGCGCGTCCGCCACCGGCGCGCGCTTGCCGAACGCGCGGCGGATACGCATGCCGATGTCCAGCCCCGCCAGGTCCGCCATCGCGAACGGCCCCATGCGGAAGCCGAACGCCACCAGCGCCGCGTCCACCTCCGAGGGCGACGCACCGTCCAGCAACAGCCGTTCCGCCGCGTCGGTGCGCCGGGCCAACATGCGGTTGCCCACGAAGCCGAAGCAGTTGCCGACCACCACGCCCACCTTGCTGAGCCGCTTGCCCACGTCCGCCGCGGTGGCGATCACCTCTGGGCTGGTGCCGGCCCCGCGCACCACCTCCAACAGCCTCATGACGTTGGCCGGGCTGAAGAAGTGCATGCCCAGCACGTCGCCGGGCCGGGATGTCGCGGCGGCGATGGCGTCGATGTCGAGGTAGCTGGTGTTGGTGGCGAGCACCGCGCCGGGCTTGGCCAACTGGTCCAGGCGGGCGAACACCTGCTTCTTCACGTCCATGTCCTCGAACACCGCCTCCACCACGATGTCCGCGCCCTCGATGCCCTCCAGACCGAGCCGGCCCTGGATGCGGCCCCGGCGCTGCTCGGCCTCCGCGCTGGTGATGCTGCCGCGCTTGGCGGACGTGGCGTACAGCTCGGCAACGCGCGCCATGCCGCGGTCGAGCGCCGCCTGCTCCGTCTCGATCACCGTCACCGGGATGCCGGCGTTGGCGAAGCACATGGCGATGCCGCCGCCCATGGTGCCCGCGCCGATCACTGCGGCCCGGCTGATGGGGCGCGGCGTCGTGCCCGGCGGCAGCTTGGCCTTCTGCGCCTCGCGCTCGGCAAAGAACGCATGGCGCTGGGCACGGCTCTCATCGCCGGTCACGAGTTCCTCGAACAGCCGGCGCTCGTTGGCGGCGCCGTCGTCGAACGGCATGGTCACGGCGGCGCGCACGCTCTCGACGCAGGCGCGGGGCGCGGACGCGCCGGACGCCTTCAGCAACGGCGCGGCGATCCGGTCGATCAACCCGGGATCAGCCCGCGCCGGCTCCAACTGGTCCTCCCGGTCCCGCACCCGGCGGCGCTCCGGCAGGTTCCGCGCCCACTCCACCGCCGCATCCGGATAGGCGCCGGTCAGCAGCGCGTCCGCCAGCCCGCACGCCGCCGCGTCCTTGGCGCTGATCGGCGTGCCGGTCACGATCATCGACAGCGCCTTTTCCACGCCCACCACGCGCGGCAGCCGCTGCGTGCCGCCTGCGCCGGGCAACAGGCCGAGCTTCACCTCCGGCAATCCCAGCCGGGCGCCCTCCCACGCCACGCGCGCGTGGCAGCCGAGCGCCAGCTCCAACCCGCCACCCAATGCCACGCCCTGGATGGCCGCCACCACCGGCACGGGCATGTCCTCGATGGCGGTGATCACCTGGCGCAGGTTCGGGTCCACCATCGGCGTGCCGAACTCGGTGATGTCCGCGCCGCCGCTGAACGCGCGGGCAGTCCCGGCGATGACGATGGCCTCCACCGCCGGGTCGCCCCGCAGCGCGTCCAGCGCGTCCATCAGCCCGGACCGCAGGGCCAGGCCCAGCGCGTTCACCGGCGGGTTGTCCATCGCCAGCACCGCCACGCCGCCATGCCGCGTCGTTTTCACAACCTGGGTCAAACCTAAACCTCCAACCACTCCCGCCGCACCTGCGCGTTCGACGCGAGGCTCGTTGGCGTGCCCTCGAACACGATCTCGCCGTGCCCCATCACATACAGCCGCTGGCTGATCGCGAGCGCGATGTCGAGCTTCTGCTCCACCAGCAGGATGGTGACCCCGCGCGCCGCGACGGCCACCAGCAACTCGCGCACCGTCTGCACCATCATGGGCGCCAGCCCCTCGGTCGGCTCATCGACCATTAATAGGGAGGGCGCGCCCATCAGCGTCCGACAGATTGCCAGCATCTGCTGCTCGCCGCCGGACAGCGCCCCGGCCGGCGCGTCGGCGCGCTCCTGCAAGCGGGGGAACAGCGCGTAGGCGTCCGGCAGGCCGAACGCGCCGCCGGGTCCGCGCTTCTCGCCCAAAATCAGGTTCTGCATCGTGGTGAGGTCCGGGAATATCGACCGGTCCTCCGGCACGTAGCCTAAGCCCAGCCGCGCGACTTGGTGCGGCGCGAGGTTGCCAATCTCCGTATTGCCGAAGCGGATGCTGCCCTCGCGCACCACGCCGCCCATCACCGCCTTCAGCGTCGTGCTGCGCCCTGCGCCGTTGCGGCCCAGCAGCGCCACGATCTCGCCCCGGCCAACTTCCAGGTCCACGCCGCGCAGCACCTGGCTTTTGCCGTACCACGCCTGCAATCCCTGGATGGACAGCATCAGTGCAGGTGCTCCGCCGCCGCGCCCAGGTAAGCGGTGCGGACCGCCGGGTCGCCGCGCACCTGGTCCGGCGGTCCGGAGGCAATGACCCGGCCCTCGGCCAGCACGGAGATGCGGTCGGCCAGGTCGAACACCACGCCCAGGTCGTGCTCGATCATCACCAAGGTCCGCCCCTCGGACATGCGGCGGATCAGCGTCACGGCGCGCTCCGTCTCCGCCCGGCTCATGCCGGCGGTTGGCTCGTCCAATAGGATGGTGTCCGCGCCGCCCGCGATGGTGACGCCGATCTCCAACGCACGCTGCTCCGCGTAGGCCAGGTTGCCGGCCAGCACGTTCCGCCGCCGCTCCAGCCCGATTTGCTGCAGGATACCCTCCGCCCGCTCCCGCAGCGGCCCGTAACCATCCAGCCGCCGCCAGAATGCCAGGCCGCAGCCGTGCGTCCGCATGGCGGCGGCGCGCAGGTTCTCGAACACCGACAGCTTCGGGAACAGGCTGGTGACCTGGAAGCTGCGCGCCAGGCCGAGGTTGAACACCTGGTGCGCCGGCAGCCCGGTGATGTCCCGGCCATTCAGCAGCACTTGCCCGGCGTCCGGCTGCAACCGGCCGGTCACCAGGTGGAACAGCGTGCTCTTGCCCGCCCCGTTTGGGCCAATGACGGCGTGGCGCTCGCCCTTGGCGACAGTCAGCTCGACGCCCTTGATGATTTTGGTGGCGCCGAACGCCTTTTGCAGCCCAGTGACCTGCAACGCCTGCGTCACGCCGACGGGGCCACGCTGGCCTCCTGCCACGCCGCACGCGCTGCCGGCCAGGCCCGCCGCACCAGCCACGCGCCCAGCAGGAACACCGCCAGGGCCAATGCCCAGGGCAACAGGCTTTGCGGGTCAATTGCCTGACCCAGGAACGGCCGCGGCCTGCCGCCGTTGCGCACCGATTGCAGCCGGAACGCCAGTTCCGCCAGGCCCATGACCCCCGCCAGCGCCAATGCCAGCCCCGGCGCCACCGCCGCGTATGACGGCCCGAGCCTTCCCAGCAGCCCGGCACGCGCCAGCGGGGAATGCGCCAGGATGATGCCGGACAGCCCGCCTGGCGCCCACACCACCATGGCGACGAACAGCAGGCCGCTATAAAGCTGCCACGCATCCGTCACGGTGCTGAGCGCCACCGACAGGAAGGTAATCAGCACCGCGCCGATGACCGGTCCCCAGAACGTGCCGATGCCGCCGATGAACGTCATCAGCAGCACGTGCCCCGAAGCGTCCGGCCCCATGTTGACGGCCGTGGCGATCTCGTCGTTCAACGCCGCCATTCCGCCCGCGATGCCGGCGAACAGGCCCGCCAGCGCGAACACGACCCGCCGGATGCGCGCCGGGTCGTATCCGAGGAAGCTGACCCGCTCCGGATTGTCCCGCACTGCGTTGGCGAGCCGGCCCAGCGGCGTCAGCGTATACAGCCACATCAGCAACGCCGCGCCCAACGCCCAGGCGGCGATGACGTAGTACGCCTGGATTTGCGGCCCGAAATCATAGCCCAGCAACCGTGGCCCGGCCGAACGGTCCCCTGACAGCCCCTCCTCGCCCCCGAACACGCCGGGCAGCAGCACCACGATGGCGACAACCAGCTCGGCCATGCCCAAGGTTATCATCGCGAATGCCGTCCCGGCCCGGCGCGTCGCGATCCATCCGACCACCAACGCCGCCAGCAAACCCCCGGCCGCACCCACCAGCGGCAGCAGCGGCAGCGGGATCAGCCATCCGGCGTCGGCCAGCCGCATCGCGTGCATCGCTGCGAACCCACCCAGGCCCAGGAACACCGCATGGCCGAAGTCCAACATGCCGCCCTGGCCCAGCAGCATGTTGAAACTAAGCGCGAATACGATGGCAATGCCCATGCGGCACAGCAGCGACAAGCCGAACCCGCCGGCGAACAGGTAAGGCAACACGAGCGCGACCAGCGCCGCCAACACCCACGGTGCCGCCGCACGCCACCGGCTCGTGCGCGGCGCCACCAGGACCTGAGCGGGCGCCGGCATCAGGTGGACCGCGTGCCCATAAGCCCGCGCGGCCGCAATGCCAAAATCAGCACCAGCAGCACATACGGCACCACCGGCGCCACGCGGGCGATGCTGATCTGCCACAAGTCCGTCAGCACCGTGGTGTTGACCGGGATGCCGATCCGCCCGAGCGCCGCGCCCAACGGCAGGTCAAGCCCGATGCTCGCCGTCTGCACCATGCCGATCAGCAGCGAAGCGATCAGCGCTCCCCAGATGGAGCCTAATCCACCCATCACCACCACCGCGAACACGATGGCGCCGAGCGCCCGCGCCATGCCGGGCTCCGTGGTGAAGGCGTTGCCGGCAATAACACCCGCCAGCCCGGCCAGCGCGCAGCCCGCCCCGAACACCAGCGTGAACACCCGCGGCACGTCATGCCCCAGCATCCCCACCATGTCCGGATGCGTGAGCGCCGCCCGCACCACGAGGCCGAGCCGCGTCCGCGCCAACGCCGCGAACAGCGCCAGGAACATGCCGACCGCCACGGCCATCATGAACAGCCGGTATGCCGGATAGGCGTTGCCGGCGATGGAGAACAACGGGAAGTCAAGCTCCGCCGGCACCCGGTACGGCACCGGCGTCCGGCCCCAAATCAACGGCACGATCTCGCCAATGATGAACGCCAGGCCGAACGTGAACAGCAGCTCCGCCACGTGCCCGTGCTTGTGCACCGTCCGCAGCCCGTACCGCTCCACCACCGCGCCAATCGCGCCCACCAGCAGCGGCACGGTGAACAGCGCCACCCAGAAGCCCAGGCGGATGCTGATGGTGTAGGCCAGGAATGCGCCCAGCATGTAGAAGCTGGCGTGCGCCAGGTTCAGCACGCCCATCATGCCGAAAATGAGCGTAAGCCCCACTGACAGCATGAACAGCAGCAGTCCGTAAACCAGCCCGTTCAGCAGGACGAGGGCAAGCTGCTCCACGTTATGAGGGCGGCGTGAACTTGCACGTGGTCGGCAACCGCTGCGCCTCCGGCTCGATCCGGCTCACGGTGCGGAAGCCGAGCTTGCTTTCCGGGAACACGAACTTCTGGTCCGGCTCCAGCACGGACAGGAACATCGGCTGCAGCAGTTGGTGGTTGTCCTCCCGCATCTGTACCTCGCCCAACGGGGTCTGCATGCGCATGGTGGCCAGCACCTGGCCCACCTTGGCCGGGTCGCTGCTGTCGGCCTGTTTCATGGCGGCGGCCAGCATGTCGATGGTGGTCACGACGCGGCCATAGTAGAACGCTTGGTTGTACTTGGCCTGGAACTCCGCCGCCATCGCCTCCAGGTCCGGCTTGCCGAGGTTCGCGTGGTACTCGGCGATTTGCGCGTAGCCCCGGCCGGTCGGCCCCACGCTCGGCATCACGTCGCTGCCGCCCAGGTAATAGGTGAAGAACGTGCCCTTGTAGCCACTGTCCCCCGCCGCCTTCGCCAGCAATGACAGGTCAGCGCCCCAGTTGCCCGTGACCACCGCGTCCGCCCCGGCTGCCTGGAACTTCTGGATATATGGCGTGAAATCCTTGACCCGGCCCAACGGCACCCGCTCCGCGCCCACAACCTCCAGGTCCGGGCGGCGATTCGCCAGCATCGCCTGCGCCGCCTTTTCTACAGACTGGCCAAATGAGTAGTCCGGGTTGAATATGTAAACCTTTTTGACAGCCTGCTGGCTCACGAGGTAGTCGGTGAGCGCCCGCATCTTCATGTCCACGTCCGCGTCGAAGCGGAAGTGCCACCAGTTGCACTTGTCGTTGGTCAGGCCCGGGTCCACCGCGGCGTAGTTCAGGAACATCACCGCCTGCTTCGGCTCCCGCCGGTTGTTCTTGGCGATGGCGTCCGACAGCGCGAACGCGACCGAGGACCCGTTGCCCTGCGTCACGAAGTGAATCCCGTCGTCGATGGCTTTGCGCAGCAAGCTCAATGACTTCTCCGGGCTTACCTCGTTGTCGAGCGCCACCAGCTCCAGCTTCCGCCCTGGCCCGGCCGCGCCGGACGCGTTCACCCGGTCGATCGCAAAGCGGAAATGCTGCTCGCCCAACTGGCCCGTGGCCGCCAACGAGCCGCTCAGCGGGTCGATGTAGGCAATCCGCACCACCTCGTCGGCGCGTGCGATGCTGGGCATGAAGGCGGCAAGCGTGAGTGCGGCGGCGGCGAGGCGCTTGAGCATGGATGGTCTCCCGTCGGCGCCTTGGCGTGCGCCGTTGCAGCATCCTTCCTTCGCCGCCACTCGCGCGTCAACGTCCATCTTGACCGGGCGGAACACTTCCAGGACAGATCACCCCATGACCCTGCCCCGAGTACTCGACGGCCGCTTGGCGCTCCCGGTGATCGGCTCGCCGTTGTTCATCATATCCAACCCGGAGCTGGTCATCGCCCAGTGCACCGCCGGGATCGTGGGTTCCTTTCCCGCGCTGAACGCCCGGCCAGCGCCCATGCTCGGCGAGTGGATCGAGCGTATCCAGGATGCGCTGGCGGCATGGGACGCCAACCACCCGGACCGTCCCGCCGCGCCGTTCGCGGTGAACCAGATCGTGCACCGCAGCAACACCCGGCTCGAGCACGATATGGAGGTCTGCGTGCGGTACCGCGTGCCGATGGTGATTACGTCATTGGGCGCCCGGCCGGAGGTGAACCAGGCGGTGCACTCCTACGGCGGCATCGTGCTGCATGACGTGATCGACGACCGGTTCGCGCGGAAGGCCATCGAGAAGGGCGCCGATGGGTTGATCGCCGTGGCCAGCGGCGCGGGCGGCCACGCCGGGGTCCTGTCCCCGTTCGCGCTGATCCAGGAAATCCGCGCCTGGTTCGACGGCCCGGTCGCGTTGTCCGGCGCCATCGCCACCGGCTCGGCGGTGCTGGCGGCGCAAGCGATGGGGGCGGACTTGGCCTACATCGGCTCCGCGTTCATCGCCACCACCGAGGCCAACGCAGCCGGCGCCTATAAGCAAGCCATCGTCGAGGGCAACGCCAGCAGCATCGTTTACACCAACCTTGTGACCGGCGTGCACGGCAACTACCTGCGCCCCAGCATGGTCGCCGCCGGGCTTGACCCTGACAACCTGCCGGTCTCGGACGCCTCCAAGATGGACTTCGGCGGCGAGAAGCCGAAAGCGTGGAAAGACATCTGGGGTTCCGGCCAAGGCATCGGCGCAGTGGACGCCGTCGTGCCGGTCGCGGAACTCGTCGCGAGGCTCACGCGGGAGTACTCGGCGGCGCGAGCCCGGCTGCTGCAATGACGCCACCACCGCGCGGCTGCGGCCCCGCGTTTAAGCACCGCCCCGGCAAAACCGCTTAACGGCCGGGCTGCTCACGCTTTGGTGCATTATTGTTTCACATCGCAGTGGGAAATTCTACGTTGACGCGCGTTGTAGCGGCAATGCCATCCAGCGTGGTTGCAGTGCCCAGCATGAAGAGCCGACAGCATGACCGGACTTGGCAACACCCTCATCCACTTAGCCAGAGTCCGTGAAATCCGGGAGGCCGCCATCGCTTTGCCCCGTACCGCGACAACCCTGATGAGGGTGGCGGACTTCGGCTCCAATCCCGGTGCGTTGCAGATGCTGGCGCATGTGCCTCCGGCGCTGCCGCCCCGCGCGCCGTTGGTCGTGGTGCTGCACGGCTGTTCCCAAACCGCAGCGGCCTATGACCGCGGCGCTGGTTGGTCTGTGCTGGCGGACCGCCACAAGTTCGCGCTGCTGTTGCCGCAGCAGACCCGCGCCAACAACGCCAGCCTCTGCTTCAACTGGTTCCAGCCGGCCGACGTGGCGCGGCAGGGCGGCGAGGCGCAGTCCATCCTTCAAGGGGTGGCGCATATGGTGTCGTCGCACCGGCTCAACCCAAGCCGCGTTTACGTCACTGGCCTTTCCGCCGGGGGCGCCATGACCGCATCCTTGCTCGCGGCGTATCCGGAGGTGTTCGCTGGCGGCGCGGTGATCGCCGGGTTGCCGCACGGGGCGGCCAAGTCAGCCAACGACGCATTCGAAGCCATGTACCAGGGCCGCACCCACACGGCCCGCCAGTGGGGAGACCTCGTGCGCGCCGCGTCGTCCCACGCCGGTCCATGGCCGCCGATGCAAGTCTGGCATGGCACCGCAGACAGCACGGTGAAGCCATCCAATGCGACCGAGCTGGTCAAGCAGTGGGCCGACGTGCATGGCCTAGCGTCATCACCAAGCGTTAGGGACCGCGTGGACGGGGCGGCGCACGAGGCGTGGCGCGGTCCGGACGGACGCATTGTGCTGCAATCCTATCTCGTCCCGGGCCTGGGACATGGCACACCACTCGATACACGCAACCGCGACCTGGATCACTCCGCGGGACAAACTGGGCCGCACATGCTGGAGGCGGGCGTCGCGTCCACCTGGCACATCGCCCGGTCCTGGGGCTTGCTGACCACCGAGGTGCGGGCGAGCGTCGCCTGATCGTGTTTAAGGCCGCCGTGCCCGGGTTGTTGCGCTCAGCCTGGACGCGCCGCCTTATTCCTTCTTAGCGGGTTCGCCTTTTTCGACATAGCCAGCCGGCTCGCCCGGCTCGTGGCTCGCATCCTTGCTATGCCCACCCAGGCCACGCGCCGCGTCGCTGCTGCCGGTCTTAGGGTTTGGCGCTCCGGTGGTGCCAGTCGGCTTCGGGGTTTCTTTTTCGTTCATGGTGCCCTCCTGCGATTCGAACGCCGGACATTTATTCCGGTTCATCTGCATCAACGATGCGCTTTCGCGCGGGTTCGCCCTTTACCAGGCATTAAGCAATTCAGCCTATGATCCTGAGCATGACCCAAGCCGCTCCCGACACCTCCATGCAAAATCCAGGCTCTCGCCGGCTTGCCATGGGGCTGGCAGTCCAACAGAGCAAGGGCGTCATGCTCCACCAGCACTTCCATTCGCCCAGCAGCGGTGCCACATCACCGTTATGAACCGCCGCACCCTGTTGTTGGCCACCTTGCTCGCACCGTTTGCCGTTCCGGCCTGGGGACAGGCGCGCGGCGCGCCGCTGACGGCGCAGGATCGGGCGGACATCGCACGTATCGAAACTTACCTGAACGGCGTCCGCGCGCTGCACTCCCGTTTCCTGCAAGTCGCGCCAAACGGCAACACCAGCGAGGGTCAAGCCTGGCTCGTGCGGCCCGGCCGGCTGCGGTTCCAGTATGACCCTCCGAGCCCGTTCCTGCTGGTGGGCGGCAACGGCCTGCTGGTGTTCCATGACAGCCAGCTCAAGCAAACCAGCAACATCCCGCTCGGCTCCACGCCGCTCGGCCTGCTGTTGCAGGACAACCTGAAACTGTCGGGCGAGGTCACCGTCACCGGCATCCAGCGCCTGCCGGGCCAAATCCAGGTCTCGGTCGTACGCACTAAGTCGCCGCAGGACGGCACGCTCACGCTGATTTTCGCCGATGCGCCGCTCAGCCTCCGGCAATGGACGGTGCTGGACGCGCAACGCCAGGAAACCCGGATCACGCTCTATAACGTGGAGCTGGGCGGCAGCTTCAGCCCGAAGCTGTTCGAGTTCATCGATCCCAGGTTCTTCCAGAACAACAGCGGCAATGGTTAAGATTTGCCTCGAAAATGACCCGAACACTGTTGCATGATGCTTGCATGACCTGGGTATGGCCCCGCCGATGAAGCCGCTGATTGGGATTTCCTGCTGCATCAAGCCGTTTGGGCAGTATGCCATGCGCAGCCACGGCGCGTCCGACACCTATGTCCGCGCGGTCGACCAAGTTGTGGAGGGGGTTCCGGTGCTCGTGCCCGCGAACGGGGACGCCGCCGACATCGACACCCTGCTGTCTCGCTTGGACGGCATCATCCTGACCGGAAGCCGCTCCAACGTGCAGCCCGGCTTGTATGGCGGCCCGCCGCACCAGGAAGGCACGCCCGAGGACGCGGCGCGCGATGCCGTGACCATGCGCCTGATCCGCGCGGCCATTGCCACCGGCGTTCCGGTGCTCGCCATCTGCCGCGGCCTTCAGGAGTTGAACGTGGCGCTGGGCGGCACCTTGCACCAGCGGCTGCAGGATCTGCCCGGCCGGCTCGACCACTCCACGCCGCTCCACCCCGACGCGCGCATCCGCCAGGGCAAGGCGCACAGCCTGCGAGTGGTGCCCGGAAGCTGGCTGCACCAAGTGGCGCAATCCGAGGACATCGCCATCAACTCCCTGCACAACCAGGGCATCGACCGCCTGGCGCCCGGGCTGCTGGTCGAGGGCGTGGCGCCGGACGGCACGGTCGAGGCAATCCGGCACGCCTCGGCACGCTCGTTCTGCGTGGGGGTGCAGTGGCATCCCGAGTACGATTTCGGCACGGACCGGGTGTCCCACGGCATCTTCGCAAAGTTCGGCGCCGCCGTGCGCGGGCAAGCCGATGGGGCGCGGCTAGCGGCCGACTGACAGCAATGGCTCCTACCGCCCGGCTTGCCGATCCAAGCGACCTGGGCCTGGTGCAGTCCTTAACGTATGCTGCCTACCGGCCCTACGTCACCCTGCTCGGTGGCGAACCCTTGCCGATGACGGACGACTACGCCGCCCGGATCGCCGCACGACAGGTCTCGATCCTAAGCTCGCATGGCACGCCGGTCGGCGTCATGGTGCTGGAGCCAGAACCTGACACCCTGCTGATCGTCAGCCTGGCGCTGCATCCGGCACATCAGCGACAAGGCTTCGGACGTTGGATGCTGGATTACGCTGAAAACCACGCGCGCGCTGCCGGATTGCACGAGTTGCGGCTGTACACCAATGCGAAGCTGGAGCGAAACCTTGCGATTTACCGACAGGCCGGCTTTCAGGAAGTCGGTCGCCGCCTGCATCACGGCCGAACCGGCTGGATGCTGGTGGACATGGCGCGGCCAGTACGCTCAAGCCGCTAGGGCAGCGATCTTGCGCAAGTCCTCCACAAACGCCGCGTACTCGCGCATCTTGGCGTCCTCATCGGGCAACCGAAGCAAATACGAAGGGTGCACCGTAATGAACCCCTGGGCGTTCCCGTTCAGCGCAACCGGCACTCCCCGCTCCCGCGAGATCGTCACGGCCCGGCCCAGCACCGCCCGCGCCGCGGTCGCGCCCAGCATCACCGTCAGCGCCGGCTTCAGCTCCGCCCGCTCCTGGTCCAGCCAGAACCGGCACGCGTTGATCTCGCCGGTGCCGGGCTTCTCATGGATGCGCCGCTTGCCGCGCGGCACGAACTTGAAGTGCTTCACCGCATTGGTGACATAGACGATCTGCCGGTCCAACCCGGCCTCCACCATGGCGCGGTCCAGCAACTGCCCGGCTGGCCCCACGAACGGACGGCCCGCCAAGTCCTCTTGGTCGCCGGGTTGCTCGCCCACCATCATGATGCGCGCATCCGCCGGCCCCTCACCGAATACGGTCTGCGTCGCGGGCTCCCACAACGGGCAACGGCGGCACCCGGCCGCCTCCGCCGCGATTGCCTGCAACGGGGTCGCAGGCTCCCCATCCGGCTTGGGCGCGGCGGGACGGGCGGGCTTTGGGCTTGAGAACACGGGCGACTCCACCATGCTGTCCACCCGGCCGGCGGCGGTGCGGATCAGCTCCGGTATCGCCGCCGCCTCGGGCAGGTTCTTCCAATATTTCTGCGGCATCTCCGACCGCATCGCGCCGATTTTAAGCCGGGCCGGGTTGAAGATGCTGCTGTAATACGCGCGCCAGTACTCCTCCAGCCGGTCATCGTCCGGCACGTCGGCCAGCGACGCGCCCGCGTCGAACCGCAATTCGGACCCGGTCCAGTGCGCGCTGCGGTAGGGCGTCAGGATTGACCAGACCATGGTGGCGAACCGCCGGGCGAAGAACGGCGCGTTGGCCTCAACGATATAGTGGTCCGGCTCGAACCAGCTTACGTACCGCGTGCCCTCCGGCTCCGTCACCTCACGGAACCGCACGAAGGCGCGCATCTTGTGCGTGTCCCGCCGCACCGCCGCCGCCAACTGTTGCACGCGCTGCACCTCAGGGTCGGTCGTCAGCTCCAGCAGATGCTTCTCGCCGTGCTGGGTGCGCCAGATCAACCGGTACAGCAGGGCGAACCGCTCGGGATCGTGCGCCTGGATGGCGGTTTCGGCCAACTCGACCACCGCCCGCGGCACCGTGAACGCGCCCGTGGGGGCCGGCACGTCCGGCTCCTCCGGCTCGGCGAACAGGTCATCGGCCGCCCGCACCGACCATACCACGTCTCCCGGCGCGACCCCGCCCAACGCCAGGGACCGCGCCGCCGCGCGCCAGCCGCCCCAGTCCACCTCATGCGCCAGCACGACAGACCTCAAGCGAACATGTCCATCTGCTGCGCCTTGGGCGTCAGCCGTTGCGCCAACCGCGCGCTGTCCAGCAACCCGCCGGGCTGGTGGTCGGCCGCCACCACGAACGGCGCAACCTTGGCCATCGGCAGCCGCAGCCGGGCCAGATCGTCCATGCGCAGCCGCCGGTGCCGCCGCGCCTGGATCAGCTTGTCCACCGACTTCACGCCCACGCCCGGGATGCGCAATAGCTGCTCCCGCGTCGCCGCGTTCACGTCCATCGGGAACTGCTCCCGGTGCGCAAGCGCCCACGCCAGCTTGGGGTCCATCGACAGGTCCATGTTGCCGGCGCTGTCGGTCGTGATCTCATCCACCTTGAACTCATAGAACCGCATCAGCCAGTCGGCTTGATACAGCCGGTGCTCCCGTAGCAGCGGCGCTTTGGTGGGCGGCAGGATTGCGCTCGCGTCCGGAATGGGGCTGAACGCCGAGTAGTACACCCGGCGCAGCCCGTAATTGCCATACAGGTTGGTGCTGAGGTCCAGGATATTGCGGTCGGAGCTGTCGTCAGCCCCCACGATCATCTGCGTGCTCTGCCCGGCCGGCGCGAACCGGGGGGACTTCTGTTCCGCCCGCGCCTCGTCGATGCGCAGCCGCATCCGGCCCATGCTGCGCCGGATGCCGGGCAGGTCCTTCTCGGGCGCCAGCCGCGCCAGCCCGGCCTCAGTCGGCATCTCGACGTTGATGCTGAGCCGGTCGGCATACTTGCCCGCCTCCAACAACAACTCTGGCGAGGCGTCGGGAATGGTCTTGAGGTGGATGTAGCCGCGGAAGCCGTGCTCCTCCCGCAAGGTCCGCGCGACCCGCACCACCTGTTCCATGGTGTAGTCCGGGCTGGCGATAATGCCGGAGCTGAGGAACAGCCCCTCGATGCAGTTCCGCCGATAGAACCCGAGCGTCAACGTCACGACTTCGTCCACCGTGAACCGCGCCCGCTGCACGTTCGAGCTGCGCCGGTTGATGCAGTACAGGCAGTCGTAAACGCAGGAGTTGGTCAGCAGGATTTTCAGCAGCGAAATGCACCGCCCGTCCGGCGCGTAGGCGTGGCAGATGCCCATGCCCTCCGTTGAACCGACGCCGGTGGTTTCGCCCAACGAGCTACGCTTGGCGGTGCCGCTAGAAGCGCAGGACGCGTCGTACTTCGCGGCGTCCGCAAGGATCTCAAGCTTCTTCAGAAGGTCCATGGGACGCCTGTTCTTCGGCCTACGGAATTAAGCCCTAACCCGGGTATTTCAACCATTTCGCCCCGGCTATGCTACTTGAATGGACCTTGATCCCACGGCCTATACGACCCTCGACGCAGCCGGTTCCCCCGCGTTCTCCCAGGACGGCCGCACCCTGTTCCACCTGCGCGGACCCGGCCTGGCACAGGTATGGGCGCTCGACCTCGGCAGCGACGCCGCCCGCCAACTGACCGGCCATGACGAGGCGGTCGCTGGGTTCCGCCGCGCGCCGGGCGACGACCGCCTACTATACGGCATCGACGCCGGCGGGGACGAGCGCCAGCAGCTCTGGCTGCTGGACGGCCAGGCCCGCCCGCTCACCGACGCGCCGGGCGTCATCCACGGCCTCGGCGCATGGTCCCCGGACGGCGCCCGCATCAGCCTTACCGCCAACGACCGGGACGAGGCTCATTTCGACATCCTGCTGCTGGACCCCGCGACTGGCGCGCACACCCGGCTGCACCATGGCACGCATCAGGTCACGCTCGGCGCGTGGCACAAGTCGGGCGAGCGGCTGGTCGCCATGACCGATCGCGCGACCGGGGACATCCGGCCGTTCGTGCTGGATGTGGCGAACGGCACGGCCACGCCGTTGCCCCGCACCAGCCCGGCCCGCTACGCCAGCCTGCGTTGGGATGGCGACGCGCTGATGGGCCTGACCGACGCGGGCCGGGACGCCATGGCGCTCTGCCGCATTGACCCGGCCAGCGGCACGGCCACGACGGTGTTCGCGCCGGAACGGGACGTGGAGGCGTGGGCGCTCACCCCGGACGGCACGCTACTGGCGACCATCGAGAACGACCGAGGTTACGCCGTCCTGCGCGTAGGTCCGCCGGACGCCGAGCGCCCCGTCGTGCACGGCCTGCCGCACGGCGTTGTCGCAGACCCCGCCTGGTGCCCGGACGGCCAGCGCCTCGTTGTCTCGGCCGCGTCCCCGACCGAGCCGCCGGGCCTTTGGCTGTGGGAGGCCGGCCAGGTGCGGCCGGCGTGGCAACCAGGCTGCGCCTTGCCGGTGGTCCCGTTCGAGTTGGTGCAGTGGGACAGCTTCGACGGCCGCCGCATCCCGGGCTGGCTCGCGTGCCCCAGCGGCCCCGCTCCCGCCGCCGGGCACCCGGCGGTCGTGTGGGTGCATGGCGGCCCGGCGTCCCAGGCGCGCGCCACGTTCCGCCCGGACATGCAAGCGTTGCTGGCGCAGGGCTACGCCGTGCTGATGCCCAATGTGCGCGGCAGCACCGGCTACGGCCGTGCTGCCATGGCGAGCGATGACCGTGAGCGGCGGCTGGACAGCGTGCACGACCTCGCCGCCGCCGGACGCTGGCTCGGCGCACAGCCTGGCTTCGACCCGGCGCGCATCGCCATCATGGGCCAGTCTTATGGCGGCTACATGGTGCTGGCGGCGCTCACCGAACACCCCGAACTATGGCGCACTGCAATCGACCTCTATGGCATCGCAGATTTCGCCACCTTGCTGGCGTCCACCGGCCCCTGGCGCCGGAACCACCGCGCGGACGAGTACGGCGACCCGGTGCGGCACCGCGCCCTGTTCGACCGCATCTCCCCCATCCGCCACGTGGACCGCATCCGGGCGCCGTTGCTGGTGCTGCACGGCGTGCGGGACCCGCGGGTTGCCATCACCGAAAGCGAGCAGATCGTCGCCGCCCTGCGCGCACGCGGCAGGCCGGTGCAGTACGAGGTGTTCGACTACGCCGGGCACGGCTTCATTCGTCCCGCCGACCGGCAACGTTTGTACGCGGCCGTCGCCGATTTCCTACGCCGCACGCTTTGATCCGTTGCGGCCTAGCCGCCCATGGCCTGCCGCATGAACGCCCGCTTGAGGCCGGGCATCCGATGCACTCCCGCGATGCCCAGGTCCCGCACCAGCCGCAGCACCGTGTTGTCGCTGCTGAACAGCCGGTCCAGCACGTCGGTGGCCGCCAGCATCAGCAGGTTATCCGGCCGCCGCCGCCGCTGGTACTGCACCAGCAACGCGGCGGCACCGGGGTCCATGCCGTCCCGCACCGCCGGAATCACCAGGTCCGCCAGCGCCATCACGTCGCGGAACCCCAGGTTCAGCCCCTGCCCGGCAATCGGGTGGATGCCGTGCGCCGCGTCCCCCACCAGCGCCAGCCGGGTGTCCACGTAGCGCTGGGCGTGCATCGCCGAGAGCGGGTAAACCCAGCGCCGCCCGATTGGCCGGACCGCGCCCAGGTGGCCGCCCAGCCGCCGGGCCAGCTCGCGCCCGAATGCCGCGTCATCCAGCTTCACCACCCGGTCCGCCTGCGTGGTGCGCTCGGTCCAAACAATGGCGGACACATGCGGCGCGCCCTCGGTCGGCGCCATCGGCAGTTGCGCGAACGGACCGCCCGGCAGGAAGTGCTCAAGCGCCGTGTCATGGTGCGGCCGGTCGTGAGCGATGGCGGACACGATGCCGCGCTGGTCATACGGCACCCGGGTCACGGGGATGCCGGCCGCCTCCCGCAAAGGCGACGTCCGACCCTCGGCCGCGACCACCAGGCGGCATGAAATGGCTGGGCCGCCCGCCACCCGCACCACGGCGCCGTCCCCGCGCCGCTCCGCGGTTGCTTCCGCCGGCGCGAACACCTCAAGGTTCGGCAGCGCGTGCATGTGCGCGTTGAGCGCCACCCTCAGGCTGCGCGCCTCCACCATCCAGCCGAACGGCTCGGTCCCGGCGTCGCTATGGTCGAAGTGCAGGTGCAGCCGGGATGCCCGCTGCCCGACCCGACCGTCCGACACGCGGATGTCCAGGATCGGGTTCGCCTTCTGCGGCAGCGCGTCCCACACCCCAGCCGCCTCCAGCAACCGGCGCGACCCGGCCGCGACGGCATAGGCGCGCCCGTCGAAGTCCGGGTGCTCCATGGGCGGCAGGTCTGCGCGGTCCACGACGGCAACCTGCACGCCACCCACAGCCAACCGGCACGCCAGCGTCGCCCCGACCGGGCCGGCGCCCACTACGCACACATCAACGTCCCGCTCGGCCAACTCGACCCTCCTGCCCATTTTTTGTGCAACCATGCGTGTCCGATTTGCGACAGGTGCCTGGAAACCTTGCCCAGCATACGGGCAGGGAACAATGCAGGCTCGCTCCAAACGTGAACACGCTTCCTGGCACGCTTCTTGAGTGACCCATGCCAGCGCAGCCGCCCAGATGTGGCCCGGCCGGCGTGAATGGAAAGAGAGAGGTAAGATGAAGCTGATTTTGGCAATCATCAAACCCTTCAAGCTCGACGACGTGCGTGAGGCGCTGACGCCGCTTGGGGTGCAGGGTCTGACGGTGTCGGAGGTGAAGGGGTTTGGACGGCAGAAGGGGCAAACCGAGATTTACCGCGGCGCCGAGTATCACGTGAACTTCCTGCCCAAGGTGAAGGTGGAGGTGGCGGTGTCCGCGGACATGGCCGAACAGGTCGTGGAAGCGATCATGAAGTCCGCGCACACCGGCAAAATCGGCGACGGAAAGATTTTTGTCATGGACATCGAACGCGCCGTGCGGATTCGCACCGGCGAAACCGACGACGAGGCGCTATGATGATCCGTGTTTTCGCAGTGCTGGCCGGCCTGTTCGCCGCCCTGCCGGCCTGGGCCCAGACCGCCGCGACCGAGGCCGCGCCCGTCGTGGCAGAGGCCAAGATCGACACCGGGGACACTGCCTGGATGCTGACGAGCACGGCGCTAGTGCTGATGATGACCATCCCCGGCTTAGCGCTGTTCTACGCCGGCATGGTGCGGAAAAAGAATGTCTTGGCGACCCTGATGCAGTCGTTCAGCATCTGCGCTCTGGTGACGGTGCTGTGGATGGTCGTGGGTTACAGCCTCGCGTTCACCAACGGCAACCCGTATGTCGGCGACTTCTCGCGCGTGTTCCTGGATGGCGTCGGCGCGAACTGGGACAAGCCGTTCCTGCTCGGCGCCGGGTCTGGCAACGCGACGCAGACCACCATTCCTGAGTCCGTCTTCCTGATGTACCAGATGACGTTCGCCATCATAACCCCGGCGTTGATTGCTGGCGCGTTCGCGGACCGGATGCGCTTCTCGGCCCTGATGCTGTTCACGGCCATGTGGTCGTTGCTGGTTTACTCGCCGGTGGCGCATTGGGTCTGGAGCCCGATTGGCTGGATCAACGCACTGGGCGCGGCGGACTTCGCCGGCGGCACGGTGGTGCACATCAACGCGGGCGTCGCTGGGCTGGTGTGCGCGTTCGTGCTCGGCAAGCGGCTGGGCTACGGGCATGACAACATGGCGCCGTATAACCTGGCTTTCGCGGTGATCGGCGCGTCCATGCTGTGGGTCGGCTGGTTCGGCTTCAACGCCGGGTCGGCGGTGGGCGCGGGCGCCCGGGCGGGCATGGCGATGCTGGCGACCCAGGTGGCGACCGGCGCGGCGGCGCTCGGCTGGCTGGTGGCGGAGTGGGTGGCCAAGGGCAAGCCGTCCGTGCTGGGCGTGATCTCTGGCGCCGTCGCGGGCCTCGTGGCCATCACGCCAGCATCCGGGTTCGTGCTGCCGGGGCCGGCCATCATCATCGGCATCGTCGCGGGCGTCGGCTGCTTCTATGCGTCCACCGGCCTCAAGCATCTGTTCGGCTATGACGACAGCCTGGACGCGTTCGGGGTGCACGGCGTGGGCGGCATCATCGGCGCGCTGCTGACGGGCGTGTTCGCCTATGGCCCGCTCTCGGCCACCGCGGACAAACCGGACGGCGTTTACGTGGCCGGCGCGGCGCTGTTGACGTCGCAAGCCTATGCGGTGCTGGCGACTTGCGCATTCAGCGCGGTGGCGACCTTCGTCCTGCTGAAGATCACCGACGCCCTGGTTGGGCTGCGGGTCGGCGAGGAGGAAGAGCGTGAGGGCCTGGACGTCGTGCTGCACGGCGAACGGCTAGGTTAGAACCGCAAAGCCACACGGGAGCCGCGGCAGGTCCGCGGCTCCCGTTTCCGTTATCGGCCCGCGGCGAATCGGGCTAAGCTCAGGCTGCACGTGAAGTCAGCCGGAAGCACTTATGGCCAGCGCCAGCCAACGTTTCGCATCTCCAGAAATCCGCACCTTGGCGACGCTCCGCTTCGGGCAGTTGGCCGGGCTGGCGCTCGCCGCCTTGGCGCTGCTGCTGCTGCTGGCGTTGCTGACCTACAACCCGCACGACCCTTCGCTCAACACCGCCACGTCCAGGACGGCCACTAACACGCTCGGCCCGCTGGGCGCCGGAATAGCGGACCTGCTGTTGCAGGGCTTCGGCGTCGCGGCCGCGCTGCCGGGGTTCGCGATGCTGGCCTGGGCCTGGCGGATGGTCACGGGGCGGCCGGTGCGCTTTGCCCTCCGGCTGATCTGCGTCCTGCTGGCGTTGCCGGTGCTGTCAGGAGCTTTGGCGTCGACAGGCCTGGCACGGTGGCCAACAGCGGCCGGGCTGGGCGGCGCGGTCGGGCAACTGGTTGCGGGCGCCGCCATCAACATGGGACAGGGCCTGCTGGGTCCGTTCGGCGTAACGTTCGTGCTGCTGGCCGGGGGCGTGCTGGCGGTGCTGCTGTGCGTGCTGGGCCTTGGCCTCACGATAGGCGAGTGGCGGGTGGCGGGGCATGGCGCCGTGGGCATGGCGCGCGGCGGGCGCGGCGTGGCCGGATGGCTGGCGCGGGCCGCCCGCGCGGGCGCTCACGCGGCGGTGGCGTTCGCCGCGCCGCTGCGACGCCGTGCCGAGCCTGCGCCCGAGCCGGTAGCTCCCGCTTCCCCGCGTCCGCCACGGCCGGAGCCGGCCGAACCCGCCATTATTGCCAAGCCCCTTAAAACCTCGCTCGATGCGCCGCCACGGCCTACGGTCACCCAGCCGGTGAAACCATCGGCGCCCCGGCAGGAGAGCCTGCCGCTTGAGGAAACCGGCTGGAAGTTCCCGCCGCTTTCGCTGCTAAGCCCGGCGCCAGCCCGGCAAAGCGCCGGCCCGAGCGAGGACGCGCTGCAAGCCAACGCGCGCCTGCTGGAGACCGTGCTGAACGATTATGGCGTGCAAGGCGTCATCCGGGAAATCCGGCCGGGTCCGGTCGTGACGTTGTATGAGCTGGAGCCTGCGCCGGGCATCCGCAGCGCGCGGGTCATTGGGCTGGCGGACGACGTGGCGCGCAGCCTGTCGGTCACCGCGGTGCGCATCGCCACGGTCCCCGGCCGCAACGTGATCGGCATCGAGGTGCCGAACGCCAAGCGGGAAACCGTGTTCCTGAAAGAGCTGCTGGACTGCGACGACTGGCACAGCCATCCGGGCAAGCTCGCCTTGGCGCTCGGCAAGGATATCAGCGGCGCGCCGGTGATCGCGGACCTGGCGCGGATGCCGCACTTGCTGATTGCCGGCACCACCGGGTCCGGCAAGTCGGTCGGGATCAACGCCATGATCCTATCCATCCTGTTCCGGCTCAGCCCGGACCAGTGCCGGCTTATTATGATCGACCCGAAAATGCTGGAGCTTTCGGTCTATGAGGGCATCCCGCACCTGCTGGCGCCGGTGGTGACCGAGCCGGCCAAGGCGGTCACGGCGCTCAAATGGACCACGCGGGAGATGGAGCGGCGCTACCGGGCCATGAGCCAGTTGGGCGTGCGCAACATCGGCGGCTACAACGACCGCGTGGCCGAGGCGCTGGCCCGCAACGAGACCGTGACCCGGCGCGTGCAGACCGGCTTCGACAGCGAGACCGGCAAGCCGGTTTTCGAGGAACAGCCGCTCCACCTACAGCCGCTGCCGTTCATCGTCGTGGTGATCGACGAGATGGCCGACCTCATGATGGTGGCGGGCAAGGAGGTCGAGGCAGCGGTGCAGCGGCTGGCGCAGATGGCGCGGGCGGCCGGCATCCACGTCATCATGGCGACGCAGCGCCCGTCGGTGGACGTGATCACCGGCACCATCAAGGCCAACTTCCCGACCCGCATCAGCTTCCAGGTCATCAGCAAGTTCGACAGCCGCACCATCCTGGGCGAACAGGGCGCAGAACAGCTACTGGGCCAGGGCGACCTGCTGCACATGCAAGGCGGCGGCCGCATCGCGCGCGTGCACGGCCCGTTTGTGAAGGACCACGAAGTCGAGGACATCGTGGCGTTTCTGCGCAACCAGGCGGAACCCACCTATGACGACGAGGTGACCGAGGGCGCCGACGACGACGGCGGCAATTCGGCCCTGTCCGGCATCGCCGCCGCGGGAGAGGGCGAGCAGGGCCTGTTCGACCAGGCGGTGGCGCTGGTGTCCCGCGAAGGCAAGGCCAGCACAAGCTTCATCCAGCGCCACCTCTCAATCGGCTACAACCGCGCGGCGAAGCTGATCGAGCAGATGGAAAAGGAGGGCGTCGTGACCGCGGCCAACCACGTGGGCAAGCGCGAGGTGCTGACGCGCAGCACCCGCGACGACGACTGAGGAGCCCGCGATCGAGTTCGAGGTCGGCTGCTCGCTGGACTACTGGGTGCACCGGCCGGCGACGCTCGTGTTCAACATCGAGGCGGCGCGGTTCGACCGGCAGGAGGTCCGGCACGAGACGCTGACGCTCACCCCGGCGCTGGACACCGAGCGCCTGACGATGCCTGACGGCAACCGCTACCTCCGCGTCCACCCGGACTGCGGCTGGCTGCGCGCGGAGTACCGGGCCAACGTGACGCTCGACCCGCTCATGGCCGACCCGGCCGATGTGCACGAAGTCCCGCCCGAGCGGTTGCCGTTGCAGGTCCTGACGCACCTTAACCCCAGCCGATATTGCCAGTCCGACCGGCTGTCGCTGTTCGCGCAACGGACGTTCGGCTGGCGCAGCCCCGGGCATCACCGGGTCGGTGCGGTGTGCAATGGATAACGTTCTTTACGCCATCCCTGGCGCGGCAGCTGCCTTCTGCGG